>DATKJS010000035.1:0-26210 GCA_035543515.1 Terriglobales bacterium | reverse complement strand
GCGGGTCGGGCGCGGGCGCGGCGGCCAGGGCGAACAGCGCGGAGAGCGCGAGGACGGCGGTCGAGAGGGATTTCCGGGCGGCAGGCTTCATGCGGACGCTCCTTTCGCGGAATACTCCCGCATCATTATAGACGGAGCGGCGGGCGGAAGGGTTGCGGACGGACGGAGCTCTAACGGCCGCGGGCCAGGCTCGTGCCCCGCGGGAGATAAGTGCGGAGCATGATCGAGGCGCTGATGGGCGAGCGCGGTTCGCCTTCCGACTCCGTCCGGAAGGAAAATCTGTCGACGAGCCAGGGTCGCGGCAGGACGCCGATCCTCTCGAGATATCTCCCGAGGGCCTCGCGGCTCCCCGCGACCACGATCGAGACGGGCCACTCGCTGTAGAACTCTCCCGGCGCCTGGGCCCCCGGGGCGAACGTGGTCACGGCGAGGCGCGCGTCGTTGGCGGCGTTCTGCAGGCCGCGCAGGGCGCCGGCGGTCCCCGTGGGAGCCGCAATGACCTTTTCAAGCTCCTCCAAGCGCCGGCTGAGCGCGTCGGAAGACTCGGAGTTCCGGCCGGGGCCCGGCTCCCGGGCATTTTCCGCACGATCTTCGCGCACGGACGCCTGGACCTCGAATTCCACATAACCGGTGTTCCGGGTCCCCCATTGGGCCGACGAGACGAGGCTCACGTCGGTCAGGACGGCGCTCCGCCCGAGTCCCGAAACGTAGTCCGCGACGAGGTCGTTCGACGGGGCCCGGCCCTTGACCCGGACCGCGCGGCCGTCATAAGCGACCTCCGTCGGCCAGACCCGGCCCGGCAGGGCCACGGTCAGGTCGCCGAGAAGGCGCGCCGCCACGGTTCGCCGGTTCAGGACGCCCTCGAGGAAGGCGATCTTCCCTTCGAGCACCGCGGACGCCTGACGGGAGGGAGCGGCAGCAGGCGCAGGTTCTTTCCCGGGCGCGCTCTGGTCGGATGTGCAGGCCTGGGGCGTCAGGCAGGCGGCAAGACACAGGACGAGGGCGGCGGCTCTTCTCCGTGCGGTCGCGATCACTCGCATCCGGCCTCCTTTCCCCCGCGGCTCGAGTATCGGCCCGCCAAGGCGCAAAGTCAACCGGCCCGAGACTAGAATTATTAAGAGGGACAATCCCCTCCGGGGGGATTGTCCCTCTTAATAATTCACGCGTGTGGCGCCCGGCCTAATGGGTCGCGGCGGCCGGCTTTTTCTCCGGATACAGCGTGACCTGGACGTAGCGCTTGGGGTTGAAGTACATCCCGGCCGCGGCCTGGACCGCCCGCGCCGACAGGGCCGAGAGCGTCTCCGGGAAGCGCAGCGCTTCCGCCGGGTCCTCGCCGAGCCGGTAGCGCTCGACGAGCTCGGACAGCCACCAGCCGTTCTCCCGGACGTTGAGCTCGTAATCGCGGGACTCGGCCGTCCGCGCGTCGGCGACCTCGCGCTCGTTCGGCCCCTTGTCCTGGAGCTTGCGGATCTCCTTGAAGATGACCTTGGTCATGGAATCGATCCGCTTGGGGTCGGCGCCGAGGTCGATCATCACCCGGTACTCTTCGGTGGGGATCTTGTAGGAGAGCGGCTGGACGGAGACGTCGTAGGTTTCGCCCAGCTTCTCCCGCAGGACCTTCCTCAGCCGCGTCTCGAGGACCTGCGAGGCCGCGCGCAGGGCCAGCCGGTTCTCCATCGTCCTCTTGAAGGGCCCGGAGAAGACGATGGCCTCCAGGCTCTTCGGCTCGAGGCCCTTGACGACCGCCCGCTTGACGACGCCCTCGGGCGGCGGGACGCGCCAGTCCTTCCAGGTCTCCTTGCGGCCGCGCGCCGGCAGGCTGGCGAGATAGCGGAGGACGAGGGGCTTGATCGTCTCGGGGTCCAGGTTGCCGACGAGGACGAAGGTGAAGTCGCCCGCGTCGCCGAACCGGTCCTTGTAGAAGGCCATGGACTTCTCGAGGTCCATGCGGGGGATCTCGTCCACGGTCATGGCCCGGAAGCGGGGCTGGTCGCGCTGGAGCGTGTTCCTTAGGGCGTCCGTGAAGACGGCCTGCGGGTCCTTGACCCGGTTCTCGAGGACGGCCTTGAGCTGGGCCTTGAACGATTCGAAGACGGCCGCGTCGGCCCGCGGCGCGGTGAACGTCAGGTAGATCATCTGGAAGAGGGTCTCCGCGTCCTTCGGCGAGGCGCTGCCCGAGAGCCCCTCCTCGAGCTCGCCGATGAGGGGCGACAGGCGGACGGTCTTTCCGGCGAGCTTCTTCTGGAGCTCGACCTCGCTGAAGCCGTCCAGCCCGCCCTGGGAGACGACGTCGTCGGCCGTGTTGGCGGGGATGAGGTCGTCCTCCGGGGCGAGCGAGATCCCGCCCGGGCTCGTGGCCTTCAGGAGGATCTCGTCCTCCTTGAACTTCGTCGGCTTGAGGACGACGCGCACGCCGTTCGAGAGCGTCCATTCGGTGACGCCGGCCGCCTCGACCGTCCGCGCCGAGACGATCTCCCCGGGCGCCGGCGGCGCGGCCAGGAGCGGCGCGTCGCTAACCGTGTCCTTGTAGGCGGCGAGCTCCTCCTTCCGGACGTCCTCGAGGACGGCCAGGAGCGCGGCGGCGTCCGGGACCTTGGCCGACGGCTTGTCCGGGGCGTTGACCATGATGACGCGGTTGCGCTCGGTCATCCATTCCCGGGCCAGGCGGTCGACCTCGTCGAGCGCGATCCCAGGCATGAAATGGGACTGGAGGGTGTGCTCGTACTCGATGCCGGGGATGGGCTCGCCCTCGAGGAAGCTCCGGGTGAACTCCTCGGCGAAGTCGGACGAGTCCTCCGTCTCCTTCTCGACCAGGGCCCGCTCGTAGAAGCGGGCGATGTCCCGCTTCTGGCGGTCGAACTCGGTCGCGGTGAAGCCGAAGCGCCCCACCCTCTCCCCTTCCGCGTAGAGGGCCCGCAGGCCGCGGAGGATGCCGCCCTCGGGGACGAGCGCGGAGAGGGCGAAGAGCTCCTTCGAGGCGACGAAGCGCTCCTCGCTCGCGGCGGCGCCGAGGAACGGCGGGTCGGGTTTCTGGGCGATCTCATTGAGCCGGTTGTTGAGCATGGCGTTGAAGAGCATCTCGACCGTCCGCTGGCGGTAGGCGCCGATCGTGCTCTGGTCGCGGAGCGGGAGCTTGTGGAAGACGGCGACCGTGCTCCGCGAGGCCTCCTTGTCCGTGGCCACGGCGACGAGCGTCTCGTCGTGGTCGGGAACGGGATAGACGGGCCGCGGCGGCGCCTTGGGGTCGCGCGGGATCCCGGAGAACTGCTTCCGGACGAGCTCCTCCATGCGGGCCCGGTCGAAGTCGCCGACGATGATGACGGCCATGAGGTCCGGCCGGTACCACGTCCGGTAGAAGCGCTTGAGCGTCTCCGGCTTGAAGCTCTCGATCGTCTCCTTCTTCCCGATCGGCTGGCGCTCGGCGTAGCGCGAGCCGCGGAAGAGGACGGGGAACTGCTTGTCCCGCATCCTCGCCTCGGCGCCCTGGCCCAGCCGCCATTCCTCGGTTATGACGCCCCGCTCCTTGTCGATGGCCTTCTCGTCGAAGGTCAGGTCGTGGGCCCAGTCCTCCATGATGAGGAGGGCCGTCCGGATGATCTCGGGCGAGTCGGTCGGGATCCGGAGCATGTAGGTCGTCTCGTCGAAGCCGGTGAAGGCGTTGAGGTCGGGTCCGAAGCGCATGCCGATCGACTGCATGAAATCGATGAACTTCTGGCGCGGGAAGTGCTTCGAGCCGTTGAAAGCCATGTGCTCGACGAAGTGAGCCAGGCCGCGCTGGTCCTCGTCCTCGAGGACCGAGCCGGCGTTGACGACGAGGCGGAGGTCGGCCCGGTCCTTCGGCTCCTTGTTCTCGCGGATGTAGTAGCGGAGGCCGTTCGGGAGCGTGCCGACCGTGATCTTCGGGTCGACGGGGATCTTCCGGTCGAGGGCGAACGGGTCGGCCTGCGGGGCGGCGGCCTGGGGCCTGCTCCAGGCGTGCGAGGCGGGAGAAGCCAGGAGGGCGGCGAAAACCAGGACGGGCGCCAGGAGGGCGGGCCAAGCGGCGAGGCGGGTTCTGAGCTGGTTTTTCATCCTCTCTATCATAGACGATTTCCCCTTTCTTTGCCTTTTTGCCCGCTTGGGCCTATATTGGAAAAGTCACCAAATGAAGGACTCGGCCCGCGGAGACTTGACCCAAAGCCCGGCGGGGCCGGTCTGCGGAGGGGGAGCGGCGATGAGCAGGAAGCCCGCTCGAGTCCCTGCGGCCACGGCCGTCCTGGCGGTCGTGTCTATATCCCTTTGTCTCGGCGTTCCGTCGACGTTCGCCTTCCCGGCCGCAACGGCGGCCTCCGGGGCCGGACAGTCGGCCGCCGGCGCGCAGGCCGCCCCGGCCGCGCCCGCCCGGCGGCACTTCCCGCCCGACTTCATGGGGACGGCCGGCATCGCCGGTTGGGTCCTGACCGAGGCGCCGCGGGCGTTCGCCGGGGACTCCCTCTACGGCTACGTCGACGGCGGGGCCGAGATCTTCCTCCAGTACGGCTTCCGGGACCTTTGGGTCTACCGGTTCCTGCCCGAAAAGCCGGAAGGTGACAAGGAGATCACGCTCGAGCTCTACCAGATGGCCTCCCCGGCCGCGGCCTTCGGCATCTTCTCGACCCGGCGCGAGGGCAACGAGCCCGTCTCGCCCTCGATCCGGACGACCCATTGGCTCGGCCGCGAGCAAACGAACATGGTCAAGGGCGACCTCTACGCCAACATCCTCGCCGCCGGGTGCACGCAGGACGAGGTCGCGGCGTTCGCCATGTCCCTCGACCGCCATCTCCCCGCCGGCGACACGCTTCTGCCGCGCGCCTTCTTCTGCATGCCCGAATTCAACCTCATCCGGGGGAGCGAGCGCTATATCTGCGGCGGCGCCGCGGCGGCGAATGAATCGCCCCTCCTCGGCGCCGATTTCTGGGGATTCAAGGAGGGGCGGGCCGAGGCCTATTCGGTGAAATACGGCCCGGGGGGGTCCAAGCTCGTCCTCATCCGTTTCAAGGAGCCGCCGAGGGGCCTCTGGAACGACGTCCTCGGCCTGTTCGGCGAGTATCTCCTCGGCGTGACCGTCCTGCATGAGATCATGCAAGGCCAGACCGTGGCGGGGCGAAGATTCTACTTCGGCTGGAGCGGGCTGAACGGCATCCTCGTCACGGACGAGCCCGACCCCGAGGTGGCCAGGGTCCGGATCCAGCTGACCCTTAAGATGGCCAGCCGGGACCTGGGCCACGGGCCCGGGCGGGACAGGAGGATCCCGTAATGGTCGCGCTCCGGCGCGGCGCCGCTCTCCCTCGGCTTGCCTTTTTTGGACCGATGGTCTTTAATGCTCCCCATCCGCCTCAAGGAGGTGTCCGCATGTTCCGAATGAAGCGCATGACGACCGTCATCGCTCTCGCCCTGTTCGCCGCCCTGGCCGTTCCGGCCTTCGCCGGCCAGGCCCAGACGCCGCAGGCGCAACAGGCCCAGCCGAAGCCGCCCGAGGTCCAGCCGGCCATCATCGAGCAGCCGATGCCGGACTTCACCCTGCCCGCCTACCAGGGCGGGAGCGTGTCGCTCTCGCAGTTCAAGGGCAAGAACGTCCTGATCATTTTCCCGCGCGGCTATGCGGCCCCGAACTATTGGTGCACGATCTGCAACTACCGGTACGTCGAGCTGGCCGAGCTCGAGAAGGCCCAGCAGATCCAGAAGAGGTACAACGTCCAGGTCCTCGTCGTCTTCCCCTACCCGCGCGAGACCGTCCAGGCCTGGCTCGAGGCCCTGCCCGGCCAGCTCGAGAAGATCCGGGAGACAAAGAACCCGGCCGACCCGGCCAAGCTCGACGCGGCCGGCAAGCGGCGCATGGAGCGCTGGCGCCAGATCTTCCCCGACGACTACAGCTTGAAGAAAGGTGAGATCCTAGACCCGTTCCCCGTCCTCGTCGACGGCGATCACGCCTTCTCGAAGAAACTTGGCCTCTTCCAGACGGAATGGAACGGGGGCAAGGCCGACCAGAACATCCCGAGCGTTTTCATCGTCGACAAGAACGGCAAGCTCCTGTTCAAGTACATGGGCCAGAGCACGGTCGACCGCCCGAGCTACGATTACCTGTTCAAGGTCCTGGAAGTCATCAACGGGCTGAAGTAGGGACAGGGCGCCGCGCGGCCTCGCCGTCGAACTCAGGCTGTATCGAATCCTTCGCCGCTCGCTGCATCGCGGGGCGTCGCGTCTGCGGAGAGACAACGCGCGGCCGACCGCGGTTCACGTTCAGAGGGAGTTGACGCGCGCCGCTTGGCGAGTATATAGTCGCGTTCCGGGGGCAGCAAAATGGTAGGCAAGAAGGCCGTCCGGCGCGCGGCGTTCCTTATCCCAGTCGCGTTCTCCATTATCGCGGCCGCGAGCGTATGGCCGGGAGCGATCATCGCTTCACCCCTCTACCCTGGTCAGGAGACGGCCAGGCCCGCCCCGGGCCAGGTCGAAACGCCTCTCGTTCCGCCGGCGGATTTCCAGGCCGCCCTCAAGGCCGCGGAGGCCGGGCTCGCATCGAAAAAGGGCAAGGCCTACGAGAAGAAGATGAACGAAAGCGCCGGCCCCTGGCTCGCATCGGAGCTCTCCCGCTGCGCGACACAGGTCGGCGGCACGGCCTTCGGGCCATTCACGCTTCTCGTTCGCATCGGAAGGTCCGGGAGGGCGGAGGAGGTCCTGGCCTGGCCGGAAACGCACGTCGCGGACTGTTTGAGGCCGAAGTTCGCCGCCGCAGAGTATCCTAAGCCGCCCCGGTATCCCTGGTGGGGAAAGTTCGACATCCGGATCAAGGTCAAGGCCCGCGAGGAGCCGGAGGAGGAACCCCCGCCGGACGCGCAGGCCGCCGGCGGCATTCCTTATAGCGGCGACCTCGGCGTCAAGGTCGCGGCGCCGGCGGGCTGGGTGCTCGACAATAAGAGCGGGATTCCCCAGGGTACGCACTGCGTCATGTATCCGCAGGGATCGTCGTGGAAGAAAGCCCTCGAAGTGATGTACGTCAACGTGGACAAGTTCCCTCCGGATAAGACGTTCGAGGAGTTCATCTTCTCGGACGTTGCCCGATTCAAGAAGGAATTCCTTGGCATCAGGGTCGAAGAGCTCGAGCCCATCGCCCTGCGCAGCGGCGGGAAGGCCGAGGTCCGCGGCTACTCGGGCGGGACCTACCCCAGCTTCGAGTGCGTCGCCTATGCCCCTTACCCGAGCGGGGCGGCCATCTTCGTTCTTACCTGCAGAAGCCGCGAGGGTCTTGAGAGGACCGTGCCCCTGTTCCGCAATATGGTGGCCCGGAGCTATCCGGTGAAGATCAGGTTCGAGGGGAAAAAGGCCATCGTCACGCTTAACGGGCCCCCGGCCCCTCCCGCGGAGCCCGCGAGCGATGCAGGAGGCCCGACCGCCGGCCCGGAGGCCGCGGCGTCGGCCTACCGCGTCTGGCGCCAGAGCGGCTACTCCCATTGGAGCCGGTTCAAGCCGGGCGCGTACGTCACGTTCCGCTATCGCATGAAGTCCGCCCATTCCTCACAGGAGATGCTGAAGACGATCACCCTCGAGGACGTCAGCCCGGACTCCGTCATCCTGGAATACCGGGAATGGCCCGCCGCCTCAGCTACGGGAACGGATCCCGGGAAGGTCATGCCTCTTCAGCGGTCCCGCTTCGAGTTCCGCGCCGCCTCGGCCGGGTTCGGCGCGGACGATCTCTTCGGCGGCCAGCTCAGTTTCAACCCGGTCAGCGTCCTGCGGGGTGCGTGGCAGGATATCACTGGCCAGGGCGTCGAAGACCTCGATGCGAAAGGCGTCAGGCTCCCGACCGAATGGAGGAGATTCGAGTACGGCGGGCTCGTCGACCGGACGATGATCACGATCTGGACGAGCGACGCGGTCCCCGGCGCCGTGGCCAAGATGGTCCGCGTTCTGGGGGGCGATGACTCGTTCACGGAAGAGTTCGACGTCGAGGATTTCCGGGCGGCCAAGGCCGAGCCCGCGGACCTCGAACGGCTCAGGGCCGCCCGCAAACCTGTCCTCGTCGAAACGACGGTCAAGGATTATGTGTTGGGCCGATTCCACTTCACGGAAAGCCTGGGCGACGCCTCCCGCAGGCTCTGGAAAACGGTAAGCGCCTATCCCTCAAGCTCGGAAGCCGACTGGGTGGACGCGATGGCCGGGCTCTCCGCGCTCTCCGAGAGGTTCCGGGAAGCGCTGGCCCAGTTCGAGGAGGACGACCGGGCGGCCGCGGCGGAACTGGGCACGGCGGAGGCGGCGAAGCTCAGGCCGCTCGTTGAAGGGACGATGCGGCTCGTCGGGCTCTACGAGAAGCTGGCCGTCTTCCTCACGGACGTTCTGAGTCGCAGCGCCGCCGATTCCGCCGAGTCCGGGTTCGTCACGGCGGCGACGGAGGAGATCCGCCGGATCATGGCCGAGATCCACGCGGCGACCGAGGATATCACCCGGGAATCCGAGAAGGCCGAAGGACTAAAGGTGCGATTCCTTCTCCGGCCCGAGAAGGTGGCCGCGGCGCGATAAGCCGCCGGCCGAGCCGCCAGCCTCAATCGGCCGCGGTCACGGCCTCGTAGCTGAAGTCCCGGTAGTGCTCGATGATGTCGAGGATGACGTCCTCCTTGCTCAGCTTGAGGACCTCGGCCGGGCTCAGCCCCGGCATGAACGGGCCGTCCTTCGCCTTGAACTCGGACTTGAGGTTCTTGCGTCCCTTGGTCGCGACGCCCAGCCGGAGCTCGATCGAGTTCCGCGGCAGGACGATCCTGTACTGGAACTGCTCGTCCTTGCTGCCGGGGAACGACAGGCTGGCCCGGATGTCCCGGCCCTTCGTCTTCTGGAAGCGGAGCTTGACGCCGAACGAGGCGATCTCGTCGGCCAGGCCTTCGAAGGCGGGCTCGACGATGAACTCGCAGAACTGGTCGAACTGGAGGAGCGCCTCGGCCCTGCATTTTTCGAGGACGCGCATGTTCTCGAAGTGCTTCTTGAGCTCCGTTTTCCAATCGATTTTTCCCATCGTGTGACCTCTCCGCGATCTTCGTCCCAATCATAGCACAAATCGCGAACGGCGCGAACGGGGTGAGGAGCCGGGACCGGCCGTGGGAAGAAGGTGCCGGCTGAGGTCAGCAAAAGGGGGGTGATGATTGGATAATTTTGAGGGAGCCCTCTCCAGCCGGCGAAAGAGAGCCGATACCATTATAGCAGATGCCGCAAGCGATGCAAGCAAAAAATACAATGAAAAGGATATTTTCTCGTGACCGACGCCCGCAGGCCACAAGATATAGGGCCTCGGGCGCGGCAAGCCCGGGCCGCGATGCGGCCAACTGCCAGTTATTTAGGCGCCGAGAAATCCGCCCATCCCCGCCGCGACCGCTTCGAGCGGGATCGTCTCGACGTCCGGGGCGGAGAGGACTCGCGTCCGGCCGAACGGCCGCCAGGCCGGCAGATTCGCGTCGCGGAAGAGCGCGATGGCAGACACCCCGCAGGCGGCGGCAAGGTGCGTCGGGCCGGAGTCGTTCCCGATATAATGCGTCGACCCGGCCAGCAGGCCGGCGAGGGTCTCCGCGGCAAGGCGCGCCGCTCGCTTCCATCCGGCCGGAAGGTCCATCCTCGCGATCTCTCGCTCGAGGTCGGCCTCCGCTTCCCCCGTGACGAGGACGCCTTCGAAACCGCGGGCCGAGGCGTGACGGATGACCTCGAGGAAGTTCGGAAGCGGCCAGCGTTTGGCCCGGCCCCCGCTCCCCGGATGGACGACGAGCCGCCGTCCCATTGCCCCGAGCGGGCGGAGGCCGAGAGAGTCGAGAGCTTTCCTGATGAGGTCCCGGCCGACCGTCAGCCGCGCGCAGTCATCGAACAGGCTGTCCTGGCCTGCGGTCGGAGCAGCGATGAGTCTCTCTTTCGTGCTGCGCTCCATCTTCTCAATCTTCGTCTCATCGGCCTCCTCTCCGGGGCCGGCCGGCCGGGCGATGAACGGAGCGGACGCGGAGGACCGGAGATACTCGAGGGTCCGGTCGAAGAAATACCGGCTCATGGGAACGCCCGAAGTGGGGTCATGGGGGACGAAGAAAGCCCGGCCCACCCCCCGCCGCGCCCATTCCCTTTCGTCGGGCCATCCGCCCCGCTGATTCAGCCAGCCCAGCGCGAGATCGTACGCCCTGGATGAGGGGACCCTGGGTTTCCGATCGGGTCTTCGTCCGAAATCAAAGGGAGGTGCACTGTTCTCGCCGTTCGCTTCTGAGCCACTGACTTTGTTGCCGCCGGCGATGGGTCTTTCGTCATGTGCGAAGAGCGCGGCCATCACCGGATCATCGAAGGCTACGACCTCGTCGACGATCCCGGCGGCTTCGAAGAGCGCCCCGTACTCGGGCCGGCCCGCGAGTGTCAGATGATGGCCCGAGAGGGCGCGGCGCACGAGCGAGACCGCCGGCAGTGCGACGAGGAGGTCGCCCAGGCCGCCGACGCGGAAGAGGACCGCCCGCCGTCCTGTTTTCGTCATCTGAATGAGACGCCCAGCCCGACCGCCGCCTCGCGGAGCCGGGCGTCCTTCGTCCAAAAGAGGATCCCGGTCAGCCGCGCCGAAGCCAGAAGATGGACATCGACGTATCCGAGACCGACGCCCATGAGCCGACTGATTTCTAAGAAGCGCAGAACCTCTTCGTGCTCCGCGACAGGGGCCTGGGGCAAGGCCCGGAGAAGACCCAGGATTTCCGTCCAGTTGGCCATCTTCCCGCAGGCCAACTCGCCGATGATATAAGGATGGCGGGCGACCTTTCCCTCCTCGAGCAGGGCTTTGAGGGCCTCCTCTCCCCTGCGGAAGTGGGACACCCAGACCGACGTATCGACCAGGACCATGGCTAACGCGAGCTTTTCCTGCGCGGGATGGGAAGCAGGTCCTTTTCCGTGCCGCCGAGCCTGGCCAACCGCCTGCCGCTCTCGAGGGAGATCAGCGACTCCAGGCCCATCCTGACGAGGGACGTTTTCTCCCTGACCCCGGTCAGTTCGGAGGCCTTCTTGAGAATTTCGTCGTCGATATTGATCGTCGTCCTCATATGTATATATATGCACTATTCATGCATACATGTCAATGGCGCCCGGCGACGAGGCCGTAACGCTGGAGGGCGTTTTCCCATAAACACGAGACGCGACCGAGCCGCTCGCTGTCTCAGTCCTTCGAGACATCTCCGGCCGCCCCGCCCGGCCGGATGAGGAAGATGCGGACGTCGCAGACGTTCGTCCCGGTCGGCCCCGTGAAAACGAGGTTTCCCGTCTTCGAAAAGTAGGAATAGGAATCGTTCTCGGCCAGGGCCGTGTCGAGGTCGAGGCCGAGCTCGCGGGCGCGCTCGAGGGTCGCCCCGTCCGCCCAGGCCCCGGCCGCGTCGGTCGACCCGTCGGCGCCGTCCGTCCCCAGGCTCATGATGAGCCAGTCGAAGGGACGGCTCCCGGCCTGGCCCCCGCCCTCCTCCGGCACGGCGCACGTCCCGCAGAAGACGCCGCCGAGCCCCTCCTGCCGCATCTCGGCCAGCGCGGCCAGGACGAATTCCATGTTCCGGCCGCCCTTGCCTGGCCCCCGGACGGAGACCGTGACCTCTCCGCCGGCCAACAGGCACGCGGGTTTGGGCGCGGTGCTCGTCGAGCAGGCCAGGCTGGCGATGAAGGCCACGTAGTCCCTGGCCGCCTGGCGCGCCTCCCCTTCGTCCGACGCGGTCAGGATGAACGGCTCGAAGCCGAGCCGCTCCGCCTCGCGCCGCGCCCCGCGCAGGGCCGTCAGGTTGTTGCCGATGACGAACGAGTGGACGCGCCCGAAGACGGGGTCGTCGCTCTTGGGCGTTTCGGGCGCCTCGCCCCTCACGCCCCGCTCGATGAGGCGCCGGACGGCCTCCGGCGCGCCGCGCCAGAGTCCGTAGCGCTCGAGGACGTCGCGGGCGTCGGCGTAGGTCGAGCCGTCCCAATGAGTCGGTCCCGAGGCGACCGTCCCCGGGTCGTCGCCGTTGACGTCGGAGACGATGAGGTTGACGACGCTCGCCGGCGCCGCGGCCAGGGCCAGACGTCCGCCCTTGATCGCGGACAGGTGCTTGCGGACGGCGTTGAATTCCCGGATGCCCGCCCCCGACCGGAGCAGGCCGCCGGTCACGGCCCGCTTCTCGTCGAGGGTGACACCCTCGGCGGGCAGGCAGAGAAGCGACGAGCCGCCGCCCGAGACGCAGGCCAGGACGAGGTCGTTCGCGCCGGCCTTGGCCGCCGCGTCCATGACCCGCCGCGCCGCCTCGACGCTCCGCTCGTCGGGCAGCGGGTGGGCCGCTTCGAAATACTGGAGCCGGTAGTCGCGGGTGACGTCGCCCTGGGTCCCCGCCCGGGGGATGACGACGACCCCCGCCGTCAGCCGGTCGTCGAGAACGTCCGCCAGGGCTTCGGCCATGCCGGCCGCGGCCTTGCCGAAGGCGATGATCCAGACATGGTCGAAGGAGGCGAGCTCGAAGCGCTCGCCGAGGATCTTCAGCCCGTCCCCGTCGCGAAGGACATTGGCTTTGACCAGCCGCCCGGGTTCAACGGCCCAGAAGGCCGCCTCGCTGATCGTCTGCGCCGCCTCGAAGAGTCCCATTTCCCTTTCCCCCGTCGGGACTAATATATAACAAATCGCGCCAGTCCGGGAGGGGCGATTTTCATGAACTCCGTGCGTTTATGCTATAAATAGAAAGATGAAGCTTGCCCGCGCGGCCGCCCCGGCCCTCCTCCTGGGGGCCGGGCTCCTCTTCGCCCGACCCCCCGCCCTGCAGAACGCCTCGGACTTCGAGAAGCGCCTGGCCAAGGTCAACGGCCAGATCAGCGAGCTCCGGGCCAAGATCGAGGCCGAGGCCCTCAAGGAGACGACCGTTCTCTCCGCCCTGGCCCGCCTCAATCTCAACAGGGACCTCGTCGAGCGGGAGATCGCCGCCGAGAACCTCCAGATGGAGAAGGCCCGGGCGGAGCTCGCCGGAGTCCAGGCCCGCGTCCGCGACCTCCAGGCCGAGCTCGACCGCGACAACGCCGCCATCGAGAAGACGCTCGTGACGCTCTACAAGTACGGCCGGCTGAACTTCTTCCACTACCTGCTCCAGGCCCGGGACTTCGAGGCCTACACGGTCGAGAGCAAGCGCCTGGCCCTGCTCGCCCGCTACCAGGAGGACACCGTCGCCGCCTACCTCAAGACCCTGGCCGACCTGGGCGAGGCGGAGCGCCGGCTGACGGCGAAAAAAAAGGATGTCGCCGAGATCCTCCGCGCGACTAACCTCAAGAGACAGGAGCTCGAGGCGGAGAGGGCCAAGACGGCGGACCTCGTCCAGCAGATCCGCCGCAACCGGGCGACCTACGAGCAGACCCTCCGCGAGCTCAGGGACAGCGCGGAGGAGCTGCAGGCCATGATGGCCAAGATCGCGAGCCGCGAATGGGCCCTGCCCGCGGCCTTCGTCCCGCTCTACGAGCTCCGGGGGCGGCTGGGCTGGCCGATCGAGGGGCGGGTCGTCACCTCCTTCGGCCTCCAGAAGCACCCCCGCTTCAACACGATCATCATGAACAACGGCATCGAGATCGCGCCGGCCAGGGACAAGGCCCTCATCACCGCCGTCCACGCCGGCAAGGTCGTCTACGCGGACTACTTCCAGGGCTACGGCAACCTCCTCATCCTGGACCACGGCATGACCTACTACACGCTCTACGGGCATTGCTCCCAGTTCCTGGCCAACGTCGGGGACATGGTCCGCGCCGGGCAGCCGATCGCTCTCGTCGGCGACTCCGGCTCACTCAGCGGCGAGTGCCTTTATTTCGAGGTCCGGTACAAGACCAGGGCCCTCGATCCCTTGCAATGGCTGAAACGGAGATGATAGAATGGATGCCCGTTCCAAGATGAAGATACCTCGATACCGCGTCGTCCTCCTGGGCCTGTGCTTCGCCTCGCTCCTCTTTTTCCTCTTCGAGATGCGCATCCTGCCGGGGACGTCCCAGAGGGGGCCAGGGCCCAAGGGCTTCCAGCTCCTCGACGGCCTCATGTACCTCATCCGGAACGATTACCTCGAGGAGCGCGACCCGGTCCAAACGGCTGAGGGCGCCTACCGCGGCGTCGTCAATTCCCTCGACCCCGTCTCCTGCTATCTGAGCAAGGACCTGGCGGCCCGGGACGCGGCCGGCCGGCCCGCCGAAATGGGCCCCGGCATCACCGTCTTCAAGAAATACGGCAGTTTCCCGCAGGTCGTCGGCGTCGTCCCCGGCTCGCCCGCCGACAAGGCGGCGATCAGGCTCGGGGACCTCGTCAGCGCCATCGACCGCCGCGGCACCCTGAGCATGAGCCTGGCCGAGGTCAACCTCCTCCTCGGCGGCCCGGACACCAAGCCGGTCGAGCTCAAGGTCCTCCGCGCCAACGACACGCACCTGGTCTCCGTGGCGCGGGTCCGCCTTTTCGCCCGGCCCTGCACGCTGACGACGGAGCCGGGGCGCCCTGACGTCCTGGCCGTCCACGGCTTTTCCGCGTCGCTCGTGGCCGAAGTCCGCAAGAGCGTCCTCCCGGCGCTCAAGGCCCGCAGGAAGCCCTTCGTCCTCGACCTCCGGAACTGTTCCGGAGGGGATATCGAGGAGGCCCGCCTCTTCCTGAACCTCTTCCTCAAGGCGGAATCGGCCGGCGCGTTCGAAGGGAGGGGGGGAGAGAAAAAGAACGTCGCCTGCCCCGACGCTCCGGAGGTCGGCGGCCTCCCTGTCGTCGTCTGGGCCGGCCCGGCCACGATCGGCCCGGCCGAGCTCGTGGCGGGCGTCCTCCGGGAAGTCCGCCAGGCCAAGATCCTCGGGCTGCCCACGCCCGGGGCGGTGGCGGTGACGCAGAGGTTCCCGCTGTCCGACGGAAGCCTGGTCATCCTCGTTTCCGGCGTATACTCCCTGCCGTCCGGCCGGCCGCTGTGGGGGGACGGCCTCGCGCCCGACATCACCGTCCCGGCCGCCGACCAGACCGACAAGGCGTATTTCGAAAAGACCCTGCCCCTGCTCGCCAAGCTCTAGCGGATGACCACGAAGCCCCCGCAAAAAAGAGGCCAGGAGCCCTGGCCCGCCTTCAACCTCGTCACCGCGATCTTGGTCGGCGCGGCGCTCGTCTCCGTCGTGGCCCTGGATTATATCAACTCCCGCCGCGGCGAGCCCTCGTACCTCTTTAGGCCGCCGCCGGCCGAGGTCGCGGCCCCGGAGAAAGCGGCGGCCAAGCCCGTTTCCCCGCCCGCGGCCGGCGAAACCGGGCCCGAGGCGGCCCCCGCGGCCAAGGAGAAGGGCGCGCCGCCCCCGGCCCCCGTCCCCAAGGAGGCGCCCGCCGGGGCCGCGAAGCGCATCCGCGGCCGCGTGGCGCTCATCATGGACGACATGGGCAACAGCCGCGAGGCCCTCGACGCCGTCCTCGGCCTCGGCCAGCCGGTCACCGTCTCGGTCCTCCCCTACAGCGCCTACGCCCAAGAGGTCGCCGGGAAGGCCCACGAGAACGGCCTCGAGGTGCTCCTCCACCTGCCGCTCGAGTCCCTGAACAACCACGAGACGGCCACGGACACGGAGGGGATGATCACGGCCTCGATGAGCCCGGAGGAGATCGTCCAGGGGTTCGCGACGTGCCTGGCCCGGGTCCCCTACGCCGACGGCGTCAATAACCACATGGGATCGAAGTTCACCGCGGACGCGGACCTGATGCGAACGCTCCTCGCCCCGATCAAGGAGAAGGGCCTCCTCTTCGTCGACAGCCGGACGTCCGCCCAGACCGTGGCCTATGCCGAGGCCCGGCGAATGGGAGTCCCCGCGGTCGAGCGGAACGTTTTCCTGGACGCCGACGCGGACCGGGGTCGCATCCGCGGACGGCTCATCGAGCTCTTCAAGCTGGCCCGCAAGAAGGGCCTGGCCCTGGGCATCTGCCACCCCTACCCCGAGACCCTCGAGGCCCTGCGGACGGGGTTCCGGCAGTTCGTCGACTACGACCTAGAGGTCGTGCCCGTCTCCCAGCTCGTGAAATAAGGAGGGGACGCATACCTTTGTGTCCCGGGGACACAAAGGTATGCGTCCCCATCTTGGGTCGGCCTTGGCTACCCTTCCCTCATCCCGCCGCCTCTTGCGCGGCGCGGCCCGCCCGGATTATGATGGGGCCCGTCAATACGCCGCTAAGGAGTCATCCATGAAGTGTCATCCCCCGAGCCGCCGGCTGGTCGCGATCGCCGGCCTAACCGTCCTCCTGGCCGTCGCCGCCGCGGCCCAGACGGCGGCCGAGAAACCGTTCCTCGGCTCCTGGAAGGGCGCCATCAGCATCATGGGCCAATCGCTCGAGATCCGCCTCACCTTCACCGTCGACGAGGCGAAGAAGCTCGCAGGCACGTTCGATTCCCCGAGCCAGGGCGCGACCGGCCTCAGGCTGATCTCGATCGCGGTCGAGGGGAAGGCGATCTCGTTCGGCCTCGACCCGGCCATCGTCCCCGGCAACGCGACCTTCAAGGGGACCTTGGACCCGGCGGGCGCGAAGGTTACCGGCGACTTCGGACAGGCGGGCTACACCGGGACCTTCTCCGTCGAGAAGGAGAAGCCGCAGAAATAGCCCGGTTGAATTCGCCGTCCCCGTCCGCTATAGTAGGCTTGGTCTGAGAGGAGGATCCCGATGAAAAAACTCCTGGTCCTCGTCATCGTTCTCGGCGCGGTTTCGCCGCTCATCCATTCCGGGTGCGTGCGCATGACCCCCCAGGAGCTCAAAGCCTCCATCGAGATCGCGGACGTCGAGACGAAGTGGGTGTCCAAGCTCTACCAGCCCTGGCCGCCCCGCCTGATCCTCGTCCCCCAGTTCGCCTTCCGGGTCAAGAACCTGACCGCCAAGCCCCTGACCTACGTCAACTTCAACGCCGTCTTCAACTTCAAGGGCGACCGCGAGAACTTCGGCGACTGCTTCCTGGCCGGCATCCGGGGCAAGGCCGTTCCGCCCGGAGAGAAGAGCGGCCTCATCGTCATGAAGAGCAACTTCGGCGTCGACGGCCGGGACCTCAAGACGATCCAGACGAGCCCGGCTTGGAAGCAGGCCGAGGTCCGGCTCTTCGCCCAATCCCGCGGCACGCAGCCCGTCCTCATCGGCGTCTTCGACGTCTCCCGCTTCATCGATTTCAAGGAGGACGTCGCGCCGGCCGAGCCGAAGAAATGAGCCTCATCGTCCCCTCCAAGGTCTTCCTGACCCGCGGCCTCGGACGGCACAAGGAAAGGCTGGTCAGCTTCGAGCAGGCCCTGCGGGAGGCCGGCATCGCCCCCTTCAACCTCGTCCGGGTCTCGAGCATCTACCCCCCGCACTGCCGGGTCGTCACGAAAAGGGAGGGGCTGAAGCTCCTCCAGCCGGGCCAGATCCTGTTTGTCGTCCTGAGCGAGAGCGCCACGGACGAGCCGGGCCGGCTCGTCTCGGCCTCGATCGGCATGGCCGTCCCGGACGACCCCACTTGCTACGGCTATCTGGCCGAGCACGAAGGCGGCGGGCCGACGGAGAAGGAGGCCGGGCTCCACACGGAATACCTCGCCGCCGAGATGCTGGCGACGAAGCTCGGCGAGCGGCTCGTCGAGCCCGGCAAGGGCCCCGGGCACGCCGCCTACAGGATGTCGAACGGGATGAGCCTCGACACGCGCAGCGTGTCGCAGGTTTCGACGGGAGAGGCCGGGCTGTGGACGACGGCCCTCGCGGCGGCCGTCCTCATCGCCTGACGCTCAGTAGTCGAGCGGGTTCGGCTTCAGGATCTTGATGTAGCTCTGCTCCCGGAGGGAGCTGAGGTACTCCTGCTCTTTCTTCTGGCGCTTCTCCCCCATCAGCTTCTCCTGGACGTCGTTGCGCGCCTCGTCGAAGGTCTTGAGGTAGGATTCCTTCTTGTCGTCGAGCCGGAGGAGGTACCAGCCGGTCTTCGTCTGGAGCCAGGGGCTCGTCTCGTTCGCCTTCAGCTTGTCCGCGGCCTCCTCGAGGGCGCGGTCGAGCTCGCCCTTCTTGAACGTCCCGAGGTCGCCCTTGGCGGCCTTCAGGGGCGGGTCGGACAGGGCGGCGGCCGCGTCGGGGAACGCCTGCCCCGCCTTGAGCTTGTCGCCGACCTCCATCTTGAGGCCCTCGAGGGCCTCGGCCGTGCGGCCCTCACCGGACAGGTAGATGGCGTGGAGCTTGTACTCGGCCGGGACGGTGAACTCCTTGGAGTGCTGCTTGTAGTAGCGCACGACCTCGGACTCGTCCAGGGCGATCGACCGGTAGACCTCCTGGACCATGACGAGCTGCTTGAGGAGCGTCTCCTCGAACTGTTTCCGCCACTGATCGTAGGATATCCCCAACTGCTGCTCGATGGCCCGGCGCAGGTCCTCGTCGGTGGCGATATTGTTCTCCTTCTTCATGGCCGCAATGTTGTTCTTGACCTCTTCGTTGACGTTGAGGTTCTTCTCGCGGGCCTGCTGGAGCAGGAGGATGTCGGTGACCATGGCGTTGAGGAGCCCGCCCTTGACCTGCAGGTAGGCCTTGTCGTAGTCGTCCTTCGACAAGTTCTGGGCCTTGAGCTGCTGGATCCGGAGGTCGAACTGCTGCCGGTACTGCGTGAGCGTGATGATGTCGTCGTTGACGATGGCCACGATCTCCTCGACCACGTCCGGCGAGGCGGCGAGGAGGGCCGCCCCGGCCGCCGCGGCCAGGACGATGAGGGTGACGGCTTTCTTCATGACGTGATCCTTTGATAGGCGAAGAAGAGATTCTCGGGGAAGGCCTGCCAGCTCAGGGTGTCCTTCAGCCCCGCCAGGTGGGCGGTCAGCGCCTCGCCGATCTTCCGCTCGAGGACGCGGACCCTGACGGCCGGGGCCGCCTCGGCCAGCGACTGGAGCTGGGGCGGGAACTTGGCGTCCAGCCGGAAGATGTGGTAGCCGTACGACGACTCCACGACGCGGCTGACCGACCCGACGTCCATGGCGAAGATGACCTTTTCCATGTCATAGGGCAGGTCGCCCTGCCGGTAGACGCCCATGACCCCGCCCTTAAAGGCCTCGGGCCCGGAGGATTCCTCGCGGGCCGCCTTGCGGAACTCGGCCTCGGGCGCGTTCCCGACCCGCCGCAGGACGGCCACGGCCCGCTGCTCCGTCGGGACGAGGATCTGGCTGACCTGGACGCGCTCGGAGAGCAGGAAGTCCTTCTTGTGCTCGTCGTAGTACGCCCGGACTTCGGCCTCCTCGACCTTGATGTCCTTGACGACCTGATAGTCGTACTTTTCGATGAGGAGGCCGTCGAAGACGCCCTCCGGCGCCGCAGGGTCGGGGGGCGGGGCGGTCTTGTCGGGGTCCGATTCGGCGGCGATCTTGGCGAGGTAGGCCTTCTTCTCCTCCCAGGTCAGGGTCATGTTCCGGCGGCGGGCCGCCTCGAGAAGGATCTTCTCATCGACGAACCGATCGTAGAGCCGGCTGAGCGAGTCGGCCGAGAGCTTTTTCGCGTCGCTCCCGCCGGTCGCACGGACGTAGTCGGCGAGGTCTTCGTTCGTGAACTCCCGGGACTCGACCCGGAGCACCGGGCCGCGCTTGAGCTTTCCCTGGACGAAATCGGCGACGCGGGAAACGGGGCTCGGGGCCTTCTCATCGCGCCGGCAGGCGGAGAGGAGCACGGCCGAGGCGAGGGCCAGGGGGACGGCGAGCCGGGCAACCTTCGTTCCGCACATCTTTTTTAGTATCAACTCAGTATATTCTATCCCGACAACTCCATCAAGACCCGGACCGTTTCGTCGAGGAGCTCGCGCTCCGCCTGCGCCCGGAGGCCCAGGGACATGACGCCCTCGGGGGAAAGCGACCCCGCGTGCCTCTTGAGGAGGGGCGTGACCCGGCCCCAATCGACCGGGGTGCCCGGCAGGAACCGGAAGACGACCCGGCCGTCGCTCCGGTCGATCGAGCCGATGCGGAGGCGGCGGGCGAGGTGCTTGATCGTCCCGTAGCGGAAGAGGTTCTCGACCGTCCCCGGCACGGGGCCGAAGCGGTCGGTGACCTCCGCCCGGATCCGCTCGATCTCGGCCGGGTCGTCGACCGAGGCCAGGCGCTTGTAGAGGTTGAGCCGGAGGTTCGTCTGGGGCAGGTAGTCCTCGGGGATGCGGATGTCAACCTTGAGGTTGATCTCGGCGTTCGCCTCCTCGACCCGCTCCCCCTTCAGCCCCCGGATGGCCTGTTCGAGCAGCTGCATGTAGTAGTCGAACCCGACGGCCTCCATGGAGCCGTGCTGGCGGTGGCCGAGGAGGTTCCCGGCGCCGCGGATCTCGAGGTCCTTGGCGGCCAGCCGGAAGCCAGAGCCGAGCTCGCTGAACTCCTTGAGCGCCTTGAGCCGCTCCCGGGCGAGCGTGGTCAGCTCCATGTAGGGCGGGACCAGGAAGTAGGCGAAGGCCTGGCGGGCGGAGCGGCCGACGCGGCCGCGGAGCTGATAAAGCTGGGCCAGCCCGTAGAGGTCGGCCCGGTCGACGATGAGGGTGTTGACGAGGGGGATGTCGATGCCGTTCTCGACGATCGTTGTCGAGACGAGGACGTCGGCCCGGTGGGCGATGAAGTCGAGCATCCGCTTCTCGAGCACGGCCCCGGTCATCTGGCCGTGGACGGTGACGACGCGGGCCAGGGGGACGAGCTTGACGACAAGGTCGGCGACGCGGTCGATGTCCTCGATGCGGTTGTGGATGTAGTAGACCTGGCCGCCCCGGCTGAGCTCCTGGCGAATGGCCGCGGCGATGAGCTTGGCGTTGAAGGGCGTGACGACGGTGTGGACGGCCAGCCGGTCCCGGGGCGGCGTCTCGATGAGGCTGATGTCCCGCAGGCCCGAGAGCGACATGTTAAGCGTCCGCGGGATGGGGGTCGCGGTCAGGGTCAAGACGTCGATCGTCGTCTTGAGTTGCTTGATCCGCTCCTTGTGCGCGACGCCGAAGCGCTGCTCCTCGTCGACGATGAGCAGCCCGGGGTCCTTGAAGGCGATGTCCTTCGACAGGAGCCGGTGGGTGCCGATGACGACGTCGACGAAGCCGCTCCGGACGTCGGCGACGACGGCCTTCTGCTCGGCCGGCGACTGCAGGCGGGTCAGGGCCTCGACCCGGACGGGGAAGAGGGCCATGCGGGCCCGGAAGGTCTTGAGGTGCTGGCTGGCCAGGACGGTCGTCGGGCAGAGGACGGCGACCTGCTTGCCGTCCATGACCGCCTTGAAGGCCGCCCGCATGGCCACCTCGGTCTTGCCGTAGCCGACGTCGCCGCAGAGGAGCCGGTCCATGGGCGCGCCGGCCTCCATGTCGCCTGAGATCTCCCGGATCGAACGGAGCTGGTCCTCGGTTTCCTCGTACTCGAACATCTGCTCGAACTCGTCCTGCCACTCCCCGCCCGGGGAAAAGGAGTGACCCCGCTGGGCCCGGCGGCGGGCGTAGAGCTCGACGAGCTCCTTGGCCACGGCCTCGACGGCCTTCTTGGCGCGCGTTTTCGTTTTTTCCCAGGTCGCCGTCCCCAGCTTGTCGAGCGGCGGGAGGTCGGTCCCGACCTTGGAGAACTTCTGGACGAGGTTGAGGTCCTCGACCGGCACCAGGAGCTTGTCGCCGTCGCGGTAGTCGATTTCGATGAACTCGCGGCCCTTCCCCTCGACCTCGACGCGCTGGAGGCCGCGGAAGACGCCGATGCCGTAGTCCGTGTGGACGACGTAGTCGCCGGCCTTGAGGTCCTGGAACTGGGAGAAGAAGGCCTTGCGCGAGGCGCGGCTGACGATGACCTTCTCCTCGGTGAAGATGTCCTTCTCGGCGAATAGGTCGACCCGCTGGGGCGGGTAGGCGAAGCCCCGTTCGAGGCCGCCGATGAGCAGGGCGACCTCGGAGCGGGGCGGGACGGCCGTGGCGGAGGCCGGCTCGACGGCCGGGATGTCGCTCTCCCGGAGTAGGGCGGCCAGGCGGTGGAGCGTCCCGGGGTTCGAGAGGTAAACCGAGCAGAGGTCACCCTCGGCCTGGAGCTTTTTCAGGTACTCGAGGAAGAACGGGATGCGGTTGTCGAAGCGCGGCACCGACTGGAACGCGAAGGAGAAGCTCTTCTCCGAGGGCGGCGCCGCCAGCTCCTCGAAGCGCGCGGCGTCGCGTCGGAGGCCGGTCCAGAGCCGGGCGGGGAAGACCTCGTCGGGGGGCAGGGCGAACGCCCCGCCGACGAGGAGCTCCGCGTACTGGTCCTGGAGCTCCCTGAGCGTCTCGTCCCAGGACGCCTCGACCTCCTCGGGCCGGTCGACGACGAAGAGCGCGTCCGGGAGGTAGTCGGTGAACGGGACGAAGCGGTCTTTGACAAGGAGGGCGAGCGCGGAGAAGCTCGGGGCGAATTCGCCGCGGTCGAGGGAGGCGATCTTGGCGTCGAGGTCGCGGCCGGCGCCCTTCGCGCGGCGGCGGGCGGCCGCTTTCCAGGCCTCGAGGAACTCCGGCCCGGCCGGGAACTCGCGGAGCCCGGGCACGGTCAGGCGGTCGAGCTTGCGGAGAGAGCGCTGGCTCGAGATGTCGAACTCCCGGAGCGAGACGACCTCGGCCCCGCCGAGCTCGATGCGGAAGGGATTGGCCGCCCAGGGCGAGAAGACGTCGACGATGCCGCCGCGCCAGGCGTACTCTCCGGGCGAGGCGATGAGGTCCTCCCGCGTGTAGCCGAACCGGGCCAGCGTCTGGAGGATCGCGTCGCGGTCGGCGGGGGCGCCGCGCTCTAGCTCGAGGAACGAGCGGCGGAGGTCGTCTGGCGCGGGGAACGGCTTCAGGAGGCCGGGCAGGCTGGTGAAGACGATGGCCGGCGGCCGACGGCCGAGCTCGTGAAAAAAGCGCATCCGCGACGAGACGGCCTCGAGCGACGGCGGAACGTCGAAATAGGGGTTGTCGGCGAGCGGCGGGAGCGAGGCGAGGCGCAGCGGCGACGACAGCCGGTCGAGGAAAAAGCGGCATTCGGACTCGAGCGGAGCAAGGGGCGAAGACGCCGGCCGGATGAAGACGATCGGCCTCTCGAGGCGCATCGCCAGGCAGGCCAGGAGATAAGGCCGGGCGGGGTCGATGACGCCCCGGACGGAAAGGGACTTCTCGCCCGTCGCGGCGGCCCGGACGAGACCCAGGAACTCCTCCGTGCGAAAAAGAAAGTCGAGACTCACCCGGCTATTATACGGCGCGTGCGCGCCCCCGTCCAAACAAGACGAAAGAAGAAGGGGTCAAACCTACAGATTACAGAAAAAACCTGTAATCTGTAGGTTTGACCCTTCTTATCTTATCAGTTGAGGTCGACGCGGGGGACGAAGATGTTCTTGCGGACCCGCCACGAGGCGTCGTCCGAGCGCTCGAGAGAGATCGTCCAGCCGGCCATGAGCCGGCACTCGAAGATCTCCACGGTCCGTCCTGTCCCGGAGTCGAGGAATCGCTTGCGGGAAAGGATGGCCGAGACCGGCAACCGGATGCCGCACAGGGTGATCGCGCGGGGCGTTTCCTCGCCCCGGTAGCCCGCGTAGCATTCAACCTTGGCCGCCTCCCATCGGTAGCGGCCGGCCGCCCGGTCCGAAATGAATGAACTCACAGGCCCTTTCCCGTTAGCCATTATACCACCTTCCCCGCTGCCGCGCCTCTCTCCGCCCGCGGTTGCGAAACCCGCCCCGATGTCATTATAATGACCGCTGGCCCAAGTTTTCGTCGAGGAGGACGGCATGAAAAACAGCGGCGTCCTAAGGCTTCTTTCGCTCGGCTTCCTGTTTCTGGCCGTAGTCGCGGCGGTGCCGCTCGCGGCCCAACCCGTCCCGGAGGCGGACCGGTACCTCGACCATGCGGCGGTGTCCGACGGGCATGTCCGCCTCGTCGTCTTCAACCCCGAGTCCTTCAACATCCGGGCCCTGGTTGCCCTGAGGAAAAACGGCATCATCGACATCCCAAACCTCGTCGTCGTCGGCGTTTACCACACCAGGCAGACCGGCGACTTCGCCGCCGCGCGCAAGTTCGTCGCCGACCAAGGGCTCGACTGGTTCAAGTTCCACGTCGTCACCGCCGAGATCGGCGAGGCCGACGCCTACAAGGCGAACGCCTGTCTCCCGGAGTTCGAAAAGATCATCCGCAAGTCCGACGGCGTCATCTTCTTCGGCGGCCCGGACATCCCGCCGTCGGTCTTCGGCCGGAAGACGAACCTCCTGACCGAGATCGAGGACCCCTACCGCCACTGGCTCGAGCTCTCGGCCGTCTTTCATTTCCTCGGCGGCTCCCAGGACGCGACGGCCAAGCCCCTCCTCGACACGCGTCCCGGCTTCCCCATCCTGGGCATCTGCCTCGGCTTCCAGACCCTCAACGTCGGCACCGGCGGGACGCTCATCCAGGACATCTGGTCCGAGCTCTACGGCAAGCCGTACGTCGAGGACGTCATCGCCCTCGGCCCCGAGCAGTGGCACAACAACCCCTACCGCAGGCTCTACCCCGTGGACAAGCTCATGGGCTACAACTTCCACACGCTCCAGCTCGGCGACGGGAGCAAGTTCGTCAAGGCCATGGGTTTCAAGGTCACGGACCATCCGCGCATCCTGAGTTCCCACCACCAGGCCGCCGACGGGCTCGGCCAGGGCCTCGTCGCCGCCGCCGCGTCGCGCGACGGGAAGGTCGTCGAGGCCGTCGAGCATGCGAAGTACCCGAACGTTCTCGGCGTCCAGTTCCACCCCGAGCACCCGATGCTCTGGGACGCGACGCCCCAGTTCCGCCAGAAACCGGGCGATCCCCTGACGAGCTACAACGCCATCCTGGCCGGCACGCCGCCGAGCCTCGAGTTCAACAAGGGGATCTGGAAATGGTTCGCCGGGCGGCTCGTGGCGAGCCACGGGAAATGAGGGGACTGTCCCCGAACGGGGACTGTCCCTTTTGATGAAGGAGGCCCCATGAGATATGGAATCGGTACGGCCCTTCTCGTCGCCGTCCTGGCCGCGGCCTGCTCGCGGCCGGCCAAGGCGCCGGCGCCCGAGGGCGTCCCGTTCAAGGACGACGCGATGTTCCTCAAGGCCCACACCAAGGCCTTCATCCTGACCGCACGCGACAACCGCGCCCAGGTCGCCGTCAACCCCGACCTCCAGGGCCGGGTCATGACCAGCACGGCCGACGGCCCGGACGGGCTGAGCTTCGGCTGGATCAACCGCGACCTCCTCGCCTCCGGCCAGACGAACCTCCACATGAACGCCTTCGGCGGCGAGGACCGCTTCTGGCTCGGCCCCGAGGGCGGCCAGTTCTCGATCTTCTTCAAGGAGCGCGACCCGTTCGACCTCGACCACTGGTTCACGCCGCCGCCGATCAACGAGGGGGCCTACGACATCGTCTCGCGGAAGGCCGACCGGATCCACTTCCGCAAGGTCATGCACCTCGTCAATTACTCGAAGACGGAGTTCGACCTCGAGCTCAACCGCGAGGTCCGGATCCTGTCGGCGGCCGAGGTCAAGGCCCTCGGCGTGCCCGTCGCGTCCGGCGTCAGGATGGTCGCCTTCGCGTCGGACAACAAGATCACGAACACCGGCGCCAGGGAGTGGACCAAAGCGACCGGGCTCCTCTCGGTCTGGATCCTAGGCATGTTCAACCCCTCGCCCGCGACGACCATCGTCATCCCGTTCAAGCCCGGCCCGGAGGCGGAGCTCGGGCCGGTCGTCAACGACGCCTATTTCGGCAAGGTCCCGGCCGCCCGGCTGGTCGTCAGGGAGAAGGACGGGGTCCTCTTCTTCAGCGGCGACGGGAAGCGCCGCAGCAAGATCGGCATCCCGCCGCGCCGGGTCAAGCCCTTCGCCGGGAGCTACGACGCCGCCCGCGGGGTCCTGACGATCATCCACGCGACCGTGCCCCAGGTGACGGCGGATTACGTCAATTCGATGTGGAAGATCCAGGACGACCCGTTCGCGGGGGACGTCATCAACAGCTACAACGACGGGCCGGCCTCGCCCGGGGCCAAGCCGCTGGGGCCGTTCTACGAGCTCGAGTCATCATCGCCGGCCGCCGCGCTCAAGCCGGCCGAGTCGACCGCGCACGTCCACACGACAATTCATATCCAGGGGACGGAAAAGGCCCTCGACGGGATTGCCCGCGCGGTCTTCGGCGTCGGCCTGGCGGACATCAAGACGGCCTTGAAGAAGTAGTTGCCGACTGGCCGTAGAAAAAGGGGGGCACCGTAGCCTGCCCCCTCTCGCTCAACGCCTGAACCCGTTCTGACCCTCGAGGGCAAGCCATGCGGTC
>DATKJS010000034.1:0-41196 GCA_035543515.1 Terriglobales bacterium | reverse complement strand
CGCAGAAGGGGTATTGGACAAACCTCCTGATCCACAACGAGAACGACTGCCGGGGGATGGCGGCCGTGGTCGCCGTGATCGCGGGCTTGGTCAAGCCGGGGAAGGGCGTGAAAAGAGCCTTTGTGCTTTCATAATCGCTTCTGATTCTTGGGGTCGGACCTCAGCATCTAACTGATTAAAAATATGATAGGCCGAAAATCAAGCCCTTAAACGGCCTTAAGTCTCCGATTCCAGCCCCCAAAACGAGCACTTAAGAAAACAAATTGGGAAATGAGTATTGTGTCCCCGAATTAGGATGCGTCGGCGATCTCGAGGATCCTGTCGAGGCGGAAGGTGCGGCGCTCGCCGCGCTTGTGGCACCAGGCGCGGACACCTTCGAACGTCCGGCCGTGGTACTCCATCGTCTCGACCGCCTCGGGCCGGATGCGGCGCCGCGATTTCGTGTCGTCGGGCTTGAGGTAGACGATCTCGAGCTCGCGCCCCTCCCGGATCGCCTCGAGGAGGAGGGCGCGCCTCGCCTCCGCCGGCAGCGCCGCCTCGGCCTTCTTGTACTGAAAGCGGGTCAGGAAGCGGACGATGCGCCAGTCCATCCAGATATGCTTTTTCTCGATCGGCCGCCTGAGGACGAGCCCCTCGAAGCACGTGCAGCGGCTGAGGGCGACGTAGACCTGGCCGTGGGCGAAGGCGCCCCGCCCGATGTCGATGATGACGCGGTCGAAGGTCTTGCCCTGGCTCTTGTGGATGGTCACGGCCCAGGCCAGGCGCAGGGGGTACTGGGTGAAGGCCCCGACCGCCTCCGACTCGATGCGGTCGCGCTTGGCCTCGTAGCGGACGCGGTAGAGCTCCCAGGTGTTGGGGGAGAGGTCGACTCGATCGCCGTCCGGGAGGTCGACGCTGACGATGTCGTCCCCGCCGCGGACAGGGCGGATGGCGGCGACGCGGCCGATCGTGCCGTTGACGAAGCGGCCCCGGCGGTCGTTCACGAGGAGCATGACCTGCGCCCCCGGCTTGAGTTCGAGGGCCTCGTCCGTCGGGAACGAGGAGCGGTCGAACTCGCCTTCGACCAACCCCTCGTAGCGGCGGCCCGGGCCGGAGAGCGAGGCCAGCTTCTCGCGGTTGCGGACGGCGGCCAAATCGTTCGTGCTCGTGAGCGTGATGTAGAGCTCGCCGTCGGGCGGGCTGAAGGACGGGCTGAGCCGGCTGTTGAGGAGCGCGACCTGCGACTCGTCGACCGAGCGGTTGCGGATGGCGTTGAGGAGGCCGATGAAGGCGGCGTCGGTCTGGCGGTAGACCTTCTCGAGCTCGACGAACTCCATGTCGAAGGTCGGCTCGCCGAAGATGCGCGCGGAGAAAAAGTGCGGCGACTCGTAGC
The DNA here is from genome assembly GCA_035543515.1 of Terriglobales bacterium. Classification (GTDB taxonomy): domain Bacteria; phylum Acidobacteriota; class Aminicenantia; order Aminicenantales; family Saccharicenantaceae; genus DATKJS01. Next base: position 39,824 of record DATKJS010000034.1, on the reverse strand, counting down.
GGGCGGCGGAGGAGAGGCCGGCCAGGCCGTCGTCGGCAGACGGCGCGGGGGCCGGGCGGCGGCCGCGGCGGAGCGAGGGCGGGTCCGGGGCGAACAGGCCGCGCTCGCGCCCCGTGACCACGGGCGGCAGCTGATAAAGGTCGCCGATGAAGACCATCTGCAGGCCGCCGAACCACCTGCCGGGGCGCGGGCCGTTGAGGCGGAGGAATTTCTCGACGCAGTCGAGGAGGTCGGCCTGGACCATGGAGACCTCGTCGATGACGACCGTGTCGAGGTTGCGGTAGAGGGCGGCCCGGTCGGAGGCGGGCGCGGAGGAGAAGGGCGGGCCGGCGGACGAGGAAGAGGCGGCGGAGGAAGCGGAGGCGCCGCGCGGCTTGGGCAGTTTGCGGACGGCGTCCGGCGTCACGTCGGGCTTGAAGCCGAAGAACGAGTGGACGGTCTGGCCGCGGACGTTGAGGGCGGCGACCCCGGTCGGGGCGAGGACCGCAACCCGCTTGAGCGTTTGCGAGCGCCAGAGCTCGAGGAGCGTCGATTTCCCGGTCCCGGCCTTGCCGGTGATGAAGACGTGGCGGTCCGTCCCCTCCAGGATATCGAGGGCGCGGCGGAAGCCCGGGTTGATCTCGATCTTGGGGGGAGGGGCGCTCGCCATCGGAAACTTAGCCTATTCGCATCATTTCAGCGTGTCAACTCCCGAGGCGCGATCGGCGGAGAATTCGACACTCCATATCTGGAATAACGTGGAGAAGCAAGGTTTCTTCTCATAAATTATGTGACACTACTTGACAGTGGCTATATTTTGATTTATATTATAGCCGGCAACTGAACGGAGAGCGCAGATGGACGATAAAGAAAAAGAATGGACGCTCAGGGAGCTGGCGGCCGAGACGGGTGTCCCCGAACGGACGATCCGGTTCTATATCTCGCGCGGGCTCGTAGACCCGCCGCTCAGGAGCGGCCGGGGCGCGGCCTACGGCGCCGGCCACAAGGCCCGCCTCGAGGAGATCCGTAAGCTCCAGGCCGAGGGCCTGATGCTGGCCGAGATCGCGCACGTCGTGGCGGCCGGGCGGGAGGGAGCGGCGTCCGAAGAGGCGCTCCTCGTGCGGGAGCCCGGAGAGAGCGCCCCCGGCCCTCACGTGCTCGAAAAGGAGCGGCCCGGCCGCGTCGCGGAGCTTCATGACAGGGACGAGCTTGCTTTCGGGCTCGAGCCGCGTGCCGCCGCTCCCTTCTCCGCGCTCCCCGCGCCGGAGGACTGGCGCGCCTACGGCGTCGCCGGCGACGCCATTGTCATGTTCAAGGCCGGGGCGGCGCCCTGGCGTGTGCGCCAGCTGCAGGCCGCGCTCCGCCGGTTCGCGGCGATGATCAACGATGCCAAAGGCGACGATCCCAAGGAGGGTTGAGATGAGTGAACCGCAATTATCGACGGCCTTCGCGCCGCGGTCTGCGGAGGGCAACGAGACGATCGAGCTCGCCATGCAGCGGCTCTGGGTCGTTGGCCGGGTCATGCCCGTCGGGGCCCGGCTCCTGGTCCAGCACACGTTCCGGTCCGCCGAGAAGAAGCCGCTCGAAGTCATCTATTCGTTCGGCCTATCGCGCGACGCGGCCCTGCGCCGCTTCCGGATCACGGGGGAGGGCTTCTCCGTCTCGTCGGACCTCAAGCCCGCCGAGGCGGCGGTCAAGGATTACGAGGAGGGGCTCGCCGAGGGGCATCTGGCCGGGCTCGTCCGCCAGTACGGCGACGGGGTCGTCAACCTGACGCTGGGCAACATCCGGCCGGGCGAGGAAGTCAAGGTCAACCTCGAAGTCCTGGCCGGTGTCGAGACGCGCGACGATGGCCTGCGCTTCCGTTTCCCGTTCACCCTGGCGCCCGCCTATCACGCCAGAGCGCGGGCGGCCGAGGTCAGGCCGGGGGTCGGCGAGATCGAGCTCCCGGCCGATGAGTTCGGCGACGTCATCCTGCCCCAGTTCGCCGAGGACGCCGGGGCGCTCCACCAGGTCGGCTTCGACCTGACGGTCTCGACGGGCTTCCCGATCGTCGAAACGGGTTCGCCCTCGCACGCGGTCCGGGTCGTCGGGCAGGGGATCGGCCGGTGCCGCGTCTCCTTGGCCACGGCCAAGGACGTCCCCAACCGCGACCTGGTCCTTGACGTTCGGACGGGCGCGGCCGAAGCCGGCGTCCTCGGGGGCACGGGGAGGGACGGCAAGGGACATTTCGCGGCGGTGGCGCCGTCGACGGTCTTCAAGGCGAAGGCCGCGGAGGCCGAGGACAAAGAGGAACCGCGCCGCGTCGTCTTCGTCCTCGACCGCTCTGGGTCCATGGGGGGTATCCCGATCGAGCAGGCGCGGAGGGCGGTCGAGGCCTGCCTGGGCGCGCTCGGCGAGGCCGACAGCTTCGGACTCGTGGCTTTCGATAGCGTCGTGGAATGCTTTGAGCCCGTCCTGGCCGCGGCGACGCGGGCGAACCGCGACAAGGCCGGGAGGTTCCTGCAGGGCATCGACGCGCGCGGCGGGACCGAGCTCGCGGCCGGGCTCGGCGCGGCGGAGAAGATGCTGGGCGGGGGGTCCTCCGAGAAGGGGGGCGGCGACATCCTTGTGGTTACGGACGGCCAGGTCGCGGGTACGGAAAGGATCATGGAGGGGTCGAGGTCGGGCGGCATCCGGGTCCACTGCCTCGGGATCGGCGCGGCCAGCCAGGACCGCTTCCTGTCGCAGCTCGCGCGCGGCACGGGCGGGGTGAGCCGGTTCCTGGCGCCGCGGGAGAGGGTCGACCTCGGCGCCGTGGAGCTGTTCGCGTCGATCGGCAGGCCGCTCGCGACGGACGTCGAAGCCAAGGTCGAGGGTTTCGCGGACGCGCACGTCGCGCCGGACCCCCCGAAGTTCGTCTTCAGCGGGACGCCGGTCGTGCTGTTCGGCGAGACCTCGGGGCCCGGGGAGGGCCGGCTCGTCCTCGGATGGGACGGCCGCGGCGTCAGGCGGAGCGCCGAGATCCCCTTCGCCGTTGCCGCGGGCGGGGACGGCGAGACGCTGAGGCTCCTGCGCGGGGCCCGGCTCATCGCCGACCTCGAGAGCCGTTTGGCCGGAGAGGAATCGGGCGAGGGCGGCGGCGAAACCCTGAGGAAGCGGGAGGCCGAGCGGATCAAGCAGCGGCTCATCGGGCTGAGCCAGGCCTACGGCCTGGCCAGCCGTCCGATGGCGCTGGTGGCCGTGGTCAAGCGGGCCGGGGACAAGCCGGGGGACCTTCCCGTGACGCGGATCGTCCCGGTCGGCTTCCCTCAGGACGCGGAATGGGGCGGGTATTTCGCGAAGGGCATGGTGCTGCGTAGCCCGGCGGACGTAATGATGTGCCATAGCATCCCTGCCGGCGGCACCGTCAGCGCTAGATACAGCAAGGGAGCGTTCTCGGTCATGCGCGAGGTTCTGTTGGGGAGGTCTGCTAAGAAAGAGGCAGGTCAGCCGGGACCCGTCGTTCATAAAGAGGTGGCTGACGTCGCGGTCTTCGACGATTCACAGGATGCGCTCGTCCGCCTGGCATCGATGATCGAGCCCGACGGCGGCATGCCCGGGAAAACGGAGGACGAGCGGGTGCAGGCGACGGTCCTGGCCCTGCTCCAGTTCCTGACGGGCGGGCACAGCGAGAGGGGCGGCGCGTTCCGGGCCCATGTCAAGCGGCTGGTGAAGTTCCTCGAAAAGTCCAAGGTCAGGCCCGACGTCGTGGATCAAGTTGTCGAGCGCGCCCGCTCCGGCCGCGCCCTCGAGGGCGACTGGTCGAAGCGCAAGCCCGGCCCTGAGCTGTGGCAGGATCTCGCGGCGGCCTTGAATTAATTCGGGGACACAATACTCAATTCCGAATTTCCTGCGGCCGGCCGAAATCGGAAATGAGTATTGTGTCCCCGTTTTAGCTAGCGCTCGAGATCGATAACGGGCAGGTTTGCCGCCTTGAGCGCGGTGTTGAGCGCCGGCAGGTCCTTTGTCCGCAGCGCGTCCCACTTAGCGAGGAGGCCGCGCAGGGCCTCGCGGCGGTCGGCGATCGCGGCCACGGCCTGCGTCGTCGGCTCGGCGTCGGCGGCCTGGAGCAGGCTCATCAGCTGGTTGAGCGTGCCGCCGATCGAGGCCAGGGTGTCCGGGCCGCCCGGGGCCCCCATGCCCATCGGCCCCATCGGGGCGGCGCCGCCGCGGCCGCCCGCGCCGCCTCCGCCTCCCTCGAGCGCGGCGGCCTTCTTGTCGAACTCGGCCAGCGCCTGGGCGGCATTTAAAGAGGGACTGTCCCCTCCGGGGGGGACAGTCCCCTTTGCCGTTGCCGCGGCCTGGGCACCGCCCCGGGACGCTGCTGTTGCCGTGCTCTCATCCGCCTTCACACCTGTTCCTGTCTTCTCCTGGAGCTTCTTCACCTGAGCCCTGATGTTCCTGAGCTTCCGGAGCGCGGCCTGCACGTCGAGGACGCCGTCGTACAGCGCCTTGGACAGCTCGTACTGTTTGGCCAGCCCCGCCGTCGGCGTCTTCACGCGCGGGTCCATCCGGACGGTGATCGGCTGGGTCAGCGCCTTGCCGTCGACCGTGAGGCGCACCGTGTAATTCCCCGGCGCGACCCAGATCGAGTTCGGCGCCGGCGCCGTGTTGTGGGCGATGGCCGCCATGCCCAGCCCGCCGCCGCGGCCGCCCCCGCCCGGGAGCGGCTGCCAGCGCATGTCCCAAAGGAACCGGTGCATGCCAGCCGTCGTCTTGAGCGTCTGCGGCGGCCGATACCAGACGAGCGGCAGCGGCGCCGCCTCGGCCGTCGGGATCTCGGCCGGCTTGTCCTCGCTCGAGTAGCGCCGCACGAGCTTCCCGCCCGCCTCCAGGATATCGAGCGTGACCGGCCCGGCCGCGTCCGCCGCGAGCGCGTAGTCGATGACCGCGCCGTCCGGCGGGTTCTCGCCGCCCGGCTCGTCGGGCGGGAGCGGCGTGTCCGTGTTCATGTTCCAGCGCACGCGCACGGCCGTCTGCGGCCGAAAGAGCGTCGCCCCGGCCGCCGCCGTCCCCGCGCCGAGCTGGCGGAGCGGGGTGATGTCGTCGAGGATCCAGAAGCCGCGGCCGTGGGTCGCCGCGACGAGGTCGTCGTCCTTGATAATGAGGTCGCGGACCGAGCTCGGCGCCATGTTCAGCCGCAGCGATTGCCAGTGCGCGCCGTCGTCGAAGGAGGCGCAGACCTCGCGCTCGGTCGCCGCGAAGAGAAGGCCGCGCCGCACCGGGTCTTCGCGCACGGCGTTGACCGTCGCCCCGTCCGGAAGCCCGTTGACGATCTCGGTCCAGGTCCTGCCGCCGTCGTGCGTCCGATAGATGTGCGGCCGCATGTCGTCGAGCCGGATCGTGTTGACCGCGGCGTACGCGGTCAGGGCGTCGAAGCGCCCAGCGTCGATGAGCGAGACCTTGGCCCAGGGGACGAGCGCCGGAGGCGTGACGTCCGTCCAGTGCGCCCCGCCGTCGGCCGTAGTGTGGATGAGGCCGTCGTCCGTGCCCGCCCAGATGCGGTTGATGTCGACGTAGGACGGCGCCACGGTGTAAATGACGCCGCGGCGCGACGGCTTCGCCGTCGGCTCGTCCCGGTACCTCCCGACGCTCGCCGGCACGTCCCACGTCTCGCGGGTGAGGTCGGGGCTGACCTGCTCCCAGCTTTGGCCGCCGTTGCGCGTCTTCCAAATCGTGTTCGCGGCGAAGAACATCGTATGCGGGTCGACCGTCGAGAAGACGACCGGCTGGGTGCGGATGGTGCGCCAGTCGGCGGCGCGGAGCGGCTTCGGGCCGACCGTCTGGACCTGGGCCGTGCGGCGGTCGTAGCGCGTGACGCGCGAGCCGCCGTAGACGATGTCCGGGTCGAGCGGGTCGGGCGCGGCGTAGCCGTACTCGTCGACGCCGACCGGGTGCCACTCGCGGAAGGTGATGCGGCCGTCGTCGCCCCGGCTCGAGACTCCGGCCGAGCCGCTCTCCTGCTGGCCGCTGTAGACGCGGTAGGGGAAAGCGTTGTCGGCCGCGACGTGGTAGAGCTGGGCCGAGGGCTGGTTGTACCAGGAGCTCCAGGTCTCGCCGCCGTTGACCGTGACCGAGGCGCCCTGGTCGCTCGCGTAAAGGATGACGTCGCCGTTCCCCGGGTTGATCCAGAGGTTCTGGTAGTCGTCGCCTCCCGGCGCGCCCTTGAAGGCCCGGAAGGTCTTGCCGCCGTCGGTCGATTTCCAGGAGACGGTCGAGACGATAAAGACGGTCTCGGGGTCGGCCGGGTGGACGGCCAGGCGCGGCAGGTCGCCCCCGCCGATGCGGGAGGCCTGGCGCGCGTCCTGGAGGCGCGTCCAGGTCTCGCCGGCGTCGTCCGAGCGGAAGATGCCCAGGCCGCTGGTCAGGGCCATGGCGGCGTAGAGGCGCCGCGGGTTCGAGGGGGCGACGGCGAGGTTGACCTGGACGACGGCGTCGGGGGCCGCGACGACGTCGATCTTGCGCCAGGTGGCGCCGCCGTCGGCCGACTTGAAGAGGCCGCCGCCCGTGCCGTGCCACTCGGCGTTCTCCCAGGGCCCCTGGCGCGATTCCCAGAGCCCGGCGTAGACGATGTCGGGGTTCGAGGGGTCGAAGGCGAGCTCGGAGCCGCCCGTATTCTCGTCCCTGAAAAGGACGCGGTCGAAGGTCTTGCCGCCGTCGAGGGAGCGGTAGATGCCGCGCTCGGCGTTCGGGCCGTAGGGATGGCCGAGGACGGCGACGAAAAGCCGGTCGGGGTTGCGCGGGTCGACGATGAGCTGCGGGATCTGCTGGCCGTCGCGCAGGCCGAGGTGGGTCCACGTGCGGCCGGCGTCGGTCGACTTGTAAATGCCGTCGCCGACTGAGAGGTCGGGCCGCTGGAGGCCCTCGCCCGAGGCGACGTAGACGATGTTCGGGTCGGACGGGGCGACGGCGATGGCGCCGATGGACCCCGTCGGCTGGTCGTCGAAGATGGGGCGCCAGACGCGGCCGTAATCGGTCGTCTTCCAGACGCCGCCGTTGCAGACGCCCATGTAGAAGACGTTCGGCTGGGAGGCGACGCCGGCCGCGGCGCGGGTGCGGCCGCCGCGGTAGGGGCCGATCGACCGCCACCGCATCTCTCCGAACTGGCGCTGGTCGAACGGCTGGGCGGCGAGCGGAGGCGGAGCAAGGAACGCCGTGAAGATCGGAATCAAAGCGGCCAAGGCCAGAATCGCCGCGGAGAGAAGCGTGCGGACGCCTGCGCTCGAGGATCGGGGGTTCGGACATCTGGTTTTCATTCCAGCCTCCTGCCGAAAATGTGTTGCCGACCTTGAAATTACGCTTTTTCCGCGCCCAGGGCAATATTCCGCATCGACGTCGGCGCGGGCCACCAACCCCCCGCCCCCGAGACCCTGGGCCGCTACCGCGCGTGGCTCCGGACCGTGCTCCGCTGATCACGCCGGCTTCTGACTGAGCCGGTCACTTGAGGTTCTGGACGAGACTGTCCTGCGTCGTTCCGATCTTCTTCATAATGTTCGAAAGGGTTTCGATGAACTTCGAGCGGCGGTCCATGGTCATCTGCAGCCGCAAGGATGTCATCTCCGACATCTCGTTCATGCCGTCGAGCTTGCCCTTGAGATCGTTGAGGAGCGACTTCAGTCCCTCGGCGCGGACGCCGGAACTCCGCGGGGGGATGGGGAGGACGGCCGGCGCCTTGACGTATTCGAGATGAATGACGGGAGAGGAGGCTTTCTCGAGGGTGCTGACGTAGGCGGCAGGGGCCCCGGCCGGCTGCGGTCTCGGCGCTGTGCGCGACGGTTTCCCCGAAACCTGCGCATTGGCGATGTCGGACGATATCGCGCCCCCCTTGGCCTTAGACATTTCCTCGGAGATCCACTCGTTGAGGTCTTTGATCTGGTCGCGCAACTTCTGCTTGGCCGCGGTTATGGCCTTGATCTCTGCCATGACAATGCGGATATCGTCATCCATGTCCTTGGTCGCCATGGCCATGACGATGAAGGCCGCTTCGGAGATGTCCATCGCGGAGAGGCCGGCGTTCTGGAAAATACGGTCTAATTCGGTATCTTTCCGGATCGTATTGAAAGGGGTCCCCGAGGCGATGGCGGGGGCGGTGGCGAGGGCCAGACGCTCGAGCTTCTTATGGCCTGAAGGAACAAGGGACTTCCGCGCCCAGTCGAGACGTGCGGCCACGTTTGGAGGCAGAACGAGCTGCTTTTCCCAAAGGTCGAGGTCCGCTTTTGATGGGTGCGCTTGGACCTGGGATTTCTGGCCGGCCTCGGCAAGGACGATCAGACCAAGGATCAACCCCAAGGAAACGAGCAAGACGGGAGTTCGCATCGTTTTCTTTCCGGTCTCCTCGCCGGACTTGCTTTTGACCTTGAAGATACCGCTTTTCGTCCGGCAGGACAAGGGCACGGCGATCCGCCAGGGCTGGGCGCGGTTGTGTGCAATTCGGGGACACAATACTCATTTCCGACTTGTTGTGAAGGGTCCGTCAAGCCTCCCTGAATTTCGCCGATATCGAAAGGCCGGACTGATTGGGGGGCTGATTGGGGTCGGACCTTGCTATCTCATTGATATTTTATAAAATAGGTCCCATTTTGGCCCCGTTTTAGACCTTAAGTCCTTATTCTTGACCCAAATAATGAGGACTTAAGGCTAAGCGATGCATCCCGCTTAAGTCTTCATTTTATGGCCTTAAAAGCACGACTTAAGGCCAAAAAGACGACCCAAAAACTAGCCAATTTATTTATTTTCAGTATGATCCTAAGGTCCGACCCCCCAAGTCTCTATTTCGCCCGCGCCAGGACGACCTTCTCCAGGTCCATGGCGTGGTTGTAGAGGATCGTCTTGATCTTGACCCGCAGTGTGTGCGCGCCCGGCTTGAGCGTGACCCGCCCCACATTGAACGTCTTCGGGAAATAGCCGCTCGGCGAGGGCTCTGTCAGGGCGTCGATCGTCTGTCCGTCGACCTCGACCGCGTAGGCGGCCTTGCCGTCGGCGACGCTGGCGTAGGAGACGCGGACCTCGTACGTGCCCGGCGCGGCCGTCTCGAACGTCCACTCAGGGTAGTCGCTCGTGCTCTGCCAGTTCGCGAGCATTGTCGTGCGGTAGAAATAGTCGAGGAAGGCGCGCTGGCCCATCTCGGCCTTGATCTCGGCTAGGTAGACCGGGAGGTCGAGGCGCCCGTCGGCGGCCGGTCCGACCTTCCAAGGCTCGACGACCGGCGCCCCGGCGAGCTCCACGGCGACGACCGTCGCGTCCGGGTCGAGGGCGCGCTCCGGCAGCGTCACGACGACTTCCTTCCCCGCCCGCGCGAACGACAAGGCCTTTCCCTTGTCGGCCAGCAGGTAGGCCTTCTTGACGTCCGTCTTGAGCCCGGGCAGGCGGACCTTCCCGTCCTGCGGCCAGCCCATGACGTGGAGGTAGAGGGTCGTGCCCTTGACCGTGCAGCGGCCGAAGAAGGGGAGCCGCTCGAAGACCGACGCCGTCGTGCCGTAGATGGCCTCGCCGTTCGCCTTTAGCCAGGCCCCCATCCGCTGCAGCCGGTCCACGAACTCGGCCGGGATCCTGCCGCTAGGCTGCGGGCCGATGTTGAGGAGGAGGTTGCCGCCCTTGCTGACGATCTCGATGAGCTGGCGGATGAGCTGGCTCGCGCTGTGGAACTCGGTCTCGTAGCGGTTGTAGCCCCAGCCGTTCCAGTTCATCGTGTAGCAGGCCTCCCACAGGCGCGGCGTGCCGTCGGGGTTGCGGATGCCGGTCGCCGGGACATAGTTCTCCGGCGTCCCGAAGTCGCCGTGGCCGGGCAGGCGGTCGTTGATGAGGATCGAGGGCTTGAGGGTGAGGAGCATCTTCTCGATCTCGTCGGTCCGCTGCTCCTTCGCCGTATGCTCCCACTGTCCGTCGAACCACAGGACGGCCGGGTCGTAGCGGGTCACGAGCTCCTTGACCTGGTTCATGGCGTAGTCCATGTAGCGGTTGAGGTCGGCGCCCTTGGTCGAGCGGTCCGTCTCCCACTCGCGGCGCGGCAGGTAGTCGGGGTGGTGCCAGTCCATGATCGAATAGTAGAAACCGAGCGGCACGCCGGCCGTCTTGCAGGCGGCCGAGAGCATGCCCAGGATGTCCTTGCCGTATTTCGCGTGGCCGACACTGTAGTCGGTGTAGGCGCTGTCGAACATGCAGAAGCCGTCGTGGTGCTTCGAGGTGATGATGATGTAGCGGACGCCCGCGTTCTTGGCCAGGGCCGCCCACTCGGCCGGGTTGAAGTCGACGGGGTTGAAGTTGTCGGCGTAATACTGGTATTCCGAGAGCGGGATCTGGAGGATCTGGCGGGCCCACTCCTCGCGGCCGATCATGGAATAGACGCCCCAGTGGATGAAGAGGCCGAACTTGGCGTCCCGGAACCATTGGAGCCGGTCGGCGGCCGGGACTGCGGGGGCGGCAGCAGGGGCCGCGGGGGCGGCAGCGGAGGCGGTGGGCGCGGATGGCGCCGATACGGCCGGGCCGGACGACGCAGTGGACGTCGCCGCCGGGACGAACATCAGGGCCACGATGACGAGGCTCGACAGGGCCATGGCCGGGCGGATTTGCTTCTTTATCATGCTCCCTCCTCGATGGCACGGCCGCCCGGGGGGCGGGCCGCGCCCGGATGAGGTCAAGATTATCCGCGGGGGAGGGGTCCTGTCAACGGGGCCGTGCGGGACCCTGCGGGAACGTAGCGATCGGAGAGAATTACTTGTAGTCCGGGACCACGGCTTTCTTCCGCAGGCTTTCGATGAACCCGCGCTCTTGCTCCTGCGTCATTTCCTCGACATTGTAGGTTCTTCCCTTGTGGACCGTATGGCCGATCAACATGCCGGCCACGCCTCCGCCGGCGAGTACAAGACCCATGACGAGGTACGCGCCGGGCGTGAAGAGGGCTCGAACGACCTCGCCCGCATCGCTCGTATCCCTTTTAAAAGAACGCCACATGGAGGCGTCCACGATTACGCCCGCCGTCATTCCGGCCACGCCTCCCACGATCGTCCCGGTCGCGTCCTTGACGAAAACGGTCGCGACTTCGCCAAGGATGACGCTGCGATCCCCCTGTTTCGTCAGCAGGATGATCGTTTTACCCCTAACACCGATCAGTTCTCCGTCGACCACTTCTTTGCTTGTCAGGGTCACTCTCAATTGAGCCCCTTGCCTGCGGGCCGCCACGAGCGCCTCCGGGGCGCCCGCGAGAACCCAAACCAATCCCAAGACCAAGATCGCCCGGATCATGCCCTTCATCGCCGTCCCTCCTCGAATCACTCCCGGCCTTTCGCCGGCCTGCCGCTCATAAGATAGGCGCGAGGCGGCGGCGAGTTGTCAAGGAGGGGTCAAGAATCCGTGAATTTGCCCTTGAGGAAAGGAGCCGCCGTATAATTATTAATTATAATTAGGGGGTCGGACCTCGCTAACTTACTCATATCAAAAAAGATGGGTGATTGACAGGCCGCCCTGGTCGCCTTAAGTGCGTGATTTTGGCTCCAAAAATGAAGATTTAAGGAGTTGGAGGCCAATGCCGGCCTAAGTCCTCGTTTTCAGGCCTCGAAAGCGCGACTTAAGCCGATAAAGAGGGGGTGATAATCGATTAACTAACTTATTATCAATAACTTGCTGAGGTCCGACCCCACTATGTCTTCTTTTTAAGGAAGGCCGTGAGCAGGAAGAGACCGCCGATGGCGAGCATCAGGATGCCCCAGGCGAGGTTCACATCATAGCCGAGGGACTTCGCGTACATCGGGTCATTTTTCGTCAACAGCCCGTAGATGGTGAGGAGAAGCCCATAGGCGCTGAGGAGCCCGCCGATCGGAAGCTTCAGGTCGAGGACATGCCCCTGGGTCATTCCCTTTTCCGGTTCCTTGTCCGCCTCCGCCTGCGGTCCCCTTGCTTTTCTCTTGTCGTTCATCGTTCGCTCCTTCAGGCCGTCCTGACCCGGCTCCGCCGCCCTCCCCGCTACCAGAAGATGATGTTGAGGAGGATGGCGAGCGCGATGGCCAGGGTCCCCCAGACCTCGGGCCGCGCGACCCAGCGGGCGGACGCCTTGATCCTCGGCGTCAGGCTGAAGACCAGGCCCTTGAGCTCCTCCGGATTCCGCTTCTTCGTGAAAAGGCTGACCCCGACCGTGACGACGAAGTCGGCCAGCCAGGCCCACCAGGCCTGGTAGAAATTGGCCGCCATGTCGCTCGCGTAGTGCAGGACGCCGGCCTTGTAGCAGATATAATGGCCCGCGGCCGTCAGGATGCCGACGAGCAGGCCGACGAAGCCGCCCCAGGCCGTCGCCCCCGCCCAGAACATCCCCAGGAGGAAGGTGGCGAAGAGCGGCGCGTTGAAGAACGAGAAGACGAGCTGCATGTAGTCCATGAGGTTCGGGAAGGACTGGACGATGTAGGCCGTGCCCACGCTGATGGCCACCCCGAACACGGTCGCGGCCCTGCCCATCCTCAGGTAGTGGGCGTCCGGCTTGCCCCTCTTGATATAGCTCCCGTAGATGTCGTACGTCCAGATCGTGTTGAAGGCCGTGACGTTCCCGGCCATCCCGGACATGAAGCTCGCCAGCAGCGCGGTGATGGCCAGCCCCAGGAGGCCGTTCGGCAGGTAGTGTTTCATCAGCAGGATGAGGGCCGAGTTGTACTCCGTCGTCGGCAGGGCGCTCTGGCTGAACTCCGGCAGGACGATCAGGGCCACGAGCCCGGGGATGACGACGATGATCGGAACGAGCATCTTGGGGAAGGAGGCGATGATCGGGGTCATCCGCGCGGTGTTGAGGTTCTTCGAGGCCAGGGCGCGCTGGACGACGAGGAAATCGGTCGTCCAGTAGCCGAAGGACAGGACGAAACCCAGCCCGAAGACGACGCCGAACCAATCGACGCCGAGCGGATTGTTGCTGGTGCCCAGGTACTTGATGGAATGGAGGAACGGGTCTTTGAGCTTGGCCGCGAACCCGGCGAAGCCGCCGACCTGCTTGAGCCCGAGGAAGACGATCGGCAGCAGGCCGAGCCAGATCAGGAAGAACTGGATGACCTCGTTGTAGATGGATGAGGACAGGCCGCCCCAGAAGACATAGAGCAGGACGACGACCGCGGCGAAGAGAATGCTCCCGGTGAGCGACCAGCCGAGCATGAGCTTGAAGAGCAGGGCCATGGCGTAGAGGCTGATGCCGCTCATGAGGACGGTCATGATGGCGAAGGAGATGGCGTTGAGGCCGCGCGTCGCCTCGTTGTAGCGGAGCTTGAGGTACTCGGGCACGGTCCGGACGCGGCTGCCGTAGTAGAAGGGCATCATGAAGATGCCCAGGAAGACCATGGCCGGGACGGCCCCGACCCAGTAGAAATGGACCGTGGCGATGCCGTACTTGGCCGAGTTGGCGACCATGCCGATGACCTCGAGGGCGCCGAGGTTGGCCGAAAGGAAGGCCAGCCCGGTGATCCAGCCGGGCAGGGAACGGCCCGAGAGGAAGAAGTCCTCGCCGGTCTTCATGTACTTCTTGAGGGAATAGCCGACGAGGATCATGACCAGGATGTAGCCGGCGATGATCGCGTAATCGACGGCGTTGAGGATGATGACGGGCGCCATCTCGTTCTCCTTTCCCGGAGCGCGCGAAGCCGGCGGAGCGGCCGGCCGCCGAGGGTTGACTTATAGCACGGGACGCGCCGGGGTGTCAAAACGAGGTGAACGCCGGCATAAAGAGGCCAGGGATGACGGCGTCCTTATCCCCCGCCCCCTCGGGGCGCCGGTCCCGTCGGTTCCCCCCGTCGGAAAGACCGCCGGGTCCCCCCTCCGCCGCGGGGTCTTTCGGATGTCATCATCCCCGACCTTTTGGCGAGTCGTTGGCTTTATCTTCTCCAGGCCCAGGCGATCATTTGCTGGTCGTCGCGCTCGAGCGGCTCCCGGGCGAAGCCGCCGAAGATCTCCGAGCGGGCGAAGCCGGCCAGGCGGAAGAGGAGCTCGAGCTCGAAGCGGTAGACCCAGCGCTGGGAAGTGTGGGAGCGATGGGAGGCGAGGAGCGCGCCGTCCGGGCCGAGCTCGCGGACCTCGACCTCGGAGCGCTGGCGCTGGCCGACGACGTCCTTCGTCCGCGTGTCCCACATCTGGAAGCGGTGGCCGTCCGAGGGCCGGGTCGTCTCGGCCTCCATGACCGGGACGCCGTCCGGCTCGGCCCAGTAGCCGCGGCCGGGGTAGGACATGTGGATGACGACGGCCCCGCCCGCCGCGAGGTGGGCGAGCGAGCGGCGGAGAACGGAGAGCTCGTCCTCCGTCGTATCGGCGTGCGCGAACGTGTTGAAGGCGATGAGGATGCGGGCATAGCGGCGGGGCAGGGCGAAGTCCCTCATGTCGGCGAGGATGAGGTTTGGGCGGAAGCCGCGGGCCCCGGCCTTGCGGCGGGCCGCCGCGAGCATGGGTTCGGACGAATCGACGCCGTCGGCGTCGACCCCGGCCTCGAGCAAGGGCAGCAGGACGCGGCCCGTGCCGCAGCCCAGGTCGAGGACGGGCCCGCCCGCCGCGCGGCCGGTTTCGACCCAGAAGGGAATATCGAAATCGAGGCCGCCGAGGAGGAGGTCGTAGAGCTCTGGGGCGTCGTAAGGAGTGGGTCGCTCGCTCATGGGGGATGTCCTTTCGTCAGTCCACGGTCCCGGGGGGGCCGGCCGGCGGCCGGCGGCGGATGAGGGGAGGCGCGCCGCGCTCGCCTTATAGCACGGAAGCGTCGGCACTGTCAAAATCTCCGCCGCCAACGCGAGGCCGAGGGCGAGACCGCCCTTATCCCCCGCCCCCCGGGGCATCAGGATTGAGGCGTATGTGACGAGCAAAAAAAGGTCCGTTTCGGATATTTCCCGGAAGCGGGGCTCCGGGCCGCTCCGCCCCCTTCTGTTGGTCGCTTCTAAGGCTTCGCTCCCTGCCGGTCCCCCCTCGACTGCGGGGTCTTTCGGGCGGTCTCGTCCTCGGCCTCCTCTTTTGCACCCGCCTGCATGAGAAAAAAGGCGACGCCAGGCGTTTCCTCTTTAGCGGGGGTCGAGTCGACGATGGATGACATCCTGGGGTCGGCGCCGTCGGTCCTGGCCGTGCGGACGATGATCGAGCGGGTCCGCGACACCGACGCCCCGGTCTTCATCCAGGGCGAGAGCGGCACGGGCAAGGAGCTCGCGGCGCGGACCATCCATCGGACGGGCCGGCGGCGGGCCGGGCAGTTCGTGGCCGTCAACTGCGGCGCCATCCCGGAGAACCTCCTCGAGAGCGAGCTCTTCGGCCACGCCCGCGGCTCGTTCACCGGGGCCATGCGGGACAAGCCCGGGCTGGTCGAGGAGGCGGCGGGAGGGACGTTCTTCCTGGACGAGATCGGCGACCTGCCGTTCCCGCTCCAGGCCAAGTTGCTCCGCGTCATCGAGGAGAGGGCGGTCCGCCGGGTCGGGGAGACTCGGGTCCGGCCGGTCGACGTCCGCTTCGTCAGCGCCACGAACAAGGACATCGAGCGCGAGGTCGCGCGCGGCAGCTTTCGCGAAGACCTCTACTACCGGCTCAAGATCATCACCATTGAGCTGCCGCCGCTGCGGGAGAGGAAGGAGGACCTCGTCCTCCTCCTCGACCACTTCACGGACGGGTACGCGCGGGCGATGGGGCGGGCGCGGCCCCGCTACTCGCCGCAGGCCCTCGAGCTCCTCCTGGCCTATCCGTGGCCGGGGAACGTCCGGGAGCTCCAGAACGAGGTCCAGCGCTGCCTCATCCTCGCCGGCGACAGCCCCGTCATCCGCGAGGAGTTCCTGTCGGCGAAAGTCAATCCGGCCGGGGAAACCTACACGCCGGCCTCCCACCGGCTGAGTGAGGCCCGGGCGGCCTTCGAGAGGCGCTTCCTGCGGGAGGCCCTCGTTCGCTGCGACTACCATCGCGCCCGGACCGCGGCCGAGGTCGGCCTGACCCGCCAGGGGCTTTTCAAGCTGCTCCGCAAGCACAACCTGCAGTCCGCGCGCCGTCCGGCTCCATAGCTATGAGATGGGGCGCCGGCCCCCCCCGGATGACGGAAACGGGCAGGACCCGCCCGACCCGGGGCGATTGAAGCGGCGGGGCCGAGTGTGCTACATTCGCCCCATGGCGGAGACGAAAGACAAGCCGGGCGTCTTCCAGGTCGCCTGCCCGTGCTGCGGGGCCGCGCTCTGGGTGGACGGAGGATCGCGGTCCGTCATGAGGTCCGAGAAGGCGAAGAAGGCCAAGGGCTCGCTCGACGACCTCCTGGTCAAGGAGAAGGTCCGCACGGACCAGTTCGGGCGCAAGTTCGAAGCGACCTTCGAGCTGCAGAAAGAAAAGCACGCCAAGGCCGACGAGCTGTTCAAGAAGGCGCTCGAAAAAGCCGAGAAGGGCGAAGGCGAGCACGGCGAGGAATCCTAGCGCGACTCGAACGGCGGGGAAAAGGACTGGGGAAGGAGAACGGGGACACATAGGTCTGTGTCCCTCTTCCCTAGCTCCCCGGCTGGGTCTCGTCCTCCTGAAGCCGCGGCGCCATGGTCCACTTCGTGACGCCGAAGACGACCAGCATCCCGACCGAGAGATAATTCATGAAGGCCCACGGCAGGTAGGCGAAGGTCGGGACCCCGATCGTCCCCGTGATGTAGACCCCGGCCATGCTCCAGGGGATGAGGGGGACGATGATGCCGCCGCTCTCCTCGATGATGCGCGAGAGGTTCTTCGCGGCGAGCCCCTTCTCCCTGTAGACCGGCCCGAGCAGGTCGGCCGGGATGATCATCGAGAGGTACGAACTTCCGGTGATCATGGCCGAGAGGACGGACGCGCCGACGGTCGTCAAGACCAGGCTCCAGACCTGCCGCGTGAGCCTCATGACCCGCTCCAGGACGACCGAAAGACAGCCCGTCGCCTGCATGATGCCGCCGAAGGAGAAGGCGGTGAAGGCGATGAGCTGGGTCTCCATCATGCTCATCATGCCGCCCTTCGATAGGAGCTTGTCAACGAGCTCGACGCCCGTCCGGGCCGGGAAGCCCGAGTTCATGGCCGTGGCCACGGTCGCCACCGAGGCCTTCTGGAAGACGACGGCCAGGACGCCGGCGACGAGCGACGACAGGATCATGGCCGGGATGGTCGGCTTCTTGGCGATGGCGAAGTAGAAGATGACGGCCATCGGCAGGAGGAGCAGGACGTTGAACCGGAAGTGGGCCCGGAGCGCGTCGGTGATCAGGGTCATGGCGTCCGACCGCACGGCCGAGGCGCCGTAGCGGAGCCCGACGACGGTGTAGATCGCCAGGCCCGCCAGCCAGGCCGGCACGGCCGACCACATCATGTGCTTGATGTGATCGAAGAGGTTCGAGCCGGAGATGACCGTGGCCAGGTTCGGGATGTCGGAGAGCGGCGACATCTTGTCGCCGAAGTAGGCGCCGGCGACGACGGCTCCGGCGGCCGGGCCGAGGGGAATGCCCAGGCCCATGGCGATGCCGATGAAGGCGACGCCGAGCGTTCCGACCGTCCCCCACGACGTCCCCGTCGCGATGGCGACGACGCTGCAGACGAGGCAGGCCGTGACGAGGAAGAAGCGGGGCGAGATGAGCTTGAGCCCGTAGTAGATGACCATGGGGATCGTGCCGCTGGCCATCCAGGCGCCGACGAGGATGCCAACCGAGAGCATGATGAGGATGGCCGGCATGGCCTTGTGGATGCTCTCGACGATGCCCCGCTCCATGTCCCGCCACTTGAAGCCGAGAAGCAGGCCGACCGCCGCGGTCAGGGCGGCGGCCGCGACGAGGAGGACCTGGGCCTTGATCTTGTAGACGCCGTAGCCGACGCCGAGGAGCAGGGCCATCGACACGAGCGGGATGAGGGCGACGCCGAACGACGGGCGCCGGGGGGCCGGGACCGCGGGAGCGGCCGGCGGCCTTTCAGACCGTCGCGTTTCGTCATTCATTACTGCTCCCTGGGCTGCCTGTTCAACTCAGTCGGGCAGAGTCTTGACCGTCCGAAAGACCCCGTTTGGAGGGGGACCCGTCGGGATTTCCGACGGGGGAACCGGGACAGGTTCCCGGGGGCCGGGGGACAAGGACGGTCAGGGCTCCGCCCGGCCGTTTATCCACTGAAGGTCCCGCGCACGAGGAGGCGGCCGCCGGCCATGAGCTGCCGGCCCCGGGCGAAGACGCTCTTGAGGGCGAGGTCGCGGCGGTCGAGGAGGATGAGGTCGGCGTCGGCCCCCGGCTCGACCCGGCCCTTGCCGCGGAGCTTGTAGAACTCGGCCGCGTTCGTTGAGAAGAGACGCGCCGCCGCATGGAGCGGCAGGACCTCTTTCGCGACGAGGTCGCGGAACTTCCGGAAGAGGTCCCTCTCCGTGGCGATGGTCAGGCGGACGAGCCTCCCGCCCTTGTCGAAGACGGGCATGCTGCCGTTCGCGTCCGAGCTCACCATCAACCGGCCGAGCGGCAGTCCCTCCTTCTTGAAGCGCGCCACGCACTCCTCGAGGCCGACGTCGGGGTCGGCCGCGGGGTCCGGGTCCGGACCGGCCGTGACGTCGATGGCCCCGCCGGCCCTGACCCATTCCAGGCCCTCCTCGAACAGCTCCCGATTGCGCGTCATGTGCGTCGGCACGACTTGCGTCGCCGGGATCTCCGTCTCGCGGACCAGGCGGAAGAGCATCTCGAGCCGGCGCTTCCCGTCTCCGACGTGGAGGTGGAGGACGCCCGCCTTGCCGCCGAGCATGCCGCCGACGCGGCACTCGGCCGCGAGCCGCGCCACCTCGTCGAAGGTCGGCTGGGACGAGCGGTGGTCCGAGACGGCGATCTCGCCCGCGCCGATGACCCTGTCGATGAGGACGAGGTCGCCGCGGACGCTCCCGGTCAGCGTGTCGACGGGGATCCCGTAGGAGCCGGAGAAGAGGAACGCCGTGACCCCCTCGACCTCCAGGGCCCGGGCCTTGGCCAGGAGCGAGGTCATGTGCCGGGTGACGCCGTCCGTGCCCAGGCAGCCGATGACGGTCGTGACGCCGCTCGCCACGATGTCCTCGACCCGGACCTCGGGCGCCCGTGTCGCCGGCCCGCCCTCGCCGCCGCCGCCGAGGATATGGACGTGGGGGTCGATGAGGCCGGGGAGGAGGGCCAGGCCCGACGCGTCGACCGCCTCGACCTCGAGCCCGTCCGGGCGGAGCCGGCCCGGCTCGGCCACGGCCTCGACCCCGCCTCCGGCCAGGAGGACGTCGCGCCTCCCCAGGGGATCCGGCCCGAAGACCTCCGCGCCGCGGATGAGGGTGAGCATGGGGACCTCCGAAGGCGTACGTTAGCACGCTTCCGGGACCCGGGTCAAACCGCCCCGGACCCTAGGAATTTGCCGGGCGATTTTGTAGAATAGGGGCGCTTCCATGGAAGATTTCGAGAAAGAATACAGGAAGATCGAGAAGAGCGTCCTCCGCATCTCGCGGCTCCTGCTCCTGCCCAAGAAGATCGAACTCCGCGGGGCCGAGAACTTCATCACGGCCGGCCCGAACATCATCACCGCGAACCACATCGGGAACTACAAAGACATCGCGGTCCTGCTCCTCGTCAAACCGCGGATGATCTATTTCACGGCCAACAAGATGATCTTTGACAAGGAGGAGGCGAGCGAGCTCGTCCTCCGCCACCTCCACCGCCACATGGGGAAGTTCGGAGGCTTCATCCATCTCCTGCTGAGCCCCTTCTATTCGTTCATGGTCCGCTTCGTGACGAGCCACGCCGCGAACGTCGGGAGCATTCCCGTGGACCTCTACGGCAAGCGGAACGCCGCCATCCTCAAGTGCCAGGATTACCTCAGGAAAGGCCGGGCCGTCATCGTCTTCCAGGGCCGCGGCCGGGTCGACGACACGGACCCGAACCCCTATGTCAAGCCGTTCCGGCGGGGCGCCGCGATCATGGCCTACAACCTCTATAAGGAAGAGAAGCTCGCGGTGCCCGTGACGCCGCTCTCGATCTTCGGCACCCATGTCATGTGGGGCGTGCCCGAGAGGGTCCGGGTCAAGGTCGGGCCGCCGATGTTCATCAGCGACTTCTGGGGCGGAAGCGAAGCGGAGGTCGTCGATCGGTTCCGGGCCGCGCTCGAACAGACCGTCAGCCGGCTCCTCATGGAGAGCCTCGCCTGGTGACCGGGCGGCCGGCGCCGAATTGTCGAGAGGGGCTGCCCCCTTGGGGGCTGTCCCCCTTTTTCCGAATTTGCTATAATCCGGGCGCTTTGAGCGACGGCAAATCCTCCAGGGGACGGTGAAACATGTTCAAGGGACATCCCAAGGCTCTCGTCGTCATGTTCCTGGCCAACATGGGCGAGCGCTTCGGCTTCTACACGATGGTCAGCATCTTCGTCCTGTTTCTCCAGGCGAAGTACGGCATGACCACGAGCGCATCGGGCTTCGTCTACAGCACGTTCATGTTCGGCGTCTACTTTTTCCCGCTCCTCGGCGGCTTCCTGGCCGACAAGGTCCTCGGCTACGGGAAGACGGTGAGCATCGGGCTGGCGACGATGCTCATCGGCTACGTCCTGCTCGCCATCCCGTCGACGATGGGCTCGGGCTTCGCCCTGACCATCGTCGCGCTGGCCGTCATCGCCCTGGGCACCGGGCTCTTCAAGGGCAACCTCCAGGCCCTCGTCGGCAACCTCTATGACGACCCCCAGTACGGCCCCCTGCGCGACCGGGCCTTCAACCTCTTCTACATGGGCATCAACATCGGCGCCATGTTCGCGCCGACGGCCTCGGAAAAGGTCAGCAACTGGATCCTGAGCGCCGCGCACTACGCCTATGACGCCCGCATCCCGGCCCTGGCCAACAGCTTCCTCAAAGGGACGCTGGCCGACGCCAAGAGCTACCTGGCCGTCGCCCAAGCCCAGGACCCGGCCGTGACGCTCGGGACGCTCAAGGCCTTCTCGGAGCGATACATCAACGCCCTGAGCAAGTCCTACCACTACGGCTTCGGCGTGGCCTGCATCTCTCTCGTTATCTCCATGCTCATTTTCTGGGGCTTCCGCAAGTATTACCGGCACGCCGACCTCAGCGAGAAGCAAAAGGCCAAGTCCGAGGCCCTGCGCGGCCAGGTCGTCGAGATGTCGCCCCAGGAAACGAAGGAGCGGCTCATCGTCCTCGGCCTCGTCTTCTTCGTCGTCATCTTCTTCTGGATGGCCTTCCAGCAGAGCGCCGTGACGATGACCTTCTTCGCCCGGGACTACACCGTGCCGAGCGTGGGCAAGGTGACGAACCTGTGGTTCGACCTGGGCGGTCTGCTGCCGGTTTTCGTGTCGTTCGTGGGCCTCTTCTTCCTGGTCAAGAAGCGCGCCAAGCCGGCGGTCCGGGTTTTCGGCGGCGCGGCCCTGGCCGTCTTCGGGACGCTGGCCTACCTGAGGTTCCGGGGCTATGCCGACGTCAACCCCTTCCAGCCGCAGCGCTTCCAGCACTTCAACCCGTTCTTCATCGTCGCCCTGACGCCCCTCGCCATCGCGCTGTTCGACCATCTCAACCGCCGGGGGAAGGAGCCGTCCTCGCCGCGCAAGATCGGCTACGGGATGATCCTGACGGCCGCGGCCTTCGCCATCCTCGTCGTCGGCTCGATCGGCCTGCCCAGCCCGAAGTCGCTCGGCGGCCTGGTCGCCCCGGCCTCGTCCCAGGTCTCGGTCTACTGGCTGATCTCGACCTACTTCCTGCTGACCATCGCCGAGCTCTTCCTGAGCCCCATCGGCATCTCGTTCGTCTCCAAGGTCGCGCCGCCGAAGTACAAGGGACTGATGCAGGGCGGCTGGTTCGCCTCGACGGCCATCGGCCTCCAGCTGGTCGGGGTCGGGGCCTTCCTCTGGATGCGCATCCCGCTCTGGGCGCTGTGGTCGATCCTGGTCGCGGCCTGCGTCCTCTCGGCCGGCTTCATGTTCGCCATCATGAAGCGGCTGGAAAGGGCCGCCGGCGCCCCCTCTACCTGACGCGGGCCAGGGCCCGGCCGATGCGGGCGGCGAGCGGGCTGGCGCCGTTGTCGTAGTTCGACATGACGGCGACGACGTAGCCCGAGTCGACGTAGATGTCGAGCTCGGAGTTGATGCCGTCGAAGCCGCCGCTGTGGCCGACGACCTTGCCGCCCGGGCCCTGGGCGACCGTGAACCCGTAGCCGTAGTTCGCGCCCTTGGCGTCCGTCCACATCGTCTCGAGCATGGCCTTGGAGACGAGCTTGCCGCCGAGGAGGGCCAGGGCGAACTTGTGGAGGTCCTTGACCGTCGAGAAGCCGCCCCCCGCCGGGCCGCCCTTGATGACGTGCTTGTAGAGGTTCGCCTGCCAGCGGTAGGAGCTCCACCAGTCGGGGCTGTAGCCGACGGCGAGGTTCTCGACGGGATAGTCCATCTCGTAGCAGTCGGTGTTCGTCATGCCGACGGGCGTCGCGATCGTCTTGCGGATGTGCTCGAAGTAGTCCTCGCCCGTGACCTTCTCGATGACGATGCCGAGGAGGAACATCCCGGTGTTGCTGTATCGGAAGCGCTCGCCCGGCGGGAAGGCGGGCCGGTCGTCCTTGATGAGCGGCTTGTAGTCCTCGAGCTTGCGGAAGAGGGCCCGCGAGCTCCGGTCGTAGGTCTCGTTGAAGTAGCTCCCCAGGCCCGAGGTGTGGGTGATGAGGTGGCGGACGGTGATCTTGTCCGTGACCTCCTTCGGCAGCCACGTCTCGTCGACCCACTTGCCGACCGGGTCGTCGAAGGATAGGCGGCCGAGCTCGACGAGCCGGGCCACGGCCGTGGCCGTGAACATCTTGTTCATCGAGCCCAGGTTGAACTTGGTGTCGATGTTGTTCGGCACGTGGTAGGACTTGCTGGCCTCCCCGCCGGCCATGGTCAGGAGCACGGCCGGTCCCTTGGCCACGAGCAGTGTTCCCGAGAACCAGCCCTTGGCGATGAGCCCCGAGGTCAGGGCGCGGACCTCGTCGACGGCGTCCTTCTCAGGGATCGGCGGCTCGGGCGGGCCAGCGGGCGGGCGGGCGGGGCTGGTCTCGAGGCCGGCCACGAGATAGCCCGTGAGGTCGGCGAAGCGGAGGCTCAGGCCCCAGAAACCGCCGAAGTTCCGGTCCTTGACGATGACCACCGTCGCGCCCGGACGCTCGGGCGTGTAGCTGCGGATGCTGACGAATTCGACCCCCCCGGTGTCGCGCATAAGGCTGAGCGTGGCGGAGATGTGTTCTTCGAGCGGGGACGCCCCCCGGTACTCGGCCGTGCACTCCTCGTCGAGAAAACGGCGGATGCGGTCCCGGTCGCCCGAGTTGATCGTTTCGATGAGCGACCGGATGCGGGCGCCCTGCGCGCCCTCCGGCAGGACGGCTGTGTCCTGGAAAGCCGGCGCCGCCGGCCGCTGGGGCCAGGCTGCGGGCGCCAGGATGAGGCTGATGATCAGTGCCCAGAGAAGGCCGAACTTGGCTTTCATCGCGTCTCCTTTCGGCTGTGAGCGGCCGGCCTCGCGATGGCCCGCGGCCGTCGCTCAAGCCGTGAGATGGATACGGCCAGCCACTCTCCAGTACGCAGGATAACACGGTTCCGTCGCTCCGGGAAGGACGCGTCCCCTGAAACCTCACCGCCGTGCGTTGCGTATTAGAGTGTATGAAGACCGATCGGGGGATACGATACCCTGTCCCTCCCGTTCCCAGAGGAGAGAGCCCGGCGTCTCTCCTGACGCTTGCCCGTCGCTCCGGAACGTGGCAGAATGCTAAGAATGAAAAAAGCGGACGCGCCGCTTTCTTCATGATAGAGTGTAACAAAGTCGACCTGACCCCGTCTTGAAAGAGGTGAAGATGCTTCCCAAGCGCTCGGTCCTCCCCCTCGTCGCGCTGCTCGCCCTGGCCTCCGGCCTCGGCGCCGCCGTGACCTTCGATAAGTACCACTCGCCCGCGGAGGTCGTCTCCGTCCTGCAGGCGTTCGCCCAGGCCGACCCGGCCGCGGTCAAACTCCACAAGCTCGCCACGAGCCCCGGCGGCCGTGAGGTCGTCCTCGTCGAGGTCGGCCCCGAGGTCGCGAAGACCGCCAAGACCGTTCCCGCGGTCTTCGTCGGCGCCAACTTCGAGGGCCTCGTCCCCATCTCAGGCGAAGGGGCCCTCTACCTCGTGAAACAGCTCATCGACAGGCCCGAGCTCCGCAAGGACCTGACCTGGTACGTCCTGCCGTGCCCCAATCCCGACGCCGCGGCGCGGTTCTTCGGGAAGCCGCTCTACGCCGACCCGCGGAACCTCCACCCCTCCAACGACGACATGGACGACGCCGTGGACGAGGACGGCTATGAAGACCTCGACGGCAACGGCATCATCACGATGATGCGGGTCAAGGACCCGGCCGGCGAGTGGATGCCCGTCCCCGGCGAGCCGCGCCTGATGAAGAAGGCCGACTGGTCCAAGGGCGAGAAGGGCGTCTACAAGCTCTATACCGAGGGGATCGATAACGACGGCGACGGGGAGTACAACGAGGACGGGCCCGGGGGGGTCAACATCGGCGTCCAGTTCCCGCACCTTTTCCATCCCTTCACGCCCGAGAGCGGCCCCTGGGCCGGCAGCGAGCCGGAGAGCTTCGCCGTCATCAAGTTCGTCAACGAGCACCCCGAGATCGGGCTGACCTTCGTCTACGGCTCGACGAACTTCTGCCTGAACCCGCCCCGCGGCGGCCGCAAGGGCGACGCCGACCTCAACCAGATCAAGATCCCCGAGAACATGGCCGGGTTCATCGGCGCCGACCCCAACCGGACCTACACCATGGCCGAGGTCATGGACATGGTCAAGCCGCTCGTCCCCGAGGGCATGCAGGTCACGGAGTCGATGATCGCGAGCTTCCTCGGGCTCGGCGCCGTCGTCAACCCGCTCCCCGAGGACCTCAAGTTCTACAAGGAGCTCTCCGACAAGTACAAGGATTTCCTGAAGAAGGCCAAGCTCGACGACAAGCGCCTCGAGCCCGCCCAGGACAAGGACGGATCGTTCGAGCTCTATGCCTATTATCAGCTGGGGCTTCCGTCCTTCAGCCTCGACTTCTGGACCCTCCCCGAGGTCAAGGAGGAGAAGAAGGAAGCCGACATCACCCCCGAGAAGCTCGAGAAGATGACGAACGACGAATTCATCGCCCTGGGCGAGGAGAAGGTCGACGCCTTCCTGAAGGCGTCCGGGGCCCCGGCCCAGTTCAAGGCCAAGCAGCTCTTCGAGGGCCTCAAGGCGGGCCAGATGACGACGAAGCAGATGGCCGAGATGATGCGGCAGATGCCCAAGCCGCCGTCCGAGGAGGGGACCGACCCCAAGGAGAAGGCCCTCCTCGCCTGGAGCGACAAGGAGCTCGGCGGCAAGGGCTTCGTCGCCTGGAAACCGTTCAAGCATCCCCAGCTCGGTGACGCCGAGATCGGCGGCGCGGTGCCCTTCACCGACACGACGCCGCCGGCGGCGAAGGTCGAGCCGCTCCTCAAGGGCCAGGTCCCATGGACCTTCGAGGTCGCGGCCAAGATGGCCCGCATCCGGCTCGGCAAGACCGCGGTCAAGCCCCTCGGCGGCGGGGTCTACGCCGTCGAGGCCTGGGTCGAGAACGCCGGCTACCTGCCCTACCCGACGGCTATGGGCCGCCGGAACAACCGGAACCTGCCCGTCATCGTCACACTCGAAGGCAAGGACGTCACCATCGTCGAAGGCAAGAAGCGGAGCCTGGTCCAGGCGATCGACGGCAACAGCGCCCAGCAGGTCCGCTGGCTCGTCCGCTCCGAGAAGCCGGCCAAGATCGAGATCAAGGCCCTGACCCGGCTCGCCTGGGGCGACGCGAGGACCCTCGACCTGGGAGGTGCGAAGTGAAAAAGACATCCATTCTGATCCTCATCCTGGCCCTCGCGGCGGCCGTCCCGGCCGAGGACGCCAAGATCACCGTCCCGCTCAGGTTCGACCATTATTATTCGCTCGAGCAGGTCTACGAGGCCGTCCACGCCCTCGCCCAGGCCCACCCGGAGATGACCAAGCTCGAGGAGGTCGGCAAGAGCGAAGAAGGCCGCCCCCTCTACGCCGTCACGCTCAACAACCCGAAGACCGGTCCCGCCCTGTCCAAGCCGGCGATCTACGTCGACGGCAACATCCACGGCAACGAGATCCAGGGCGGGGAGATCTGCCTCTACCTGCTCGATTACCTTCTCGGCAATTACGGCAAGAACGCGGAGGTCACCGGGCTCCTTGACAAGCAGGTCTTCTACGTCGTCCCGGTCGTCAACGTCGACGGCCGCTGGCACTTCTTCCACGACGCCAACACGCCGAGCTCCAACCGCAGCCTGCGCATCCCCAGGGACGACGACCACGACGGGCTCGTCGACGAGGACTTCCCCGACGACCTCGACGGCGACGGCAATATCTGCATGATGCGCAAGAGGGACCCGTACGGCGCCTACAAAACCGACCCCGAGGACCCGCGGCTGATGGTCCCGGTCAAGCCGGGCGAGAAGGGCGAGTGGACGATCCTCGGCGAGGAAGGCATCGACAACGACGGCGACGGCCTGATCAACGAAGATGCCGAGGGCTACGTCGACCCGAACCGGCAATGGGGGTTCGACTGGGCGCCGGAATACGTTCAGAGCGGCTCCGGGGATTACCCCTTCCAGGCCGTCGGCCTCAAGGCCCTGGCCCTCTGGACGCAGACGAAGACGAACATCTGCATGGGCTGGACGTTCCACAATTTCGGCGGCATGTACCTCCGCGGCCCGAGCCGCAAGGGGGTCGGAGAATATCCGCCGCAGGACGTCGCCGTTTACGATTTCATCGGCAAGCAGGCCGAGCGGATCACGCCCGGCTACAAGTACATGATCAGCTGGAAGGACCTCTATACGACCTACGGCGATTCCCAGGAGTGGCTCTGCCAGACCATGGGCGCGTACGGCTACACCGGCGAGGTCTACCAGTCCGCGAGCGAGGCGTTCAAGGGGGCGAGCGAGAAGAAGACCGAACCGACGGCCGCCGCCTCGGGCGGGGAAGGCCCGAGGGGCTTCCTCTTCGGCGACATGGCCGACCGGGAGCGGCTCAAGTACAGCGACAACCTGACCCAGGGCGAGCTCTACAAGCCCTGGAAGCCGTTCAAGCACCCGGCCTACGGCGACATCGAGATTGGCGGCTGGGTCAAGATGAGCAGCCGCCTGGGCCCGGCCTTCCAGCTGCCGGACCTCGTCCACCGCAACGCCATGGCCGTCCTCTTCTCGGCCAAGCACACCCCCGCGGTCGAGCTTGAGGTCACGGAGGTCAAGAAGCTCGGCGGCGACCTCTATCGCGTCCGGACGCGGCTGGCCAACGGCCACGCCATGCCGACGATGAGCTACCTGGCCCAGAAGACCCGGATCTACCCCAAGGACACGCTCCGGGTCTCGGGCCCTGCGGCTAAGGTCGTGGCGGGCGGCATGCTCGCCGACCCCTACACCGACCTGGTCACGTACAAGCGCTACCGGCCGGAGGTCCAGTTCATGGTCGTCCCCGGCTTCGGCAAGACGGAATACCAGTTCCTGGTCCAGGGCAAGGGCGAGATCGCCGTCCGCTACGAGTCCCGGCACGGCGGGACGCTCGAAAAAAAGGTCAAGCTGGACTAGGCGGCGCTTTTCCTTGACTTGAGAGGGGGACACGATCGCGTGTCCCCTTTTTTTATCACCATGGGTGCGTTCCGCTTGACTCCATGATTGTTTAGGCTTAGTTTCCAGGCATGGGGAAAAGTGGCTCTTGCGGCATCAGCCATGGCTGCTCGCAAGGAGGTTCGCGATGAGGTTTTCCAAGGCGGTTTTGGGTCTCTCGATCGTCGCCGTGACCTCTCTCTCCGCAACGTCCCGGTCCACTCCCCAGAAGCCTAGGATGAACGCCCTCCTGGTTTATGGCAACGACTTCATGTTCGGGGTGACCGAGCCGGACGGCTGGATCGGCGATACGAGCGACAAAGCTACCCGACGAAAGGTGAACATCGTTTTCTTCCCCGCGGACAAGGCTTCAAGAGCCAACAACGTCAATATCAGGATCCGGGTCAACTCGAAGCTTGACGAGAACACGATCGAAGATCTGAACGCGGACATTGGGGGCTATAGAAAGGAGTTCCCTCGGTTGATGTTAGCAGATTTCACAGTGGAACACCCGAAGTACAAGACTTACCCCAAGCTGCTCTATGTCCCGGATTCGTTCTATGAATATGTCGTCTACCTGAATCCTGGGCCTGATGCCCGGCTGATGTTCTCGGTTGCCATGTCCAAGAAGGGATCCCCTGCCTCCGAAGTGGAGTTCAAGGCATTTAGGGAGGTCCTGGCGTCCATAAGTTTGTTATCCGCCCCCGGCTTCAAGGTGATCAAGGACTGAAGGCCGGAAGCGGCCGCCCGAAGCGAACGCCGTCACGGATCAGAGGCTAGAGGATGGCCTTCTTCTTTTCCAAATAATAGAGGTAGTTCTCGTAGCTGACGTCGGGCGGGACGCGGTGGTCGACGCACGGCAGGTAGCCGCCGCGCTCGACGAGCGGGTGGAGATGCTCGAGCTCGCGGTCGATGGCCGCCTTGCCCGCGATCAAGGCCAGCTTGTTGACGCCGCCCAGGAGCAGGACGTCCCTGCCGTATTCCTCCCGCAGCCGCCAGGGGTCGGTGTGGGCGGCCTCGATCGGGAACATGCAATTGATGCCGCCCCGCAGCCACCCCGGGACGAGGTCGTAGATGCGGCCGTCGCAGTCCAGGACGTTGACGTCGATGCCGCGCCCCTTGAGGGCGTCCGTGATGCGCCTGTACCGCGGCACCATGAGCGCCTCGAAGAGCTTGGGCGACATCAGGGGGCCGTGGTTGTAGCACATGTCCTCCCACCACCAGGCGACATCGACCTTGCCGGCCGGGATGTCGTCCTCGATGAACTCCAGGTCCATCAGGGTCATGTGCTCCATCATCTCCTCGACCCAGTCCCGGTCGGTCATGAGCGCAACCGACAGGTTCTCGAGGCCCATCCAGTCCCGGAGCCAGCCGTAGAGCGAGCCGCAATGGAAGAGGATGGGCATGCCCGCCGCATGGGCCGCGGCGACGGCCGCGCCGACGTTCCCGACCCGGCCGGGCCGCCCGGGGTCGAGGCGCTCCTCGCGGAGGCGCACCCAGTCGGCCCGCGTTTCGACGGCGAAGCGGAGGAACCTGGGCATGGACGAGTCGTAGTCGAGCATCTCGGTCAGAGCGCCGTCCTTGGTCTGGACGATGCGCCGCTCGCCCTTGGTCTCGATCGTCTTCTCCTCGAAGGCCGGGTAGAGCCCCCTCTGGATGGGGACCTCGGGGATGACGGAGAGCCCCTCCAGGCCCAGATGCCGCTCGACGTCCTCGTTCGTCCGGCAGCCGGGCGGCAGCCCCTGGTCGCGCCAGACGGCGATCGTCTTGTCCCAGTAGCCGAACTCCATGTCGGGGACGCGGTCGGGCGCCCGCCAGTGGAAGACGGCGTTGAAGCGCTCGCGAATGGTCATGGCCGCGGCCTTCATCTTACCAAAATGCGCGCGCGGGGCCAACCGCGCGACTAAACGGAAAGCGGGGAGGGGGCGGGCCTCGTTGAAAACCCGGCGGGGCTTGTATTAGAATGAGGCCAGCTTCGAAGGAGGTGCCTCCGATGGGCTCCAGGAAATCCCTTCACGTCCGCCTCGTCCTCGTGTCCCTCGTCGCGCTCGGCGCCGCCGCCTGCTCCCGCCAGAGCGCGGGCCCCGACATCGTCATCGCCAAGGGCGCCTCCTGGCACGACCTGGCCGCGGCCAAGGAGGTCCGGCGCTACATCTACCTCCGGACGGGGGCGCTCCCCACCGTCGACCGGATCTCCTCCCTTTCCGAGATCCGCCGCGCCAGCGTCGTCATCGCCGAGAAGGGCGCCACCCTCCTCGACGGGCTGGGCGATGCCGACGCCGTCAGCAAGATCGGGGGGCTCGGCGCCCAGGATTACCTCCTCAGGACCGTGCCCTTCCTCTCGACGAAGCTCACCCTCGTCGTCGGCGGCAGCGGCCCGGCCGTCCTCTACGGCGCCTACCAGCTGGCCGAGAAGACCGGCATCCGGTTCTATCTCGACGGCGACGTCGTGCCCGACGTCCGGACGAACGGCCTCGACTTCGATCTCAACGAGATCGGGCGGCCGCTCTTCCTCACCCGCGGCATCCAGCCCTTCCACGATTTCCCCGAGGGGCCGGACTGGTGGACGGCCGAGAACTACAAGGCCATCCTGGCCCAGCTGCCCAAGCTCCGGATGAACTTCTTCGGCCTCCACACCTACCCGGAGAAGGGGCCTAACGCCGAGCCGACGGTCTGGATCGGGCCGCCCGGAGATTATGGGGAGGACGGCGCGGTCAAGGCGAGCTATCCCTCGAGCTATCAGAACACCCGGCGCGGCAACTGGGGATATGAAGCGAGGAAGACCGGCGATTTCCATTTTGGCGCGAGCCTCCTCTTCGACGAGGACGATTTCGGCAACGACGTCATGACGGGCCTGTGCCCCGAGCCGAAGACGCCCCGGGACTCCAACGAAGTCTTCGACCGGGCCGCCGCGGTCTTTCAAAGCGGCTTCGGCCTGGCCCGCAAGCTCGGCGTCAAAACGTGCGTCGGGACGGAAACCGCCCTCAAGGTCCCGGAGCTCGTCCAGAAGCGGCTGCTGGCCGCCCAGAAGAACCCCCAAGACCCGGCCGTGGTGTCCGAGGTCTACAAAGGCCTGTTCGGCCGCATCGCCCGGGCCTACCCGGTCGACTATTACTGGTTCTGGACCTGGGAGGGTTGGACGTGGAGCGACGCCTCGGCCGACGAGATCAAGGCCGTCGCCTCCGACCTCGACGCCGCCCTCAGGGCCTGGCGGGAGCTCGCTCCGCCGTTCAGCCTGGCGACGTGCGGCTGGGTCCTCGGTCCGCCCTCGAACCGGACGCTCTTCGACCAGGTCCTGCCCAAAGACGTGGCCATGAGCTGCATCAACCGCGAGGTCGGCAAGGCCCCGGTCGACCCCGGCTTCGCGCGGATCTCGGGCCGGTCCAAGTGGGCCATCCCCTGGCTCGAGGACGACCCCTCGCTGACCTCGCCCCAGCTCTGGGTCGGGCGGATGCGGCGCGACGCCGCGGACGCCCTGCGCTACGGGTGCGACGGCCTCCTCGGCATCCACTGGCGGACGCGGATCCTCTCGGCCAATGTCTCGGCCCTGGCCCGCGCCGCATGGGACCAGGGCTGGAACACCCTGCCGCGCAACGTCGCCGACGACGTCGGGCCCATCACCGGGCAGTTCGCCGCCTTCAAGGACCAGAGGATCGCCGGCGCCGCTCCGGCCGAGGAGGCCGTCTACCGCGACGTCCGCGACCGGGTCTTTGCGTATTACATCCCCGTGCCCAACGGCCGCTACGCCGTGACCCTGAAGTTCGTCGAGGGCCAGATGGACCAGAAGCGGGCCCGGGTCTTCGACGTCCTGCTGCAGGGCAGGAAGGTCATCGACGGGCTGGACATCTTCGAGCGCGCCGGGAAGTTCCGGGCCCTGGACCTCACCTTCCGCAACGTCGAAGTCACGAACGGCCGGCTGGCCGTCGACTTCGCCGACCGCATCCACTACCCGGCCATCGCCGGGATCGACATCGAGGGCAAGGATTTCAAGCGCAAGATCAACTGCGGCGGGCCGGCCGTCGGCGACTACGACGCCGACTGGCCGGAGACGGACAGATACATGGCCTCGCTCGACTTCTACCGGGACTGGGCGGCCAACCAGTTCGGGCCCGCGGCGGCCGAGGCGATCGCGGCCATTTTCGCCCGCATCGACGGCCGTCACCCGGTGCCCGTCAACTGGATCGGCGGGCCCGGCAACGTCGTTCCCGACCCCCGGCCCTGGGAGGAGGTCCGGAAGCTGTACGGCTTTGTCGACGAGCTTCGGGCCCTCGAGCCGAAGGTCGAGGGCAAGGGCGCGAAGGAGCGGTTCGGATACTGGCTGACGAACTTCGAGTACATGCGCGAGGTCGCCCGCTTCGACGGGCTCCTGGCGCGATTCAACCAAGTCATGGACAACGTCCGGGCCGAGAAGGACCCGCAGGCCAGGGCCGACCTGGCCAAGCTCAACGCCATGCCGGTCCGGGTCGAGATGGCCGCCTCGCTCAAGCAGGTCTTCGACTGTCTCTTGGCGACGGCCAGCACGACCGGCGAGCTCGGCACGATCGCCAACTGGGAGCAACACATCCTGCCCGGGGCCTGGGAGCGGCCGGGGGCGGCGCTCCAGAAGATCCTGGGCGGGGAGTCCAAGGGCGAGGCCATCCTCTCGAAAGTTTACCTCGGGGCGCCGCGGGTCATCGTCCCGGCCGTGCGCGGGAGCCTCGAGGAAGGGGAGCCGTTCACGCTCAAAGTCATCATCCTGGCCAAGGGCCAGCCGGCCTCGGCGGAACTCTACTGGCGGCCGCTCGGCATGGGACGGTTCACGGCCGTGCCGCTCCGCAAGGTGGCCCGCGGCGTCTGGACCGTGACCGTCGAAAAGCCGGGCTCGGACTTCGAGTATTACGTCCGGGTCGCGGCCGACGACCGGGTGGTCCATTTCCCGGCCACGGCCCCCGAGCTGAACCAGACGGTCGTCGTCTATTAGAAAGCTAGGGACAGCCCCCTTCGGGGGCGGTCGCTCTGGTCTTGCGGGGGAGCATGAGCCTTCGGACGGTCATTCTAAAGGGGGGCGCCCGCGCACAGCGCGCGCTGGCAAGCCGCCGCGTTTTTTGTTAATCTATGGTTAACAAAAACGACGGCTGACCGACCGGAAGGAGTCGGGTTTGGACGAAAACGGGGTTTCCACCGTATCCCTCCCGAGGCGGCTCCGCGTCGAGGCCGTCCCGGCCGCCTTCCGCGAGATCCAAGCCCGGCGGGACGAGGGACCGGTGACCGTCGATTTCAGCGCCGTCGAGGAATTCGACTCGTCCGCGCTGGCCCTCCTGAGCTATCTCAGGGGCTGTGTCGCGGACGTCCGGGTGACTAACGTCGGCGGGGCGCTGGAGCGCTCCGCCCGGGCCTTCCTCGGGGGGACCTCCCCGCCGTCGTGCGAGGTTCCCGAGCCCGGCTTCGACGTCCGGGTCCTCCATCCCCTATCGGACCGGTTCCTGGCCCGGATGCGAAGGCTGGGCCAGTTCTTCGTCCTCCTCAGCGACGAGATTTACCACACGGGCGATTACCTCCGGCGCCGGAAGGGCGTCTATCCGGGGGAGATCTGGAACCAGCTGTTCTTCATGGGCTACAAGTCTTTCCCCATCACCTGCGGCCTCATGTTCCTCATCGGCGTGACGATCGCCAAGAGCGCGTCTTACGAGCTCCACCTCTTCGGCGCGGACATCTACATGGCCGATCTCATCGGCTACAGCATGCTTCGCGAGCTCGTGCCCCTCATGACCGGGATCATCCTGGCCGGCAAGGTCGGGGCGGCCGTGGCCGCCGAGCTCTCGACCATGAGCGTCCTCGAGGAGGTCGACGCCCTCAAGACCATGGGGATTGTCCCGGAGAGATTCCTGATGGTCCCCCGGCTGATCGCCATGACGCTGGCCGTGCCGCTCCTGGTCGCCCTGGCCGACGTCGTGGGCATCACCGGCGGCGTCATCGTCAGCCGCATGTCGTTCGGCATCCTGCCCTCGGCCTTCATCCGGGAGATGCGAACGGCCGTCGACCTCAAGGACTTCTGGATCGGCCTCGAGAAGTCCTTGGTCTTCGGCTGGGCCATCATCATCGGCAGCGGCTACAAGGGCCTGACCGTCGGCAGGAGCGCCGGCGAGGTCGGCCGGGCCACGACGGAATCCGTCGTCCTCTCGGTCATCCTCATCGTCATCATCGACTGCATCTTCGCGCTGATCACGTATTGAGAGCGCCATGGATATCATCGCCGCCCGCAACCTCACCGTCGGGTACGACACGTCCCGGATCCTGAGCGGCCTCGACTTCGATATCCCCGAGGTCCGGATCACGGCCATCGTCGGGACGAGCGGCTGCGGCAAGAGCACGCTCCTCAAGACGCTGGCCGGGCTCATCCCGCCCCTGGAGGGCGAGCTGTTCTTTGGCTCCGAGCGGGTGGATTTCCAGTCCGAATCCTCGCTCGCGTCCCTCTATCACGGCATCGGCGTGCTCTTTCAGGACGGCGCGCTCCTCAACAACCTGACCCTCTTCGACAACGTCGCCCTCCCCGTCCGCATGCATCACCCGGACATGCCGGAGGCGGTCCTCAGGCAAATGGTTAACGACCGTCTGGCCCAGGTGAACCTTCTCGAGAGCGCCGCGAAAGCCCCCTCCGAGCTCTCCGGCGGCATGCGCAAGCGGGGCGCCCTGGCCCGGGCCCTCGTCCTCGACCCTGCCGTCGTCCTCTGCGACGAGCCGTCCGGAGGGCTCGACCCCATCACCTCCGGCCACCTCGACGACCTGTTCCTCAGGATCCGGGAGACGTTCCGGACGACCTTCGTCGTCGTCACGCACGAGCTTCGCTCGATCGAGAGGATCGCCGACCGCGTCCTCATCCTCTGGGAGGGCCGGCTCCATTTTTCCGGGACCCTCGCCGAGGTCCTGGCCTCGGACGACGGGTTCATCCGGACATTTTTCCTCAGGAAGGCCGACCATGATGACACATGAGCAAAAGACCAGGCTGGGCATCTTCCTAGCGGTCGCCTCGGGGGTCCTCATCATCGCCCTGGGCTTCTTCATCGTCCCGAAGCTCCAGGAGGGAGGGGACATCTACTTCGTCCGTTTCCGGGACGCGTCCGTCAGCGGACTCGACGTCGGCTCCGCCGTCCGCTACCAGGGGGTCGACATCGGCAAGGTCATGCGCATCGACGTCGACCGGACGGACCTCAGCTCCGTCCGCGTCCAGATCAGGGTCCAGCGCGGGTTCCCGATCAAGCGGGACACGACGGCCGTCCTGGCCCTGGCCGGCGTCACCGGCTCCCGCTTCATCGACCTCAAAGGCGGGAGCAAGGACTCGGTCCGCCTCGCCCCGCGGGGCGAGATCCCCATGGGCCGCGGGCTGGAGGAAAAGGCCGGCGACATCGTCACCAACATCGACACGGCCGTCAACAGCTTCAACTCCCTCCTCTCCCGGGAGAACCTGAACCGCGTCAGCCTCTTCCTGGAGAAGGCGGCGAAGAGCTCGGAGATGATCTCCCAGGTCCTCGAGGCCAAGCGGGGGAAGCTCGAGAGCTCCTTTGACAACGTGGCCAAGGCCTCGGACGAGTTCGCCTCCGTGACCGAGAACCTCAACAAGGTCTCCGCCAACGTCAGCGACATGAGCAAGAAGATCGTGGCCAGCTCCGAGGCGGCCATCGACAACGTCTCCAAGCGCTTCTCGGACCAGGAGATGGGCCGCCTCATCCAGGACCTGCGGACGTTCCTTGACTCGACCTCGACGAGCATCCAGCGCATCGAGACGAGCTTCGTCGCCCAGGAGGACGAGCTCAGGCGGGCCATTCGCGACCTGGCCGACGCCATGGACAACCTGTCGCGCCTCACCCGGGAGCTCTCGGAGGACCCGACGGCTCTGGTCCGGGCACGAAAGGACAAGAAAAAATGAGAAAAGCCGCGAGTCTCATCCTTTTGGCCGCCCTGACGGCCGGATGCGGGTCCTTGCACCCCAAGAGGTATTTCCAGATCCGGACGATCGGCGCGGACGAGCCCGCCGTGCCCCGGGTCGACCGCCGGATCTTGGTCGAACCGGCCGCCGTCGACCCTCCCTATGACGATATCCGCATCCTCTACCGCGTGACACCCTACGAGCTCAAGTATTACCCCTACGAGTTCTGGCTCGACCGGCCGGGCCGGCAGATTGCGACGGCCATGGCGGAGTTCCTGACGAAGATGAAGGTCTGCCCGGTCGTCACCCAGGACCGGATGAAGGGGGTTCCGGACGTCGTCCTCCGGTCGCGCCTCCACGCTCTCGAGGAGATCGACGGCGCCGACATCTGGGAGGGCCGGCTGGCCATGGACCTCGAGTTCGTGGACGCCAAGAGCGGAGCGGCCGTCGCAAGCTGGAGCTTCGACCGGAAGGAGAAGATGTTCAAGCACGAGGTCGGCGTCCTGCCGGCGGTCATCGCGAGGATCCTCGACGAGGAGCTGCGCAAGGCCGTCTGGGAGCTGGCCCGCGCTCTCGAGAAGAAGTAGGCTAGAAGAGGGCGCGGACGGCGCGGATGAGGGGACTCATCAGGTAGAGGAGCCCGAGAAGGGCCAGCCCCAGGGCAACCCAGAACCCCAGCTTGGTCCCGATGTCGATCTTGCGGTCCCGTCCCTTGTGTCGGCGGGCCTCCTCCGCCATGGCCTTGGCGTCGACCATGACCGTTTCGCGCTTCTCGGCGAAGAGGGTCGCGGTATAGTATTCCCCCCCGACCGGCGGGGCGGAGGTTTCCCTGACCGTCACTGTGAAGCCCTGGGACTCGAGCTCGGCTATGAGCCGGTCCTTCTCCTCGCGCGAGTTCGCGACCTTTCGGACGATCTCGATCCTCTCGTCGGGCGTCAGCCCCGTCGGGGCTGCGGGACGGTCCGCCGGGCTCTCCGCCGGGTCCTGCGTTTGGAGATCTCGCTTTGTCCACATGTCCGGCTCAGTTCGCGATCAGGGACGGGGCATTGTGTCCCCCCATGCTTATATTCCCCTATCCGGGCGGCCGGCGACCGGATTTTTTACGGCGCGGAACCGGAAGTGGAAGGCCGCGAAGAGGACGGCCAGGACCGGAAAGATAAGGAGGCTGGCCTCGGCCCCCATCGGCCCGCCGGTCAGGAGCGCGGAGCCGCGCGTCACGGAATCCAGCAGGTGGCCGGCGATGGGCAGACCGCCCTTGTTGCCCGTATTCGGGAACCCGAAGATGAACAGGGACCCGAAGTTGAACGTCCAATGCCAGCCGATGGCGAACCAGAGATTCCCCGTGCGCCGCACCGTCAGGCAGAAGAAGAGCGCGATGAGGGACACGCTCAGGCCGTCGACGAGCGTCTCGTTGGGCTTCTGGGCGTAGTGGAAGTAGAAGCCGAAGAGCACGGACAAGACGGCCGCGGCCGGCCAGAAGCCGATGCCCGAGGCCAGCGTGAAGAGCTCGTAGCCGCGGAAGACGAGCTCCTCCATGAGGGAGGCGAGGAAGAACGCCGCCGCCCAGAGGAGCGCCGAGACGAGGAGGTCCGTGCCTCTCACCGCCAGGCCGCGCACCGAATAGCCGCCGGCGAGAGCCATCACTGCCACGACGGTCCCGACCGTGGCCAGGCCCCACAGCCCGCCCTCCCAGAAGAGCCGGCCGAAGGCCCCGCGCCGGGTCAGGCCATAGTCCGCGAAGCGGCGCCGCTCGATCTTCGCCATGAGGAAGACGCAGGCCGCGGCCCCGGCTAGAGACACGGCCTCGATGAGGAGGAAGTTCCGCGCCGTCCAACCCGGATCTTTGCCCACGACCGGAACGAGGATGAGCCTCATCAGGGCGCCGACAAGCATGAAGGCGGCGTTGAAGATGAGGAGCCGCCAGCCGGCCCGAAGTCCCCGCGGGCCGAGGAAGACCTTCCGCAGCAGCCCGGGCCGGGCATTCTCGCTCACGAAAGGCTCTCCATCACGCTCTCGCCTTCAGCCAGTGGCGCTCGATCTCCTCGAGCGTCTTGCCCTTTGTCTCGGGCAGGTAGAAGATCATGAAGACGAGGTCAAGGGCGCACATCGTTGCGTAGATCCAGAAGGCGGCCGAGGCGTTGAGCCTGTCCGAGATGACCGGGAAGGTCAGGGTCACGGCGAAGTCGGCGAACCAGAGGATGAGCGTGGCGATGCCCATGGCCGCGCCCCGCATCCGGATGGGAAAGACCTCGGCCATGACGACCCAGACGAGGGGTCCCATGGCCGACGAGAAGAAGGCGATATAGAGGAGGATGACGAAGAGGAGCGCCGACGGGGGGAGGAACCGGTACTGGAAGGCCGCGCCGAGAAGGACGAGCGAGACCCCCATCCCGCCCGTGCCGACCAGGAGGAGCGGCCGGCGTCCGACCCTGTCCGCGAGGACGATGGCCACGACCGTGAAGATCATGTTGGCGAAGCCGATGATGGTCGACTGGCCGATGGCCGACATGCGCGCGAACCCGGCGCTCTCGAAGATCCGGGGCGCGTAGTAGAGGATGGCGTTGATCCCGGTGATCTGCTGGAAGACGGCCAGGACGATGGCGATGAAGATCGGACGCCGGAACCCGGGCTTGAAAAGCTCGCGAAAGGAGCCCTCCTCGAGCGACAGCGTCTCCTTGATGTCGCGGATCTCGACCGCGGCGGCCTCCGCCGTGTTGACCCGCGTGAGAACGCGCGCGGCCTCCGCCTCGCGGCCCCTCTTGACGAGCCAGCGCGGGCTCTCCGGGACCTTGAGGAGGAGCAGGAAGAAGACCACGGACGGGATGGCCCCCGTCGCGTACATGTACCGCCAGTTGGCCGGGCCGGCGCTGGCGAACACCCAGTTGATGAAGTAGGCGAGGAGGATGCCGGTGACGATGGCCATCTGGTTGACCGAGACGAGGGCGCCGCGGATCCGGGCCGGCGAGACTTCGGCGATGTAGAGCGGCGAGAGGACGGCCGCCGACCCGATGCCCAGGCCGCCGATGAAGCGGAAGACGACAAATTCGGTGATGGTCCGCGGCACGGCGCAGCCGACGGCCGAGACGAGGAACAGGACGGCCGAGAGGAGCATGAACCGCCTGCGGCCGATCCGGTCGCTGATGGGCCCGGCCAGGCCGGCGCCGAACATGCAGCCGATGAGGACAACGCTCACGGCCCAGCCTTCCTGGAGGGAGTTGAGCGAGAACTGCTCCTTCATGTAGCGGGTCGCGCCGGCGACGATGGCCGTGTCGAAGCCGAAGATGAGGCCGCCGAGGGCGGCGACGACGGTGATGGCGACGACGTAGAGCGTGGCCTTCTTCAATGCATCCTCCCATGGGTCGGGCTGGTCCTGTCCTGGCGCGTCAGCGGGTGCGGCGGCGCCGAGGCCGTCCTTATCCCCCGGCCCCCGGAACCTGTCCCGGTTCCCCCGTCGCAAGGCCGACGGGCCCCCCTCCAAATGGGGGCTTTCGGACGGCCTCGTCGCCGCCCGTCCGGCTTTTCGTGCGGGCGCCCAGTTGTCATCTCTTAGCCATTGAATTCTCTGAGCGCGTCGAACATGGCCACGATGTTGCGGACGGGGACGTTGGCCTGGATGTTGTGGACGGCGTTGAAGACGAAGCCGCCGCCCTTTCCGAGGACCTCGCACCGGCCGAGGACCTCGGCCCGGACGTCCTCGGGCGTGCCGAAGGCGAGCGTCTTCTGGGTGTCGACGCCGCCGCCCCAGAAGACGAGGTCCCGGCCGAAGTCGGCCTTGAGCTTCTCGGGCTCCATGCCCGCGGCGGAGCACTGGACGGGGTTCAGGATGTCGAAGCCGCTGTCGATGAAAGCCGGGATGAGGGTCCGCACGGCGCCGCAGGAGTGCTTGAACGTCTTCCAGGGCGTGTGCCCGTGGACCCAGTCGTTGACGCGCCGGTAGCAAGGGAGGTAGAGCTCGCGGAACGTCGCCGGGGAGCAGAAGGTCGAAAGTTGCGTCCCGAAATCCGTGCCGCAGATGAAGACGGCCTGGACGCGGTCGCCGACCCGGGCGTGGATCTTGGCCAGGTTCCCGAGGGCGATCTCCGTCTGCTTCTCGAAGACGGCGCGGACGTAGGGCTTCCGGGTCAGGGTCGAAACGTACCACTCCTCGACGTCCCGGATGCCCTTGGGGTGCGTCAGGAAAGGCCCCGGGACAAGGGCGATGTCGCCGAGGGCCGTGCCGCCGAAGTTGGCGATGACGCCGCGGCCCGTGGCCTCGGCGCGCCGGCTCGCCCTGTCGTAATACCCGAGGTCGGCATCCTTGATCGGCCCGAATTCCTGGAGGTTGTCGGCGGGGTCGAGCCGGGACTCGTCGACCGGCTCCTGGCGGAT
>DATKJS010000033.1:0-46361 GCA_035543515.1 Terriglobales bacterium | reverse complement strand
TCGCCGTCGGCGTCCGTGGTCAGGCACCACTCGTAGGCCTTGAGAAGCGACGGCCAGCTCACCCTGAGGAACTCGAAGTCGCCGGTCGAGCGGACGTAATCCTCGACGGCGACGATGTAGTAGGGCGTCGTGTCGCCGTGGATGTACCCGTAGGGATAGTCCTCCCACCACTTAAGGTAGCCCGCCGCCTGCGACAGCTCGTGGGCCATCTTGCCGTCGGCGCGCTGCCACTTCTGGGTGAAGGCGAGGGCCGTCCGGGACGCGCCGCTCGCCCCTAAACTATTCAAGCTCAACGAGTTGAGGTAAGCGTCGGTGCCGAAGAACCAGCCGAAGCCCGGCCGGCCGCCCGTCCCCGACGGCCCCAGCCCGGCGACCAGACCCGTGCCGAGGTCGGGGTTCTCCACGAGAAGGGTATCGAAAGCGACCTTGGCCCACTCGAAGCCCAGGTCGAAGGCCCGGTCCGGGGTCCGGACCCGCAGCGTCGAGGCCCGCAGGGCGCGATAGTGCTCCGCCGCCTCTCGATAGCAGGCCTCCGGGCCAGCGGCCAACCGCGAGTAGACGGCCCGGACATCTTCCCTTTTCCCCTCCCCCCCCGCCAGAATGACCGGCAGGAAAACCCCTGCCACGGCCTTGGGATCGCCGACCTCGATTTTGAACTGGTTGGGCGTATCGGAGAGCATGTGGGCAGGCGTATAGGAAATGCCGCGCGCCGCCGGCGAGCCGACATACCCGTGGTTCTTCCGGGTCGGTTCGGAAATGAGATAGGCCTTGAGCTCGTCGTCCCAATAGGCGTACTGGCCGCCGAGGCCGGCAGGCCACATCGGCTGGAGGACGGGCAGGAAGCTGCAAACGATCGTCAGGGGCTCGGTCGCGTCCACCTCGAGCAGGACGACGGCGCCGGACTCGCTTACGGAGGCCACGTAATGGGCCCGGACCGTGAAGGATTGGTAAGCGAATGTCAGGGTCGTCACGGCCGGGTCGGCGGTGACCGCGCGGACGATGTCCCGGCCCTGAATCGGCTGCATGCCCGAGCCGATGAGGAACGAGAATTCGAAGTCGCGGAGGATTTTCAGCGGGTAGGCCCAGGCCTCGAAGCTGCCGCTCTCGAAGCCGAGGAGGGCGAACTTCCGGCCGGCCTTATCGAAATAGGTGAACGGCTGGGCCGGGCGGGAGAGCTCGATGTCGGTCGGCTCGATGCGGAACCTGGCCACGGCCCCGGCCGGGACGGCGGGGGCGGCGGAGATGGCGGCGGCCGGCCCGGGCGCTTGACGGGAGCTGAGGACGGGCACGGCCGGGCCGGCGAGACACAAAGCCAGGACGGCCGACGCCGGCCGGAAGATCTTCCTCATGGCTCCCCTCCTCATCGCGTCATCGGGTTCCGGACCCTATGTTATCGGCTTCCCCCGGCCGGAGCAAGACCGCCCGCCCAGCGGTCCGGCCCGAAGGTCAGGCGGATGAGGACGATCTCCGGGATGCTCCCGGTCCTCACCGGAGGCCCCCAGGTTCCGACGCCGCAGGACACATAGTACTGCGTCCGCCCCTTTCGGAGCGAGCCCCAGTTCTGCTCGTAGATGAGCTTGTTGACGATATTCATCGGGAAGAGCTGGCCGGCGTGGGTATGGCCCGAGAGCTCGAGGTCGATCCCGGCCCGCTCGGCCTCCT
This sequence comes from Terriglobales bacterium, assembly GCA_035543515.1. Classification (GTDB taxonomy): domain Bacteria; phylum Acidobacteriota; class Aminicenantia; order Aminicenantales; family Saccharicenantaceae; genus DATKJS01. The sequence continues at coordinate 44,699 of DATKJS010000033.1, read as the reverse complement.
CCAGCCGGAGCGGCTGGTGGTCGAGCAGGATGAGCGGGCGCCGCGCGTCGACGCCGGCCCGCCGCATGATCTCCTCGATCGGCGTCCGGGCCTCGCCGCGGCGCAGGGCCGTCGGGTCTCGACGGCCGATGATATAGATCGCGCCGCCGACGAGGACCGCTTCGTCCTGAAGGACCGTGACGCCCCACTTGCGCAGGTAGGCGATATTGCGTTCGAAATCGCCGTAATATTCGTGGTTCCCGGGAACGGAGAAGACGCCGAGGCGCGGCCGCAGCCGCTGGAAGACTTCGGTCATCGCCTCCTCCTCTTTGGCCGTCACGCTCTCGTCGACGATGTCCCCGGGGAGGAGGATGAGGTCCGGTCCGAGGGCGTTGAGGCGGTCGACGAGCGCCCGCAGCCGCGAGCTTCCGGCGATCGTGCCCAGGTGGACATCCGAGGCGACGGCCACGGTCAGCCCGCCCAGCCCGGGCGCCGGCTTGTCTATGGCCACGGCGAGCTCGCGGACGCGCGGCCGGGCGGCGTTCACGGCGCCGCCGGCGACGGTGACGACGGCCGCCCCGGCCACGACCAGGAAGAGGATGAGGCCCGTCCGCCCCGGGCCGCCGGCCGTCCGCGGCACGATCCGCAGGACCGAATTGAGGAGCCTGAGGACGTCCACGGCGAGGACGCCCAGGAAGAGGTAGAGCATGAGAGCCAGGTGGAACGAGCCGGCCTTGACGGCGAGCCCGGCGAGGGAGTTCCGGCCGAAGCCCATGGCGATGCGGCCGAGCGGATAGGCCAGGACGAGGACGAGGAAGAGCCCGAGGACGGCCCGGCGCAGCCCCGGATAGGAGGCGAGGGCCTGCCAACCCCGCCGGCCGATGTAGAAGTTGACCAGGCCGTAGATGCCGAGGGCGACGGCGAGGAAGACGGCCATGCCTCCGCCCCTCATCTTTCCGGCGTCGGACCTTTCCCGCATTCCCCGTCCTCCGCTCCTTCGCCAAGCCCGTTCCACCAGGCCACCTCATCGAGGGGCATGCGCTCCGTCTCCCTCGGCGGGCGCGAGGCCGGGTAGCCGAGCGGGATCATGGCTACGACCTTGTAGCGCCGCGGCAGTCCGAGGGCCCGGCGGACGCCCCGGCGGCTGAACCAGCCCATCCAGCAGGTGCCGAGCCCCAGCTCCTCGGCCTGGAGGACGAGGTGCTCGCCGGCGATGCCGCTGTCGATGAGATGGTATGTCGTGCCCTGGATGCGGCGGCCGACAAAGTGGACGACGATGTCCTTCCGCACGAGGACAACGATGACGACCGGCGCCTGCGCGGCGAAGCGGCTGACCCGGTAGATGCCCCGGAAGGCCTTTTCGCAGAGCCGGTCCCTGAGGCCGGGGTCGTCGACGACGAAGAACCGCCACGGCTGGGCGTTATGGGCCGAAGGGGCCATGCGCGCGGCCTCGAGGCAGGCGGTGATCTTCTCTCTCTCGACGGCGCGGGGCAGGAAACGGCGGATGCTCCTCCGGCTCCGGACGAGGTCGATGAACGCGGTCATGTCGACAGCCTCCCCTGCTTGAAGGGAAGGATCCTCTCCGGCCCGCCCTCGAGCCGGCCGCCGTGGACGGCCGCCGGTCCCGCCGCGATTTTCCGCATCGTCCTCTCCTTCCCCGCCGCTCGTCGCGGCGCCGTCGGATGCCTATCTCTATATCAAAAAACCGGGGCTGGGGACAATCCTAAGAATCAAGAGGGACTGTCCGTCAGGAGGACAATCCCTCTCTGTTCGATGCGTGGACCGTCCCTCTTCTCTTGGATTGCATCGCCACCGCCGTTTCTGGTATCATCCGGGCGTGAACTTATGACGGGATTTTCCGTATACCCCGAAAAGGAGGTTCCGACGATGAAAACCCCCCAGAAGACCGGAATCGCGATTCTCCTCGCCCTTTCCCTCGCTTCCTGCGGCCCGCAGGTCGGCCTGAAGGCCGGCTTTGCGACCGGCAAGTCGATGCTCCGGGTCATCCCGGCTTCGGCGCACGCCGTCCTCATGGTCGACGTCCACAGGTCGCTCACGGCCGAGGCCGTCCAGAACGCCCTGAAGGAGCCGAAGGCGAAGGAAAAATACGACGAGTTCGTCAAGACGACAGGGATCGACCCGACGAAGGACGTGTATCTCGTGGCCGTGGCCGTATCGGGAGCGCAGGCGAACAACAGCCGGCAGGGTGTCGCCGTGGTCAACCTGCGATACGACAAGGCCAAGCTGCTGGCCCGGATCAGGGAACAGGCCAAGGACCTCAAGGAAGAGGTCTACAACGGCGTCACGCTCTACAAAGGCCCCGGCAAGCCGGCCGCCGAAGGCCTGGCCCCCTGCGGCGCCTTCCTCGACGATTCGAACATCGCCATCGGCCAGGAGAGCATGGTCCGCGCCGTTATCGACGTTTACCAGAAGAAAGCCGACGCTGTCGGCAAGAGCCCCGAGATGAAGGCGCTGCTCAAGGCCGTCAACACGTCGGCCAATTTCTGGGGCGCCGTCGCCATCCCTCAGGAGATGGTCAAACACGCGGCCGAGAAGAACCCGATGCTCAAGAACCTGGTCCCGCTCACCGGCCTGACCCTGTCGTTCGACTACGCCGCTTCACACCTCGTCGTCGAGGTCCAGGGCTTGGGCGGGACCAAGGACCAGAACAAGGACCTGGCCGACATGCTGACCGGGCTCAAGGGCATGGGCAGCCTGGCCGCCGCCAAGCAGCCGCTCCTCGGCGACCTCCTCAACAAGGTCGAGATCAGCTCGGGCCCCGACAGCGTCAAGATCTATGCCAGCCTGCCTCAGGAGCTCCTGGACAAGGTCCAGAAAATGGCCCAGGAAAAGTTCGGCGGCATGGTCCAGGTCAACCCGATGGCTCCCCAGGAAGAGAAGAAGCCGGAGAAGAAGGAAGGGGCCGAGGTCAAGAAATAGCCCGGAGGCGACGGCCCGGGCCGCCCCGGGCCTATTCCTCGAAGAGATACTCTTTCGTCCGGAAGATCCAGCAGCCCAGGACGACGAAAACCGCGGCGATCAGCACGAGCGAGGCGACCGCCGCGGCGGGCCCCGTCGGCTCCAGCCGGAACAGGAGCAGCGAGAACTTCCCCCCCGCCGCCGGTTGACGCGGCAACAGCGATTTCAGGTAATGGACGAGGGAGAATTTTTGCGTCGAGCCGGGGAAATACTGGATGACGTTCTCCCAGCCGAAGCCGAACATGAGCCCGAGCAGGATGGCCCGCTTGAGGAACGTGCCCAGGAAGGCGAAGAAGGCCGTGTAGGCGAGGAGGCCGAGGCCGAGGACGGCGGCGTACTTCAGGTACGTCAGATAGAGCCCGGCGTCCGCCAGACGGTGGCCGTTCATGATGAAATACGAAAGGGCCAGGCTGGCCGCGACCATCAGGAAAGTCAGGGTCGTGTAGGCCGCGTACTTGCCGAGGAAAATCCCGGCCTTGGAGAGGGGCCTGGACGTGAGATATGGCAGCGTCCGGCCCTCGAGCTCCTCGGCCACGATCGACGTCCCGTAGAATAGCGATAGGATGACGATATAGAAGGTCACGTAGAAGACTATCAGGATCTCGCTGAAGACGGCGGCCAGGTCGTCGGCTCGTCCGGCGGCAAGGATGCGGACGAGGACGGCGATGACGACGGGGATCCCGCCGAGGAGGACGAAGACCCGCGTCTTCCCGGTCCTCCGGCCGAGGGAGAAGAAAAAGCCGAAAACCTCGCGGACCGAGGCCGAGAGCGAGACGGCCGGCGTTCTCCCTTTCGCTTCCATGTCACTTCCCCACGAGGTAGTCGAAGACAGCCTGGAGGTTGTCGTCCGGCGAGGTGATCTCCTCGACCTCGAGGCCCTTGGCGACGATGACGGACTGTAGGCGGCCGAACACTCCGTCGCGATTGGGGGTCTCGACGACAAGGGATCGGCCGTCCGCGCCGAACGTCATCTTCAGGACCGAGGCGTCGTCGACCAGGGCGGCGGCCAGCGCCCGGGCCTGGGGCGAGCGGACCGAGACCATGTGCGGATGGGACTCGATGAGGTCCCGGACCATGTGGATGTCGCCCTGGGCCAGGATCTTGCCCTGGTGGATCATGACGATCCGCGACGTCACGGCCTCGATCTCGGGCAGGACGTGGCTCGAGACGAGGATCGTCTTGCCGGCGCCCTCGTAGTCCTTGATGAGCCGGATGAGACGGCGCTTGCCTAGGGGGTCGAGGCCGCTGAACGGCTCGTCGAGGATGATGACGTCCGGGTCGTGGGCGATGGCCTGGGCGAACTTGACCCTCTGGCGCATCCCCCGGCTGTAGCCCCGGATCTTGCGGTCCTTGTCGGCGGCGAGCTCGACGATGCCCAGGGCCCTGGCCGCCCTCTCCGCGGCCTCGGCCCGTCCGAAGCCCTGGAGGCGGAGCAGCCCGGTCAGGAATTCCCAGCCGGAAATGTCCTCATAGAACGCGTCCGGCTCCGGGCAGAAGCCGAGCCGCGCGAAGAGGCGGAAGTGGTTCCAGACCCGCTCGCCGTTGATCGTGACGGAGCCGATGTTCGGCTTCATCTGGCCGGTGACGAGCTTCATGAAGGTCGACTTGCCGGCGCCGTTCGGGCCGAGGAGGCCGGTGATGCCGCTCTCGATGGCCAGGGAGACGTCGCTCAGGCCGAGGACGTTCCCGTACCACTTCGAGAGGTTCTTAGCTTCGATGACGGCGCTCACCGGATGACCTCGACGCCCCGGATCTTCTTGTTGAGGACGACGGCCGAGGCCGCGCAAACGGCGGCCAGGATGAGGAAGGACCAGCCGGGGTTGACGGCATGGGGCGGCTTCTGGCCGAAGAGGAAGGCCGCGACCTGGAGGAGGTTCTCGTAGATCGAGACGAGGGCCGTGCCGGGCCCGCGCAGGCCCCGGATGCTGTTGATGATGCCATAAAGGATCTGCGAGAAGAGATAGACGGTGAAGACGATGATCATGACGTAACGGCTGTTCTTGCTCAGGGCCGAGAGGAGGAGCGTGTAAAAGGCGAAAAAGACGGTCAGGACGGCCGAGAAGGCGGCGATCGAAAGGAGGAGCCAGGGATAGTCGGCGACGAAGCGGAAGCTGCCGGCGAAGATGAGCTTGAAAATGTACAGGACGACGGCGGGGACGAGAGTCAGGAGGAGAACGAAGAAGAAGATGACGGCCATCTTGCCGAGGAGGTAGTCCCTCTTCCGCAGGGGCCGGGCGAAATAGACCTGGAGCGAGTTGTGCTTGAGGTCGTCGGCGATGAGGCCGGCGCCGGCGAAGACGAGGACCATGACGATGACGAAGATGAGTCCGCCGTTGGTCAGGAAGTTCATGAAGAACTTCGGGTTGACGGCGATCAGCTGGTCCCTGCCGCCGAACATGGACTTGAAGTCCTCCAGGCGTTCGGAGATGTAGATAAGGACGAGCGTGACGATGGCCGGGGCGTAGCCGAGGGCGAAGACGAACTTGAACCACTTCTTCTTGAACGCGAGCTGGATGCCGGTCCGGGTGATGGGCCACCAGGGGAACCGCCGCTCCTCGAGCCGGCCGTCCCAGTGGTAATAGCCCTTCTCGCGGATGGTGGCCATCAGTCGACCCCCACGACCTGGGCGAAGAGGTCCTCGAGCTTGGTCTGGCTCTTGACGAACTGCCGAACCTGGACCCCCGTCCGGGAGGCGGCCCGGAAGATCTCGCCGCGGTCCATCCCGGCCGGCATATAGACCTTGATGAGCCGGTCCTCGGTCTCCTCGACCCGGCATTTCAGGGCCTCGAGGTCGCGTCGGAAGGCCCCGTCCTCGCCCTTGACCCGGACCTCGAAGAGGCTGTAGTCGACGGCCCGCAGGTCCTCGAGCCGCCCCTCGGCGGCGAGCTTGCCCTTGTTCAGGATGACGACGGAGGCGCAGAGGGTCTCGATGTCGGCCAGGATGTGGGAGGAGAGGAGGACCTGGATGTCCTTGTGCGAGGCGACGTCGCTGATGAGCTCCAGGACTTCCACCCGGCCCTGGGGGTCGAGGTTCGAGGTCGGTTCGTCGAGGAAGAGGAGCTTGGGGTCGTGGACGAGGGCCTGGGCCATCTTGAGCCGCTGCTTCATGCCGGCCGAATAGGTGTCGAGGAGGCGGTAGCGCGATTCCTCCAGCCCGACGTAGAAGAGAACTTCGTGGGCCCGCTTCATGGCCTCCTGCCGCGGCATGCCGGACAGCTCGCCGAAATAGGCGGTGTACGTCACGGCGTCCATGCCGGCGATGAAGCAGTCGTCCTCGGGCATGTAGCCGACGGCCCGGCGGATGGCCGCCTGCTCCCGGCGCATGTCGTAGCCGAGGACGGTCCCCTCCCCTTTTTCGGGCGTGAGGAAGCCGAGGAGGATGCGCAGGAGCGTGCTCTTGCCGGCGCCGTTCGGCCCGAGCAGCCCGACCGCGCCCTCGCCGAGCTTGAAGCTGACTCCGTCGAGGGCCCGGATGTCCCCGTAGCGGAAGCTCAGGTTCGAGACCTCTATGCTCATCGTCGGCGTCCAGTTTAGTCTCTAGGGGATACGGCTTTCAAGCAAAAAAGTTCCCCTCTTGACTATTCGTGGCCGTGGACGAGGACCTTATAAGCCCTTTCCACCCGCTCAGGGGTATTTTCCCGCGCCAGCGGCCAGTAGCGGCCCATGACGGTCACGACCTCGCCCAGGCCGAGCTCGCGGGCCGTCGCCTCGATCTTTTCGATATAGACGGCGCCGGTCTCGGGCATGTCGTTCCGCCGGCCGATGAACGAGTGGATGAAAAGCCGCGGCACGCCGGCCTGCCGGGCCAGCCGCATGAGGGCGAAGAGGTGGCGGATCGTGCCGTGCGAGCTGTAGAAGGAGACGATGCCCATGAGGTGCAGGGCCCGGCCCGCGGCCTTGGCCTCGTTCATCGCCCAGAGCAGGGCCTCGTTCCGGAAGAATCCCGCGTCCTCGACGGCCCGGTCGACCCGGACCCGGTCCAGAAAGACGGGCCGGCCGGCGCCGAGGTGCAGGTGCCCGGCCTCGGAATTGCCGACCGTGCCGGCCGGCATGCCGACCGCCTCGCCCGCGGCGTCGAGGACGGCGTGCGGGAAATCCCGCCAGAGGGCGTCGAAGGCGGCCGGCCCGGCCTCGCGGATGAGGTTGCCGTAGTCCTCCTCCCGATGCCCCCAGCCGTCGAGGATGAGGAGCAGCACTGTCCGCGCCGGACGGAACGAGCGCGGCGTCTGCTCAACGAGGGACCGGCCCATCATCTCCGGCGGCGCCGCGACCCCGACGACCTCGAGCAGGGTCGGCGCGACGTCGGCCAGGCTCCCGCGCCCGCGGAGCGCCCAGCCCGCGGGCTCCCCCGAAGCGAAGTCGGCCAGGACGAACGGGACGGGGTTCCTGGTATGGCCGGTGTCGATAGTGCCGTCCGGATACAGCCACTGCTCTGCCGTGCCGTGGTCGGCCGTGACCATGACAACGGCCCGGGCGGCCCGGGCCGCTTCGAGGACCGCGCCGAGGACGCCGTCGACCGTCCGCACGGCGTTGATGACCGCCCCGCGGTGCTCGAGGTGGCCGACCTCATCGACGTTGGCCAGGTTGGCCACGATGACCTGCGGCCCGGAATCGACGAGGCGCGCCGCGATTTCGCGTCCGACCTCGGCGGCGCACATCTCCGGACAGTCGGCGTATTGCCCGACCCGGACCGACGGGATGATGCGCCGCTCCTCTCCCGGGAAGATCTCGTCCGACTTGCCGTTGAAGAAGAAGCCGACGTGGGTCGCCTTCTCCGATTCGGCAATCTTCCAGACCCGGAACCCGGCCGCGGCCAGGACCTCAGTCAGCGTTCGGCGGAGCCGCGTCTCCGGCGGGAAGGCGACCCTGGCACGGAGCGACGGAGCGTACTCGATGAGGGTCACGAAGCGGAGGTCCAGGCGCTCGGCCGGGAAGAGGCTCCGCTCCGGCTCGGTCAGGCTGCGGGTGATGGTGGCCTCGCGCTCGCCGCGGACGTCATAGAAGATGACCGAATCGCCCGGGCCGATGCGGCCGACGGCGCGGCCGGCCGTGTCGGCGCGGAGTATGGGCTCGAGCCGCTCGTCCTCCTCGCCGGCCTCATAGGCCCGGCGGACGGCGGCGGAGAGTGCGAGTCCCGGCCCGACCAAGTTCATGGCCGCCTCTTCCTCGCCGCATTTTCGCCGGGCGGCCCGCCGGCCGGGGCCGCGCCCGCCTCCCCGACCGGCAGGGCCAAGAAGGCGTACGGGTCGACGCGGCTCGGCCCGACCCGCATCGACCAGTGGAGGTGGGGCCCCGTCGACCGGCCGGTCGAGCCGCAGCGGCCGATGGACGTCCCCTTCGAGACGACGTCGCCGCGCCGGACCAGGATGGCCGAAAGGTGGCAATAATAGCTGAAGACGCCCAGCCCGTGGTCGATGATGACCGTCCCGCCCGAAAGGTAGAGCGGGCTGGCCAGGACGACCCGGCCGCGGTTCGCGGCCTTGATCGGCTCGCCGAAGGGCACGGGCAGGTCGACGCCGCCATGGACCGAGGGCAGCACGCCGTTCGTCACCCGCCGCTGGCCGAAGTTCGGCCAGGGCGCGACGGGGTGCGGGGCGATGAAGGCGCCGTCGCCCAGCCACTCCGGGGTCGTCAGGCTGAAGACCAGGGCGACCATCTCGGACTCGCGGCGGATCCTCTCCTCGACCCGCCTCGGGGGAGTGACGAACTCTTGGGGGACCCTGAGCTTGATCGACGGGAACTTCTTCTCCCTTACCAGGAGCCTGGTGCGGAAGGTCTCGATGCGGCCGCCGGCCCGCTCGAACTGGACGTCGACCGGATAGCTCCCGGGCTTCGTTTCGAGGTCGATTCCGAGGAAGGCCATGGGCCCGCTCCCCGCCTTGAGAACGACCGTCTGGCCGCGGAAGTGGACGATGGCCGCCGCGAGCTCCGGGCTCTTCAGGACGAGCAGGATGGGCTGGCCCGGCTCCAGGGCCTCGTAGTCCATTTCGATGGTCAGGCCGGAGGCCGTGCGCAGGGGCTCCCTCGTCATGGCCGCGAGCGCGGCGGGCGCGGCGAGGAGGAGCAGGGCGGCCAGGAGCCTCCGGCTCACAGGACCTCCCCGCCGGCGTTCCGCCTGAGGACGCGGCCGGCGAGGCGCCCGGTGTGCTCGCTCCCCTCCACGACGACCTGGCCGTTGACGACGACCGCGGCGACGCCCTCGGGATAGCGGGCCGGGTCGGTCCAGGTGGCCCGGTCGACGACCTTGGCCGGGTCGAAGACGGCCAAGTCAGCCGCCCAGCCCTTGCGGACGAGGCCGCGCTTGAGGAAGCCGAGGTGGGAGGCCGGCATGGAGGTCATCTTCCGGACCATCTCTTCGAGGCTCACGACCCTCTCCTCCCGGACGTACTTGCCCAGGGCCCGGGCGAACGACCCGTAGCAGCGGGGATGGGGCTTGCCCCGGGCCAAGCGGCCGTACGGCGCCAGGGCGTAGCCGTCCGAGCAGATCCCGACCAGGGGGTGGGCCAGGAGCCGCCTGAGGTGGTCCTCGCTCATGGCGAAGGTGATCATGCCGACGCGGTCGGACTCCTCGATGAGCAGGCGCCGCATGAACTCGTAGGGCTCAAGCCCGGCGGCGCGGGCGCCCTCGAGGACCGTCTTCCCCTCGAGCGGCCGGTTCTTCTCCGTGGCCACGCTGGAGATGAGGACCTTGTCCCACGACCCGACGTCGCGGCCCTTGGCCTCGACGGCGGCCCTGAGCCGGTCCTGGAGCGACGGGTCCTCGAGCCGGCCGACGAAGTCCCGGCCCGTCCCCTCGCGCGACCACAGCGGGAAGAACATGTCGAGCCCCGTGTTCCAGGCGATATAGGGATAGCGGTCGCAGTGGAGCTTCACGCCCGCCGCATTCGCCGCGTCGATGCGCGCGACGAGGGCCTCGAATTTCGGCCAGTTCTTCTCGTAGCCGATCTTGATATGCGAGACCTCGAGCCGGATGGGCGTTTCGCGGGCGATGCGGAGGGCCTCGTCGAGCGCCTCCAGGACCCCCTCCTGCTCGTTCCGCATGTGCGTCGCGTAGACGCCGCCCGCCTCCGCGGCGACGCGGCAGAGGGCGACGATCTCTTCGGTCGAGGCGAAGCTCCCCGGCGAGTACTCGAGCCCCGTCGAGAGGCCCAGGACGCCCCCGGCCATGGACGCGCGGACCAGGGCTTCCATCCGCGTCATCTCCTCTGGCGCGGCGGGCCTGTCGGCGTAGCCGACGACGGCGGCGCGGACCGTGCCCTGGCCGACGAACGACGTGTAGTTGATAGCCGTTCCCGAAGCCGCCAGCCGGTCAAAAAAGCCCCGGGCGTCCCGCCAGCCGAGGTCAAGGCCGTAGTCGTCCCGGAGGCTCTTCCTCGTCTCCTCGGCCATGGCCTCCGTGAGCGGGAACGGAGAATCGCCGCAATTGCCGCTGACGAGCGTCGTCACGCCCTGCCGGACCGCGCTCTCCGCCTTAGGGTTGACAAAGAGCTCGGCCGCGGTGTGCTCGTGGACGTCGATGAAGCCGGGCGAAACGGCCTGGCCTTCGGCCGGGATGACCGTCCGGGCCCGCGCGGCCGAAATGCGCCCGACACGCGCGATGGAGCCGCCGGAAACGCCGACATCGGCCCGGACCGGCGGCCCCCCTGTCCCGTCGTAAACGGTCCCGCCCGCGATGAGGAGGTCATAGTCCTTGCCCGTCGTGCAGCCCTTTAGGAGGAGGCCGCTCCCGGCCACGGACAGCGCCGCCGTGCCCTGCACGGCTCCCTTGAGGAAAGTCCGCCGGTCGATCTTCTTCATCGGTCCTCCTTCTCCGCGGACGGTCCGAGACGCCACTATAAAGAAAAAAAAGACCGAAGTAAACACGGCCGGAAGCGACAAGAGGGACAGTCCCCGAGGGGGACAGTTCCTCAGCACCGCCCGCGCCGGGTTGATTTCGGCGGCCGTTTCTGGTAGATTGGATGCCCTTTCCCCGGTCGCGTCCGGAAGAGACGGGGAAAACGAAGGAAGGAACGATCGATGGCCGAGAAGAAAACCGAAACGAAACCGGAGGCCCCGACCGAGGCCGCGGCCGGCCCGAAAAGGAAGAAGATCAACGACCTCAGCCCGGCCGAGATCGAAGCGCGCCTGGCCGCATGCCAGGAGAAGCAGGGCGGTCTGGCTTCGAAGTACGCCCTCCAGCTCCTGGCCCGGAAAAAGGCGCTGGGCCGCTGAGGCCCGGGGCCCGGTCCTCTGCTCCCCCGGCTCCCCTTGCCCGGCCCCGGGCCCGGCCTCGGGACGCCGCCCGCCTGCGACTTCGTGCACCTGTTTACATTTGCGGCCGCCTCTGCTAGAATGACGCTGATAAAAAACAAAAAGAATAAACAACGTAGGAGTGACATCAGTCGTGTTAAGCAAGGAAGACAAGACGCGCATCATCAAGGACAATCAGGCGCATGCCTCCGATTCGGGCTCGCCTGAGATCCAGGTCGCGCTCCTGACCGAGCGCATCAACCTCCTGGTCAAGCACTTTTCCACCCATCAGAAGGACTTCGGCTCCCGGTCGGGCCTGATGAAGATGGTCGGGCAGCGCAAGCGCCTGCTCGATTACATCAAGAAGAACGACACCGGCCGTTACGAGAAGCTCATCCAGAAGCTCGGGCTCCGGAAGTAGGCCGGACCCGCCAAGGGAAAACCCATGTCCGACACTATCCGTCTAGAGATCAACAAGAGGACCCTGTCCATCGACATCGGCAAGGTCGCGAAACAGGCCGACGGCTCGGCCCTGCTCCGCTACGGCGACACGATGATGCTCGTCACGGCCACTTCGCGCCGGGAGATGAAGATCGCCAAGGACTTCCTGCCGCTCATCGTCGACTACCGGGAGAACACGTATGCCGCGGGCAAGATCCCGGGCGGCTTCTTCAAGCGGGAGGGCCGCCCCTCCGAGCGCGAGATCCTCGTCGCCCGGCTCATCGACCGGCCCGTCCGGCCGCTCTTCCCCGAGGGCTACTTCTTCGACACCCAGGTCGTCGGCCTGCTCCTCTCGGCCGACCTCGAGAACGAGCCCGACACCCTCGGCGTCATCGGCGCCTCGGCCGCCCTCTATTTCTCCGACATCCCTTTCACGACGCCCCTCGGCGCGGTCAAGGTCGGCCTGGTCAACGGCGCCTTCGTCGTCAACCCCACCGCCAAGGAGATCGAGGTCAGCCCGATCGCGCTGACGGTCGTCAGCAACGAGGACGGCATCATCATGATCGAGTGCGGGGCCAAGGAGGCCGAAGAGGAGAAGGTCCTCGAGGGCCTGGCCGTGGCCCACGAGGCCAACCAGCGGATCATCCAGGCCCAGAAGGAGCTGTACGCCCGGCTCGGCGTCAAAAAGCGGGAGTTCACCTCCCCGGTCGTCGACGCCGAGGCCCTGGCCCGGATCGAGGCCGAGGTCGGCCCGGCCCTGCGCGAGGCGATGCAGGTCAAGGGCAAGCTCGCCGGCGAGGCCGCCGTGGCCGCCGTCCGCGACGCGTACTTGGCCGCCATCCCCGAGGACGAGCCCGAGGAGAGGCTCCGGGCCAAGGCCCTCATTTATAGGATCGAGGAGAAGCTCTTCCGGGAGCTCATCATCAAGGACCGCAAGCGGACCGACGGCCGGTCGTTCGACGACATCCGGCCGATCTCGATCGAGGTCGGCCTGCTGACCCGGACCCATGGCTCGGCCCTCTTCACCCGGGGCGAAACGCAGTCCCTGGCCACGGTCACCCTGGGCACCGTCGAGGACGCCCAGCGGCTCGACACGCTCGGCGAAGAGGCGCGCAAGAAATTCATGCTCCATTACAACTTCCCGCCGTTCTCCGTCGGCGAGGTCGGCTTCCTCCGCGCCCCCGGCCGCCGCGAGATCGGGCACGGCGCCCTGGCCGAGAAGTCCATCCTGCCGGCCATTCCGGACGACGACAGGTTCCCCTACACGATCCGCATCGTTTCCGACATCCTCGAGTCCAACGGCTCCTCGTCGATGGCCACCGTCTGCGGCGGCGTCCTGGCCCTCATGGACGCCGGGGTGCCGCTGAAGATGGTCGTGGCCGGGATCGCCATGGGCCTGGTCAAGGAGGGCGACGACTACGCCATCTTGACGGACATCGCCGGCCTCGAGGACCACCACGGCGATATGGACTTCAAGATGGCCGGCACGGAGAAGGGCGTCACAGCCATCCAGCTCGACCTCAAGGTCCCCTGCGTGACGCTGCCCATGCTCCGCGAGATCGTGGCCAAGTCGAAGGACGCCCGGCTCAAGGTCCTGGGCCTGATGAAGGCGGCCATGCCGGCGCCCCGGCCCGAGATCTCGGTCTACGCGCCCCGCATCCTGACCCTGATGATCAACCCGGAGAAGATCAGCGAGGTCATCGGCCCGGCCGGCAAGATCGTCAAGAAGATCATCAGCCAGACCGGGGCCAAGATCGACATCGAGGACGACGGCCGGATCGTCATCGCCTCGACGGACATGAGCGCGGCCGAGCGGGCCAAGCAGATGATCCTCGACCTCACGGCCGAAGCCGAGCTCGGGCAGACGTACACGGGGAAGGTCGTCCGGCTCGAGGAGTATGGGGCCTTCGTCGAGATCATGCCGAACCTTGTCGGCCTCCTCCACATCTCCGAGGTCGCCCCGTACCGGATCGACAGCATCCGGGACGTCCTCAAGCTCGGCGACACGGTCACGGTCAAGGTCGTCAGCATCGACCCCGTCGACAACAAGATTCGGCTCAGCCGCAAGGCTCTCGAGCCGGGGGGGGCCGCCGGTCCCGCCGAGGGCGCTCCGCAGGAGCACCGGCGGCCGCATCGGGACCGGGACCATTCAACGGGACGCCCCAAGGACCGACGAAATAGATACTGAACGTCTCCGCAAGGAGGCCCGCGCGATGACGGCACCGGGAGCCCGGGCGAGGGGTTTCACCCTCGTCGAGATGGTCGTGACCCTGACCATTCTCTCCGTCCTCGCCTGGTCGGCCATCCCCCTGACGAAGATCGTCATCCAGCGCGAGCACGAGGTCGAGCTCCGGCGCGACCTCCGTCTCCTCCGCGAGGCCATTGACGCCTACAAGAAGCTCGCCGACGAGAAGAAGATCGAGGTCAAGGAAGATACCGAGGGCTACCCGCCGACCCTCGACGTTCTGGTCAAGGGCGTCGAGGTCCAGAGTTCGCCGGACCAGCCCGGGACTCCGGCCGGCAAGTCGAAGGGCAAGAAGGTCGTCCGCTTCCTCCGCCGCGTCCCCGTGGACCCCATGACCGGCACGACGGACTGGGGCCTGCGGTCCTACCAGGACGCGCCTGACTCCGACAAGTGGGGCGAGGAGAACGTCTACGACGTCCACACCAAGAGCCAGGCCAAGGCCCTGGACGGGACCCGCTACAGGGATTGGTGAGCCATGAGAAACCGGACTTCGCGGCACGCGGCGGGGTTCACCCTGATCGAGATGGTCATCGTCTTCGCCCTCATCGGCATCCTCGTCGGGCTGGGGCTCCCCCAGTACAAGTACTCGCTGGTCAAGGCCCGCGAGGCGGTGCTCCGCGAGAACCTCTTCCAGTTCCGCAAGCAGATCGACCTCTACTACCAGGACAAGGGCAAGTATCCGGCCTCCCTCCAGGCCCTCGTCCAGGACGGCTACCTCCGGACGATGCCCGTCGACCCGATGACGAAGCTCTCCACGACCTGGGTCGAGGTCCGGGAGACGCCGAACCCCGAGGAATACGTGCTGCCGGAGAGCCTGGGCGTCATCGACGTCCACTCCGGATCCGAGCAGAAGTCCCCCATCGACCAGACCCCTTACAACACATGGTGAAAAGAGGCTACGTCATCATCATGCTGATGATGACCGTGTTCGCCATCTCCATCGGCTTCCTCGTCGCCGTGCCGGCCTGGCAGACAGAGGTCAAGCGGGAGAAGGAGGAGGAGCTCATCTTCCGCGGCCGCCAGTACGTCGAGGCCGTCCGCCTCTACGTCCTCAAGAACCCGGGCCGCTTCCCGGCGACCCTCAAGGAGCTCTACGACAAGAACTTCATCCGCAAGCTGTACAAGGACCCGATGACGGAGAGCGGCGAGTGGAACGTCATCCTCAACGCGTCCACGGCCGGCGTCGCCGGCACGGCGGGGACGGGCGGCGCGGCCGAAAACCAGGTCTATGTCGTCCCCGAGCGATCGCTCTCGTCGGTCCGCCAGGCCGCGGTCCTTGGCGTCGTCAGCTCCTCCAGGAGTCCCTCGGTCAGAGTCTATAACGACCAGGAATCCTACGACCGGTGGCTGTTCTATTTCGGCCAGGACCCGCAGAAGCTCCCCAAGATCATCTATTACGGGGAGAAGGTTAAGGGGCCCTGACCCCGGTCCGCTCTTTCAGCGCAGGGTCCTGAGGACCGCCTCCGGCAGGACGAATTGGAGCCGGTCGCCCGCCCGCAGCCAGTGCCGCGCCGCCTCCCCGGCCCGAAGCTCGAGGACGTAGCGCGCCGGCGCCCCCGGCCCATAGGACGGGCACGGGTCCGCCAAGCAGGGGGGGACGTCGGCGGCGATGTGGACGATGCGGCGATCGCTGTCGAGCCAGAGCATGTCGAGCGGGACGAGGGTGTTCTTCATCCAGAAGGCGTGGACATCCTCGCGCTCGAAGACGAAGAGCATGCCCTGGTCGGGCTGGACCTTCTCGCGGAACATCAGCCCCCGGGCCCGTTCCTCCTCGGTCACGGCCAGCTCGGCCGTGACGGACTTTCCGTCCGGGAAGAAGACCTTGATGAACTTGTCCCGCCCCCGGTCCTGGCAGAGGGCGCCGAGCCCGAGGGCCAGGACCAGCAGGAGGGCGAGCCCGGCGCGGGCGAGCGGCGGACGGCGATGGCTCATGAAGGATGTCCTTTCCCGGGGTCCTTCCCCGGCTCGACGAGGGGCACGAAGCGGACGGGGAGCAGCCGCTTCCTCAGCGTCCCGCGCGGCCCCCTTCGGACGAGCTGGAGCTCCTGGAAGAGCGTCCCCACGGGGATGATCATGACCCCCGAGGGGCCGATCTCCCGCTCGAGCTCCGCGGGGACCTGCGCCGCCGCGGCCGTGACCACGATCGCGTCGAACGGCGCCGCCTCGGGCCAGCCCGCGGCGCCGTCGCCAACGCGGAAGCGGATGTTCCGGTAGCCGAGGGCGGCGAGGGTCTCCTGGGCGCGCAGCGAGAGGCCCCCGACGAGCTCGATCGTGTAGACCTCGGCCGCGAGCTCGGCCAGGACGGCGGCCTGGTAGCCCGAGCCGGTCCCGATCTCGAGGACCCTCTCCCCTCCCCGCAGGCGCAGGGCCTCGGTCATATAGGCGACGATATAGGGCTGGGAGATCGTCTGGCCCTCGCCGATCGGCAGCGGCTCGTCGGCGTAGGCCGAAGCGCGAAGGGCTTCGGGGACGAAGAGGTGGCGCGGGACCTTGGCCATGGCCGCCAGGACCCGCGGGTCCCGAACGCCCCGGCCTCGGATCTGGACCTCGACCATCTTCCGGCGTTCGGCCTCGCGTTCGGGATGCTCGTTCATCGTCCTCTCCCGGACTCCCTTCCCTCCGGCGGCCCCGGCCCGGCGTCGTCAATAGGCCCGGGCGAAATAGGCCACGGCCTTTCCCTCGCGGCCGCAGCAGACGCACGGCCCGGACGGCCGGGCCTCGGCCTCGTCGAGCGGGATGACCCGGATCGTGGCCATCGTCTCCGTCTTGATCCTGTCCTCGCACGCCTCGTCGCCGCACCACGGCGCCCTGACAAAGCCGCGCTCCTTCTCGAGGGTCCGCTTGAACCCGGCATAGTCGGCCGCGTCGCGGATGTTGGCCTCGAGGAAAACCCGGGCCTGGCCGAAGAGCTCGGCCTGGACCTCGGCCAGGAGCCCGCCGACGCGGGCCGGGAGCGCGGGGAGCGGCACGGCCTCCTTAGCCCGCGTGTCGCGGCGGACGACGACCGCCTGGCCGGACTTGACGTCCCGCGGCCCGATCTCGACCCGCAGGGGCACGCCGCGCATCTCATATTCGGAGAACTTCCAGCCCGGCGTGAACTCCTCGCGGGCGTCCAGGCGGACCCGGACGCCGGCAGCGGACAAGGCCGCTTCGGCGGCGCGGGCCGCAGGGAGCACGGTCTCCTTCCAGTTGCCGCTCGGGATGGGCACGATGACGGCCTGGGTCGGGGCGACGTTCGGCGGGAAGCGGAGCCCGGAGTCGTCGCCGTGGACCATGATCAGGGCCCCGATCGTCCGGGTCGTCATGCCCCACGAGGTCTGCCAGACGTACTGGAGCTTCTGGTTCCTGTCCTCGAACTTGATGTCGAAGGCCTTGGAAAAGTGCTGGCCGAGGTTGTGGGACGTCCCCATCTGGAGCGCCTTGCCGTCCGACATCAGGGCCTCGATGGCGTAGGTCATCTGGGCCCCGGCGAACTTCTCCCGCAGGGACTTGCGGCCCGAGAGTACGGGGACGGCCAGCTCCGTCTCGCAGAACTCTTTATAGAGGGCGAGGATCCGCAGCGTCTCCGCCTCCCCCTCCTCGGCCGTCTCATGGCACGTGTGGCCCTCCTGCCAGAGGAACTCCGTCGTGCGCAGGAACGGCCGCGTGACCTTCTCCCAGCGGACGATGTTGGCCCACTGGTTGATGAGGACCGGCAGGTCCCGGTAGGACTTGACCCACTTGGCGTACATGTGGCCGATGATGGCCTCCGAGGTCGGCCGGACGGCCAGCCGCTCCTCGAGGTCCTCCTGGCCGCCCACGGTGACCCAAGCGACCTCGGGGGAGAATCCCTGAACGTGCTCGGCCTCCTTCTTCAGGAAGCCCTCGGGGATGAACAGGGGGAAATAGGCGTTGACGTGGCCGGCAGCCTTGATCCGGGCGTCGAGGCCGCGCTGGATGTTCTCCCAGACGGCGTAGCCGTGGGGCCGGATGACCATCATCCCTTTCATCGGGGTGTAGTCGGCGAGCTCGGCCTTCTGGACGAGCTCCAGGTACCACTTGGAAAAGTCCTCGCTCTTGGGCGTGATCTGCCGGACCTGGCGTTCGTTCTCGCTCACGTCATCTCCTTGCCTGACAACATCTTGGGATTCTAGCCGCCCCCCGCCGTTTTGTCAAGGAACGCCCGGCCCGGCGGGGAATATCCCCCACCGGTTCATCCTTAAGGGTGATTGACCGGCCCTCTGGGGCATGTCATTTTGGGGCCGCCAAAGCCAAGGAAAAGGAAGATCGGATAAGGAAGCCAGCCATGCTCAGGAGGATGTCCACCGACCACCCGCCCGTGCGGACCCACGCCGAGCAGCGCGGGTTCAAGCTCTCCCTCCCCCTCGTCGTCGAGGGCCCGGACGCGGAGGGAGCCTTTTTCCGCGAGGAGACGACCCTGGCCTACATGAGCCACGTCGGCGCCCTGTTCCCCCTCAAGACGCCCGTCTCGCCCGGCTCGAGGCTCAAGCTCGCCGTCGCCCTGCCCCCCAAGCTCGACGAGGGCAAGAACCTCAAGCTCGTCATCAAGGGCACGATCGTCTTCACCGAGCCCGGGGCCGACGACGCCTCCCCGGCCCAGGTCTCGATCCGCCTCGAGAGCCGCTACATCGTCGAATCCGCCCCGCCCGCCGGGGTCACGGCCCCCGAGCCCGGGCTCTGACGGGCCGCCCTGGATGGCGGCCGTGCCAGCCCCGGTCCCCCGACCCGCATGTCTAGCCGCCGACGGTGAGGAGCGGCCCCGTTTTTTAACCCCGCGATTCCTCAGGAGGAGGGATTGAAGGCCCTCCGGCCCCGGGTGAGAATGCGATGGAAATGAACATCGTCAAGGAACTCGAACCCCCCCCCGCTCAGGGCGCGGCCGGGGCCGGCAAAAGGGAGCGGTCCTTCGAGCTCACTCTTCCGGCCTTGGTCAAGGGCCTCGACGCGCGCGGGAGGCGGTTCGAGGAGCGGACGATGGCCTGCGCCATCAGCGCCCAGGAGCTGTCGTTCCGGCTCAACGCCCGGCTCCTCCTCGGAGCCAAGATGACGGTCGCCCTCGACGTGCCGCGGACGCTCATCCTCGAGACCCCCCTGCGGCTCCTTGTCACGGGGCCGGTCGTCTATGTCCGGTCGGAGACCGAGAACGGCAAGAGCCAGTACGTGACCGTCCACCTCGACCGGAGGTTCCGCCTCCAGCCGAGCCCCGCCGTCGCCCCGTGACGGGCGCCGCGCCACCCCGGCCGGTCCCCGGCACGCTCTTGACAAGCCCCCCCCGTTAGAATATCATTCGGGCAAATCCGGAAGACGTTCACGGGATGACCACAATGCCAAAAGGGACCGAACCGAGCCTCGAGAAAAAGAAGACCGCTCCGCCCTCCGAATCGAAGATCACCCTGCTCATCTTCTGCCCGTCCGACATCATCCTCGCCGGGATCCTGAGGGCCCTCGAAGCGGACCCCGACCTCGATATCCTCAACATCGAAAAGAACACCATCGAGTCGTTCATCGACTCCATCAAGAAGCTCAAGCCGCAGGTCATCCTCTTCGCCCACATGGAGCCCCTGCCGAACCTCCGCGAGATCTGCAAGGCCATCCGCGAGATCTCCAAGGCCCAGGGCCGCTCCCAGCTCCTCCTCCTCGGCAGCATCCCGGCCCACGAGGAGATCGTCAACCTCATCAACGCCGGCGCCCGGGGCTACTTCGACCTCAACGACTCCTCGACCCAGCTGGCCGAGGCCGTCCATGGCATCCACAAGGGCGAGATCTGGCTCCCCCGGGACAAGATGTCGAGCATCATGGACCGCATCATCTCCGTCGTCGGCCGCGACCTCAAGGAGAAGACGCTCGACCAGCTGACGCCGACCGAGTTCCAGGTGCTCCGGCTCATCGGCCAGGGCAAGAGCAACGACGAGATCGCGGAGCTCATGTTCATCAGCAAGAACACTGTCCGCTCCCATATCAAGAGCATCTACGCCAAGCTCGACACTCACAGTCGGCTGCAGCTGGCGCTCTACGCCATCAACTCGGCCCTGTTTTGAGCCAAGAAACGAGGACGCCATGACCAAGAGAGCCGCCGCGAAAAAGACGACCAAGAAGCTCCCCAAGGACCTGAGCATCAACCGCCGCCGGGAGTGGCGGTTCGACCTGCCGCTCAGGACCGTCATCGAGGGCCAGTCGCCGGCCGGCCGGAAGTTCCATGAGGAGACGAAGCTCGAGAACATCTCCTCCGGCGGGGCCTACTTCTCCCTCGACTCCGGCGTCGTCGTCGGCTCCAAGCTCAACCTCATGATCGAGCTCCCGTCCAAGCTCACCGACGGCAAGAAGATGCGGCTCCTCATCGGCGGCATTACCGTCCGGCTCGAAAAGCCCAGCCTGAGGTCCCGGAAGCAGAACGTGGCCGTCCGCTTCAGCGACGACTTCCGGGTCCTGCCCGCGGCCAAGAAAAAATAGCGTGCTCCGCGTCGCCTTGACCGGGGGGATCGCCTGTGGCAAGTCCATCGTTTCCGGGCTGTTCCGGGCCAAGGGCTGCGTCGTCGACAACGCCGACGAGACCGCGCGCGCCATCATGTCCCCCGGCCGCGCCGCTTGGAGGAAGGTCGTCGCCCGCTTCGGCCGCGGCATCCTCGCCCCCGACCGGACGATCGACCGCGACGCGCTCGGGCGGATCATCTTCGCCGACGCGGCCGCCCGCCGGTCCCTCGATGCCATCGTCCATCCCCTCGTCCTGGCCGAGCAGGAGCGGCGCGCGCGCCGGGTCGAGCGGGCCGCCCGGGCGCCGATCTTCGTCTCCGAGGCGGCCCTGACCATCGAGGCCGGCTACGCCCGGCTCTTCGACAAGGTCGTCGTCGTCCACTGCCGGACGGCCGTCCAGCTCCGCAGGCTCATGTCCCGCGCCGGCATCGGCCGGGCCGAGGCCCGGCGCCGGGTCTCCGCCCAGATGCCCCTCGCCGAGAAGCTGAAGCACGCCGACTACGCCATCGACACGTCCGGCTCGCTCGCCGAGACGGTCGAGCAGGCCGAGCGGGTCTACGCCTCCCTTCTCCAGGACGCCGACCTCAAGCGCCTGGCAGGGAAAACGCGGCTGTCGCGCCGCGCTCGCCCCGGTCGCTCCTAAGACTTCAATTTCTCCCCATCACAAAGGCGGTGCCGGGGTCGCCCGAAAGCCCCCGTTCGGAGGGGGGCCCGCGCCGTTCCGTTGCGGAACCGTGCGGCGGGGACTGGGACAGGTTCCCGGGGCTGGGGGATAAAGGCGGCTCCGACGCCACCGTGAGGGAGAACGCGCATGGACAGGAGCCATGCGCTCTATTGAAGGAGAGCTTATGAAGCGACGGCGCGGGTCAGCCGATCTTGGCCTTGGCCAGCAGAGTCTTGAGTTCCTGCCCGGGGCGGAACTTGATGCGGTGGCCCTTTTCGATGCGGATCTGCTTCTGACGGCGGATGTCCCGGCCGAAACCCGTCTTCTTGGCCACGACCTTGAAGCTGCCGAAGCCACGGATCTCGACCTTCTCCTTGTTCGCCAGCGCCCCCTTGAGCGAGTCGAGGACGGCCTCCACGATCAACAATGACTTGGCCCTGTTGAATTCGGATTTTTTCTCGATCGCGAGGGCGATATCATTCTTGATCATCGGAGGAGCTCCTTGCGCCAGAAAACAATAGATATAATTAATTTATTGATAATAAAAAGTCAAGCACAATTGTGCCGGTTGACTTGCCCGGTGCGAGTTCCTATAATGAAGGCGCCGTGCGTCTCAAAACCCTTGTCCTCGGGCTGGCCCTCCTGCCCGCGCTGGCGTCGGCGGATATCCTGAAGATCACCGTCGACGGACCGATCCACCCCATCACCGCCGAGTACATCGTCCGGACCATCGGCCAGGCCGACCGCGAGGGCGCGGCCCTCGTCCTCATCGTCCTCAACACTCCGGGCGGGCTCGACAGCTCCATGCGCGAGATCATCGGCAAGGTCGCCAACGCCCGGACGCCGGTCGCGGCGTACGTCGCCCCGGCGGGGGCCCGGGCGGCTTCGGCCGGCTTCTTCATCGGCATCGCATGCGACATCTTCGCCATGGCGCCGGGAACGAGCACGGGCGCGGCCCATCCCGTGGGCATCTCCCTCATCGGCCAGTCCATGGACAAGACGACGGAGGATAAGGTCGTCCAGGACGCGGCCTCCTACATCAGGACGCTGGCCGAGAAGCGCGGCCGGAATGTGGCCCTGGCCGAGGACGCCGTCCGCAAGAGCCTGTCCTACACGGAGCGTGAGGCCCTCAAGGGCGGCCTCATCGACGTCGTGGCCAAGACGGACCGGGACATCATCGAGGCCTTCGACGGCCGGCGGCTCAAGCGGCTCGACGGCACGGAGACGACGCTGGCCCTGAAGGGCCAGCCCGTCCGGGACATCCCCATGTCCTTCCGGCAGCGGTTCCTGCTGACGATCTCCAACCCGAACCTGGCCTACCTCCTCCTCATGATCGGGCTGCTCGGCCTGTACTTCGAGTTCGCCCATCCCGGGGCCATTTTGCCGGGCGCCCTGGGCGGCATCTGCCTGCTCCTGGCCGTCTTCTCCTTCCAGATCCTGCCCATCAACTACGTCGGCCTGATGCTCATCCTGCTCGCCATCGTCCTTTTCATCCTCGAGGTCAAGGTCCACAGCTACGGCGCTCTATCGATAGGAGGGATCGCGGCCATGGTCATCGGCTCTCTCATGCTCATCAACAGCCCCGTCCCGGAGATGAGGCCGAGCCTCCGGTTCATCCTGTCGGTGGCCCTGGCCGTCTCCCTCATCCTCGTTTTTCTGGTCGTTCTCGTCGTCCGGGCCCAGGGCCGGCGCTCCGTCGCCGGCCGGGAGGGCATGGTCGGCGAAATCGGCACGGCCCGCACGGACATCGCGCCGGCTGGGCGCGTCTTCGTCCACGGCGAGTTGTGGCAGGCCGAGTCGGCCGAGCCCATCGCCCGGGGCGAGAAGGTCAAGGTCATCGCGGTCCTGGAGGACCTGAAGGTCCGGGTCGCGAAGGCCTGACCGGAGATTCGTTCGGGAGGCCCCGGCGCTTCCCCAAGGAGAGAAGAAATGATCACGTTCCCCATCATCGTCATCGGCATCGTTGTCCTCTACATTCTGAATTCGATCAAGATCCTCAGAGAGTACGAGCGGGGCGTCATCTTCCGGCTCGGCCGCGTCCTCCCCAAGCCCAAGGGTCCCGGCATCATCCTCGTTTTCTCGCCGATCGACCGGATGGTCCGCATCAGCCTGCGGCTCATCACCATGGACATCCCGCCCCAGGACGTCATCACCAAGGACAACGTCACGGTCAAGGTCAACGCCGTTCTCTATTTCCGGGTCATCGACCCGCTCAAGTCCGTCATCGAAGTCCAGGATTACATCTATGCCACATCCCAACTGGCGCAGACGACCCTGCGGAGCCTTCTGGGCCAGGTTCCGCTCGACGACCTTCTCTCGGAGCGTGAAAAGTTGAATGCCCGCCTCCAGGAAATCATCGAGCAGCACACCGACCCCTGGGGGATCAAGGTCCAGCTGGTGGAGATGAAGCAGGTCGACCTGCCGGAGAACATGATCCGGGCCATCGCCAAGCAGGCCGAGGCCGAGCGCGAGCGGCGGGCCAAGGTCATCCACGCCGACGGCGAATTCCAGGCCGCCGAAAAACTGACCCAGGCCGCCGACATCATCTCCAGGAATCCCCAGGCCCTCCAGCTCCGGTTCCTCAGCACCCTGACCGAGATCGCCACGGAGAAGAATTCGACCATCGTCTTTCCCCTGCCCCTCGAGCTCCTCCGCGCCTTCTCCTACGAAAAGCCCCAGCCCGACAAGGAGAAGAAATAGGACCGATGAAAACGAAGGAATTCCGCGAGATCCAGGTCTCGAGCACTCTGCTCGTCGTCATCTTCCTCTGCGTCCTCGTCCTGGGCGTCTTCATCTTCCTGCTGGGCGTCTCCGTCGGAAAGAAGCAAGTCCAGATCACGGCCGCCAACCAGGTCGTGGCCCAGCAGATCCAGGAGCCGGCCAAGGACCAGACGGCGGTCAAACCCCTCGACCAGGGGCCGGCCAAGAGCCCGGCGGGCGGAGACCGGGCTCCCCAGGGGACGGACTGGTCCGCCAACCCTCCGGCGGCGCCGTCCCAGAGGCCCGCGCCCAAGACGACGACATCCGCGGCCGCCAAGCCCGCCACCAAGCCGGCCGCCCCGGCGGGCGGGAGCGGGACCTTCTACGTCCAGGTCGCCGCCTTCACCGACCGGGCCCAGGCCGCGGCCGAGGCAGAAAAGTTCCGCAAGCGGGGCTTCCCGACGGTCGTCGCCGAGCCCCGGGCGACCGACACGAAGACCTGGTTCCGGGTCCGGGTGGGCGGCTTCCCGACCCGGGAAAGGGCGGCTGAGGCCCTGACCAAGCTGAACGAGGCGGCCAAGAAGAAGACCGACTACCGGATCGTCAAGGACTGAGCCCGGCCGTCTTGACTTTGGCCCCTCCGTCCGCTATCCTGGCTTCTCCGCCACAGGAAGGACCGCCATCGCCATGAACGCCATCGCCCTATCGTCTGAACTCAGGATGCGCCTCGACAGCGACTTCGGCAAGTTCGAAGAGCTGCGGGGCTTTCTTTGACTTCGATCATAAGAAAGCCGAGTGCGAATCGATCAACGGACGCCTAGCCTCGCCTGAGGTCTGGCAGGACCAGAAGACCTCCCAATCCCTCCAGCAGCGGAAGAAGCGCCTGGAGCGCGACCTGGACTTCTTCGGCCGGATCCGGGAGCAGCGGGACGAGATCGAGGTCCTGACGGAGCTTATGACGGAGGGGGAGAGCGTCGGCGCCGACCTCGAGGCCGCTCTGGCCCGCTTCGAGAAGGCCCTCGCCGACGGCGAGCTGCGGGCCCTGTTCACGGACGAGAACGACCCTCGCAGCGCCATCCTCACCATCCACCCCGGCGCCGGCGGCACCGAGTCCCAGGACTGGGCTCAGATCCTCCTCCGGATGTACCTCCGCTACGCCGAGCGCAAGGGCTACCGGACCGAGGTCCTCGACGTCCAGCCGGGGGAAGAGGCCGGCCTCAAGAGCGCCACCGTGCGCATCGACGGCGACTTCGCCTTCGGCAACCTCAGCCAGGAATCCGGCGTCCACCGTCTCGTCCGCATCTCCCCCTTCGACGCCGCCAAGCGCCGCCACACCTCCTTCGCCGCCGTCTTCGTCTATCCCGAGATCGACGAGGACGTCGAGGTCGCCATCAACCCCGACGAGCTGAAGATTGACACCTATCGCTCGGGCGGCAAGGGCGGGCAGCACGTCAACACCACCGACTCGGCCGTGCGCATCACGCACATCCCGACGGGCATCGTCGTCCAGTGTCAGAACGAGCGCTCCCAGCACAAGAACAAGGCCGCCGCGATGAAGGTCCTCAAGGCCCGCCTCTACGAGCTCGAGCAACGGCGGCGGCGGGAGAAGCTCGACAAGCTCGAGGACGCCAAGACCGACATCGCCTGGGGCAACCAGATCCGCTCCTACGTCCTCCATCCCTACCGGATGGTCAAGGACCTGCGGACGCGCGTCGAGACGGGCGACACGGACCGGGTCCTCGACGGAGACCTCGACGAGTTCATCAAGGCGACCCTGGTCATGCGCAAGAAGGCCGCCGTCCCGGCCGCGGAAGGAGCCTCCCATGCCTGAGAACGACGACGCGAAGAACGGACCCGGACGGGAGGCCGCCGCGGGCGGTCAGCCTTTCCTGCCGCCCCTCGAGTTCAGCTCTCTCGTCATCCTCCTCTATTTCCCTGCCCTCATCGAGCTCGGCCTCATGGAGGACCCCGTCTCGGGCGAACGGCGGGAGGACCTGAACCTGGCCAAGCGCAACATCGACCTCCTCGACCTCCTCAAGGACAGGACCAAGGGGAACCTGGAGGCCGACGAGGCGAAGTTCTTGGAGGACGCCCTGAGCCAGCTCAAGATGGCCTACCTCAAGAAGACCGACCGCCTGAAGATGTGACCCGATGGTCGTCGTCCGCGGCTTCGAGGACCTCCGCCCCCTCCCCCGCCCCGTTGCCGTCGCCATCGGCAATTTCGACGGCCTGCACCTCGGCCACCGGAAGATCCTGTCGGCGCTCCGCGACGCGGCGGCCGCCCGCCGCCTGGCGTCGCTCGTCCTAACCTTCGACCCCCACCCCGAGCGCGCCCTGGGCCGAAAGAGCATCCGCATGATCGACACCCTCGACCAGCGACTGGACCGTCTCTCCCGGGAGGGGGTCGAGGCCGTCCTCGTCGTGCCCTTCGACCGGGCCTTCTCCCGCCTCGCGGGGCGGGATTTCGCTCAGGACATCCTGCGGGACCGGCTGGACGCCCGAGAGGTCGTCGTCGGGCGCGACTTCCGCTTCGGCTGCGGCCGGCGGGCGGGGGTCGCCGAGCTCAAGGCCTTCGGCCGGCGCCTAGGCTTCGGCGTCCGCGCCGTGGCGCCGGCGCTCGTCGGCGGCGTCCCCGTCAGCTCGAGCCTCATCCGGCGCCTCCTCCTCCATGGCCGGGTCGAGGAGGCGGCCCGCCGGCTCGGCCGGCCCTATGAGATCGCGGGCGAGGTCGTCCCCGGCGCCGCCCGCGGCCGCCGGCTCGGCGCGCCCACGGCCAACCTGCGGACGGCGAACGAGATCCTGCCCGACGGTGTGTTCGTCACCGAGGCCGTCTGGAAGCGCCGGAGGCTGCCGTCCGTGACGAGCATCGGCACGAACCCGACCTTCGGCCCGAATCCGGTCAGTGTCGAGACCCACATCCTCGACAGGCGCATCCGTTTTTGCGGCGCGCGGCTCTCGGTCCGCCTGCTCCGCCGCATCCGGCCGACGCGCAAGTTCCCGGACCGCGAAGCCCTGGCCGCCGCGATCCGCCAGGACGTCGCCGCCGCCCGGGAGCACTTTCGGCGGGCGGGTTGACATTTTCCCGGCGATGGGGCATTTTCAAGCCAGGAGTGAGCGCATGGAGAAGAAGATCAAGGCCCGCGTCATGGACGCGAGCAAGATCCGGCGCGTCCTCGTCCGCATCGCGACCGAGATCATCGAGAGGAACCGCAACCTCAAAAACCTCGTCATCGTCGGGCTCAAGACGCGGGGCGTCGTCATCGGCAAGCGCATCGCCCGGTTGATCAAGGACCTCGAGGGCGTGGAAGTGCCGGTCGCCGTTCTCGACATCACCCCGTACCGCGACGACCGGCCGGCCGGGGCCGCGGCGGCCAGGGCGCCGCGGGCGAAGTCCGGCCTCGACACCCGCAAGAAGGACGTCATCCTCGTCGACGATGTCCTGATGACGGGCCGGACGATCCGGGCGGCCATGGACGGGCTGATGCGGCTGGGCCGGCCGAGGACCGTCCAGCTCCTCGTCCTCGTCGACCGCGGCCACCGGGAGCTCCCCATCCGGCCCGACTATGCCGGAAAGGTTCTGCCGACGTCGCGCCGAGAGGTCATCCAGGTCCGGCTCAAGGAGGAGGACGGGACCGACGAGGTCCTCATCGCCGAGCCGACGGGGATCAGCTAGCGGGCGGGGGCGCGGGCCATGGACCTCCTCATCAGGAACGGCCGGGTCGTCGACCCGGAGTCGCGGACCGACGAGACCCTCGACATCCTCGTCGCCGACGGCCGGATTGCCTCGCTCGGACCCCGTATCGAAGCCCCCGCCGCCCGGACGATCGACGCTTCCCGCCTGGTCGTCGTGCCGGGGCTCATCGACATGCACGTCCACCTGCGCGAGCCCGGCTTAGAGGCCAAGGAGACGATCGCCACCGGCGGCCGGGCGGCGGCCCGCGGCGGCTTCACCTCGGTCTGCGCCATGCCCAACACTAATCCCGTCAACGACTCGCCCGGCGTCACTCAGGCCATCCTGGCCGAAGCGACCCGCTCCTCCCCAGTCCACGTCTTCCCCATCGCCGCCGTCAGCAAAGGGTCGAAAGGGGACGAGCTCGTGGACATGGCCGCCCTTCTCGAGGCCGGCGCGGTGGCCTTCTCCGACGACGGCCGACCGGTCGCGGGGGGGCGGTTCATGCGCCGGGCCCTCGAATCCGCCAAGGCCCTCGGGGCGCTCGTCATCGACCATTGCGAGGACCGGGACCTCGCCGGGGACGGAGTGATGAACGAGGGAGAGGTCTCCCGCCGCCTCGGCCTTCCGGGAATCCCGGCGTCGGCCGAGGAGGTCATGGTCGCCCGCGACCTCATCCTGGCCGCGGAAACGGGGGCGCGCGTCCACATCGCCCATCTCAGCACCCGGGGCGGCGCGCTGGCCCTGCGCGCGGCGAAGGAGCACGGCGTCGCGGCCTCGGCCGAGGTCACCCCCCACCATCTCCTGCTGACAGAGGCAGCCGTCGGGGGCCGCGACCCCGACTTCAAGATGAACCCGCCCCTGCGGCGGAGCGAGGACGCAGCCGCCCTGGTCCTGGCCGTGGCCGCGGGCGTCATCGACGCCGTCGCCACCGATCACGCCCCTCACACCCCCGAAGAAAAGGGCCGGGGGTTCGAGAGGGCGCCCTTCGGCGTCGTCGGCCTGGAGACCGCGGTCCCCCTCGTCCTCGACCGCCTCGTCCAGCAGGGCATCATCAGCCTGACCCGGTTCGTCGAGCTCTTCTCCGCCGGGCCCGCCCGCGTCCTCGGCCTGCGGACGAAGGGCCGCATCGCCGTCGGCGCCGACGCCGACCTGACTCTCCTCAACCTCGCCCGGGAGGTCACGGTCGACAAGAGAGCCTTCGTCTCCAAGGGACGCAACACGCCGTTCGAAGGCTGGAAGCTGCGCGGCTCGGCTGTCATGACCATCGTCGGCGGCAAGGTCGTCTATCCCTTCGAGGACGCCGTGGCCGCCGGGCCGGGCGGGGCGGCGGGGAAGCCCGGGAAGCGGGGATGAAACCCGACCGCGTCGAAAAGGCCGCCGGCTATGCGTTCCGCGATCCGGAGCTCCTCCGCCGGGCGCTGACGCACAGCTCCTACGCCTATGAACGCGAACCGGGCGACCCCCGCGACAACGAGCTCCTGGAGTTCGTCGGCGATTCGGTCGTCGGCCTGGCCACGGCGGAGTTCTATTACCGGGCCTTCCCCGGCCGGAGCGAGGGCGAGCTTTCAAAGCTCAAGGCCCTGGCCACGAGCACTCAGGCCCTGGCCCGGCTAGCCCGCAAGGTCCGGCTCGACAAGGCCGTCCTCCTCGGCCGGGGGGAGGAACGGAGCGGCGGCCGGGCCAAGAGATCCATCCTCGCCGGCGCGTTCGAGGCCCTCGTGGGGGCGGTCTATTTCGACGGCGGGTTCGACGCCGCGCGGGACCTCGTTCAACGCCTGCTTTCGCCGACGCTCGCGCCGATCAAGGGTGAGTCCTTTGAGATCAACAACCCCAAGTCCGCGCTGCAGGAGCTGTTCCAGAAGGCCGGCCTGCCCGCGCCCGCTTATAGGACGCTCGCGGCCAAGGGTCCCGAGCACAGGAGGACGTTCACCGTGGAGGTCCTGGCCGGGGACAGGCCGCTGGCCAAGGCCAAGGGTCCGTCCAAGAAGAGCGCGGAGTTGTCTGCCGCCCGCAAGGCTGTCAAGGCCTCCCTCGGCCGGAAGATGAAGGAGCTCACGCCCGACGCCTTCATCATCGAGGGGGAGGACTGAGGCCGGGCGGCCCGGCGACGCCGATGGCTGTCTGCCCGAAGTGCCGAAAACGCCTGGCCAAGCGGTCCTGCCCCGCCCTGGGCGCGGCCGTCTGCCAGCTTTGCTGCGGCACGCTTCGCGAGAGGGAGATCGCTTGCCCGCCGGCCTGTCCCCACCTCTCGGCCCACAAGCCATACCAGGAAAAGCGCGTCGTCGAGCGGGTGGCGCCGCCGTCCGGCCCCGGACGATGGGGGGGCGGCAAGGACGTCCTGAGCGATGAGCGACTGGCCTGGCTGGCCGTCCACATCGAGGCGGCGTTGATTGGGCCCGCGTCGGCGGACCGGGCCTTCTCCGACATGGACGCCTTGATGGCCGTCGATTACGCCCGAAAGAGGACGGAAAAAGGCCCGTCCCGCCTGATCATCCCCGGGGAGGCCCTCAAGCCGGTCGACGCCGCCGGCGAAGCCGTCCTCCAAGCCATCGAGACCTGCCGCTATGAGGGCTCCGCCTTCCTCGCCTCCGGCACGGGCTCCTATACGAAGGAAGAGAGGCTCGCCTGCCTCGAGCGCGTGGCCTGGGGCATCCGGGGCTTTCTCGACCGGCGGACCGGCGGCCGGGCCTACCTCCGGGACCTCGCGGGCCGTTTTTCACAGTCCGGCCCGCCGGAGGGGGACAAAAAGCTCGTCGTCCTGACCTGAGCGGGCCGGGCCGGTGTCACGGACCCATGAAAGCGGCCGCCGGGCGCAGGGCCGGAATGTTCTGGCAGACGATCTTGACGACGGCGGTGAGCGGCACGGCTATGATCATGCCCGGGATGCCCCACAGCCAGCCCCAGAAGACGAGCGAGAAGAGAACGACGAGAGGGCTGAGGCCCAGCCCCTTGCCCATGGCCTTCGGCTCGATCAAGTTGCCGATGACCGTGTCCAGGGCCACGGTAATGACGAGGACCGCGAGCGGCACCCAGGGGGTGCCGAACTGGAAGTAGGCGAAGCCGACGCGGAGAATGGTGGCGACAGTCGAGCCGATGTTCGGGATATAGTTCAGGAGGAAGGCGAGGAAGCCGAAGAGGAGGGCGAAGTCCACGCCGAAGAGCTCCATCACGAGCCAGACCTCCAAGCCGTTGAGCAGGCTGGTCAGGGTCTTGATCACGAGGTACTTGCGGACCTGGGCATTGGCCCGGGTCGAAATCCGCAAGATCCCCTCCGAGCGCTCAGGGCCGAGGGCCTTGGCGAGCTTGGCCGTGAACCGGCCGCGCCCGGCGACGATGAAGGCCAGGAAGATGAACAGGACGAAGAGCTTCGAGACGAGCCCGACGAACGTGCCGAGGGAGGAAAGGACGAGCGAGGCCAGATTCTGGAGATTGACTTTCTCGAGCGCGGAGGCCAGGCGGAGCTTGAGTGGCACGCCCCCCGACGCCTTCTCGAGCCAGCCGGCCAGGTCCGTCAAGCGTTGTTCGTAGCGGGGCAGCTCGGCGGCCAGGGTCTTGCCGCCGGAATAGATGACAGCGCCGAAGAGATAGAGGATGACGAACGCACCGACCAGGATGAGACCCAGGGCGACGGCCTTGGGCAGCCCGGCCTTGAGGAGGAAGGCGACGACAGGGTCGATGACATAGGATATGAAGACGGCCAGGATGAAGGGGAAGAGGACGGAGCGGGCCTCCTTGACGACGATCCCCAGGGCGAAGAGGATGACGAGTCCGGCGGCTGCCTGGAAGAACCTCCGGTCGTTCACCGCCCGGGCCCTGCGGCCGCCTCGATGAGGGCCTTGAACAGCCTCTCGCCGTCGGCCGCCGCGGCGTCGGGGACGCGCCGGACGCCGCACAGCATGTTCCGCTTGGCCCCCGCGACGCCGATGTACATGTTCTGAGCGTAGCGGTCCTTGATGTGATACCCCGCCGCGATCTTCTCCGGGAGCTCCTTGTCCTTGGCCAGGGACTCAAGGAGCCGATGGAGCATGTCCTCAGCTTCTTTCTCGGCGCCCGCGGCGACCAGGAAAGCCTCGACCTCCTGCCCGTTGATCGTATAGGCGGCCGTATATCCATCGTGGAGGAACTCGTACCCGAGGAAATTCTTCCGCACGTACCGCTCGCTCCGGGCGACGAGGCCCTCCTTGGGGAAGGCGGCGAGGAGCGGCGGCAGGCCGCCCTTCCCGGGCGCCGCCGCGGCCAGCTTCTGCCCGAAGTCCGTCAGGGTCGGCGCCGTCGCCTCCTTCAGGCCGTAACTGAGGAGCTTGACGTAGTAGCGGCCGGCCACGAAATTCAACGATTCTCCCTCGAGATAACCGAGGTCGCCGACGGCCACGGGTGCGTTCTCGGGATAGCGCTCGGCGCCGAAGATGCCGAAGGCGTTCCCCGGCAGCCCCATGTCGTAGACCTCGACGGTCAGCGCCGCCTCCGTCCCCTCCTTCTTGAGGTCGACGACGAAAAGCTGCCTGAAGTCGTAACTCAGGTAGTTTTCCGCCGCGCCGTCGATGTACTCGTAGAGGGTTTCTGGGAAAAAGCTACGGGGCGCCCCGTCCTCTTTCCAGCCCTCGAGCCGGGGGACGAGCGCGGCCAGGGCCGGGTCGGCCTTCCGGTCCTGGGCTGCGGCCGGCGCGAACACCAGGCCGGCCGCGACGAACAACGCCGCCCACGCGACAACCCGTTGCCGAGCGTTGGTCATGTCCATGGGATTCCTCGCCGCACGATGATACTGCTACTATAGACGACCGTCCCGGGCTTGGCAAGTTCGTATCGAGCCGCCGGCCCGTTTATTGACAACCCCGGAAGAAATGGTCATGATGGAATTCGGATGTCCCAGTCGCGCGTCGTCATCGTCAGGGCGGCGGCCCCGCTCGAGCCCGGCAGCCCAACGGACCGCGTTAGGTTGCTCCGCATGTTCCAGAGGGGCTTTGCCCTCGTCACGGGGGAGCGCGAGGACCGGGCTGCCGTCCTCTCGGTCCTGCGGGCCGACGACCGGCTCGCGATCAAGGTCAACACCATCGGCGGCCGGGCCCTCAGCACCCGGCCCGAGGTCGCTCTGGGCCTGGCCGGCTGGCTGGCCGCGAACGGGCTCGTGGAGCGAAACATCGTCGTCTGGGACCGGACGAGCCGCGAGCTCCGCGACGCAGGCTACCGCCTCAACGCCGGCCCCTCCGGCCCCCGCGTCTTAGGCACCGACGCCGACGGGGCGGGCTACGGCGAGAGCCTCGTCGCCCACCGCAACATCGGCAGTCTCTTCTCGAAGATCCAGACGGACTTCGCCACGGCCTCGATCAGCCTGGCTGTCCTTAAGGACCACGGCATGGCCGGCGTCACCGCCGGGATGAAGAACTACTTCGGCGCCATCCACAACCCGAACAAGTACCACGACTCACATTGCGACCCGTTCGTGGCGGAAGTCTTCGACGCCCCGCCCGTCAGGCCCAAGCACCGGCTGTCCATCCTCGACGCCCTCGTCGTCCAGTACCATCGCGGGCCGGCCTTTCACGCCCAGTGGGCGGAGAGGTTCGGCGGCCTGGTCTTCAGCCTCGACCCGGTCGCCGCCGACAGTGTCGGCTGGTCCCTCGTCGAGCGGCTGCGCGCCGCGAAGGGCCTCCCCTCCCTCAAGGAGGAGGGACGCGCGCCCGCATACCTCGCCACGGCCGAGCGGATGGGCCTCGGCCGGGCCGGCCCGGCCGGCATCGAGACGGTCGAGGAGGCCGTGCCGTGAGGCGCCGCGAGTTCCTGCGGAGCGCGGCCGGGGCCGGTCTGGTCGTCGGCGCGGGCCTCCCCTCGCTCTGCTCGGACCTCCATGCCTTCGCCGACAAGGGCAACCTCTCCCATGTCGAGGCCCGCTACTATAGGAAGCTCCCCGACCGAGAGGTCGAGTGCGAGCTCTGCCCGAGGGCCTGCCGGCTCGGCGACAGGGAACGCGGTTACTGCGGCGTCCGCGAGAACCAGGGCGGGACCTATTACACCCTCGTCTATGGAAAGGCCTGCAGCGTCAACATCGACCCGATCGAGAAGAAGCCGTTCTTCCATTTCCTGCCCGGGACGACGGCCCTGTCCATGGCCACGGCCGGCTGCAACGTCAACTGCAAGTTCTGCCAGAACTGGGAGATCTCGCAGGTCCGGCCCGAGCAGGTCGACCACCGCGATTTCCCTCCCGAGGCGCTCGCCGCCCAGGCCGAGGGCTATGGCTGCCCTTCGATCGCCTACACCTACACCGAGCCGATCGTCTTCTATGAGTACATGGTCGACACCGCCAACGCGGCCCGGCGCCGGGGCGTGCGGAGCGCCGTCGTCACGGCCGGGCACATCCAGCCCGAGCCGCTCAAGGAGCTCATCGGAGTCGTCGACGCCATCAAGGTCGACCTCAAGGGATTCAACCAGCGGTTCTACAGCGAGTACGTCCGGGGCGAGCTCAAGACCGTGCTCGACACGATCCGGACGGTGGCGAAGAGCAAGGCCTGGCTCGAAATCGTCTACCTCGTCATCCCCACGCTCAACGACGCGATGTCCGACATCCGGGAGATGGCCCGCTGGGTGAAGAGCGAAGCGGGCGACCGCGTCCCGCTCCACTTTTCGCGGTTCCAGCCGCTCTACCTCGTCAAGAACCTCCCGCCGACCCCGGTCTCGACGCTCGACGCGGCCCGGGAGACCGCCCTCGCCGAGGGGCTGAAGTTCGTCTATGTGGGGAACGTCCCCGGTCACCCCGGGGAGAACACCTATTGCCCGGGCTGCGCCAAGGCCGTCATCCGGAGGACCGGGTTTGCCGTCGAGGACATCCAGGTCAAGGGGGGCCGGTGCAAGTCCTGCGGCGCCGAGATCGCGGGGGTTTGGGCCTGAGGCCGAGGCTCCCGGC
The DNA here is from genome assembly GCA_035543515.1 of Terriglobales bacterium. Taxonomy (GTDB): domain Bacteria; phylum Acidobacteriota; class Aminicenantia; order Aminicenantales; family Saccharicenantaceae; genus DATKJS01. The sequence continues at coordinate 10,423 of DATKJS010000033.1, read as the reverse complement.
CCTCCTGCTCGGCTTCCTGGCCACGTCCTTCCAGGTCTATCTCCTGCGCGAGTTCGAGGTCCACTTCTACGGCAATGAGCTGACCTATGGGCTCGTCCTGGCCGCCTGGCTGCTCTGGGGCGGCCTCGGAAGCCTCATCGGTCCCCGTCTGCGCCTCCGGCCGGACGGCCTGCCGGGGCTGTACACCGCGGCCATCGGGCTCTATTTCCTGAGCCTGGCCGGGCTGCGGTTCTCGCACCGGCTGCTCGGCAACCTTCCGGGGGAGCTGACCGGCCTCGTTCCGGCCCTCCTCTTCGCCCTCGTCCTGGCCTTTTTCGCCAGCTTCCCCCTCGGCTTGTCTTTCGTCTGGAACGCCGCCCGCCTCGGCGGCGACCCCGGCCGCGCCTACGTCCTCGAATGCCTGGGGGCCGCGGCGGCCGGCCTGCTCGTCCAGCTCGTCCTCGTGCCGCGTTTCTCGAACTGGCAGGGGGCCGCGCTCGTCGCGGCCGCGGCCGGAGCGGGGACCTTCTGGGCCTTTCGCACCCGCCGGGGTGCGGCACTCTGCGCCGGGACGCTCGCCCTGGCCGCCCTCTTCGCCGCCGCGGACCGGCCTTCCCTGCGGTCGGCCTGGAAGCCGTTCGACCTCGTCGAGGCCCGGGACACGCGCTACGGCAAGCTCCAGGTCGTCCGCACGGCCGACCAGTTCTCCTTCTACAGCAACGGCCTGCCCCTCTTCGCTTACCCGAACACCGAGGCGGCCGAGGAGGCGGTCCACTTCGCCCTTCTCCAGCGGCCCGATGCGGGCGACGTCCTGCTCGTCGGCGGCGGCGTCAGCGGCGGCTGCGCCGAGGTCCTCAAGTACCCCAGGGCGCGGCTGGATTACGTCGAGATCGACCCCGAGGTCATCCGGATGGCCGAGCGCTACCTGCCCGAGGCCGGGCTCGTCGCCCTCCGGGACCCCCGCGTCCGGATCGTCTTCGAGGACGGCCGCGCCTTCATCGAGCGGACGGCCCGCCTCTACGACGCCATCCTGCTCTGTTTGCCGGAGCCGGCCACGGCCCTCATCAACCGGTTCTACACCCGGGAGTTTTTCGCCGAGGCCCGGAGCAGGCTGCGGCCGGACGGCGTCCTCAGTTTCGTCGTCCCCTCGGCCGAGAACTATATCAGCCGCGACCTCGAACAGTTCCTGAGGAGCCTCGACACGACCCTGCGCCGCGTCTTTCCCGAGGTCGCCGTCGTGCCCGGCGAAACGAACGTCTTCCTGGCCTCGGCGGCGCCGCTCACGACCGACCCCTCGCGGCTCGCCGCGGCCATCGCGCGCATGGGCCTCCGCAACTCGTTCGTCCGCCCGGACGCGCTCGCCGCCCGGCTGTCGCCTTTAAGGACGGCTTATCTCGCCGGAAAGGTCCGCGGCGGGCCGGGCCGCGTCAACAGCGACCTCGTCCCGGTGAGCTATTATTTCCACTCGGTGCTCTGGGCCGCCCAGTTCCGGGGCGTCGAGTCCAGGGCCCTTCGCTTCCTGGCCCGGGTCCCGTCCTTTTGGATCCTCGACTTCCCGCTCCTCCTGGCCGCGGCGGGATTGGCTTTCCTGGCCATGAAACGGAGGCGCTCCCCGGCCCGGTTCCTGGTCCCCCTGGCCGTCGCCGGCCTGACGACAATCCTGGCGGAGATGGCCGTTCTCATCATCTTCCAGTCGGCCTTCGGTTATGTCTACGGGAAGATCTCGCTCCTCCTCTCCGCCTTTATGATCGGCCTCTTTCTCGGCTCCCTGGCCGGGCTGAGGCGGCGGCGGCCGTCGGGGCTGGACCTCGCCGCCGTCCAGTCCGGCTTCGCCGTCCTGCTCGTCCTGACCCTCCGCATGGCGCGAGGCCGCGGACCGGAAGCCCTGCCTTTCCTGTCCCTCGCAGCCTTCGGCGCCCTCGGCGGCGTTCTCTTCGTCGCTGCCAACCGGCTGTTCTTGAAGGAAACGCCCCGCGCCGAAACGGGCTACGGGATCGACCTCCTGGGGTCGTTCGCGGGCGTCGTGCTGGCCTCGGCGGTCGTCATCCCGCTCCTCGGCGTGCCGCGCCTGCTGACCCGGCTCGCCGCGCTCAGCCTTCTCGGCGCGGCCTTCAGCCTGGCCGTGGCGCGCCGGGACCGGCGGCCGTCCAGATCCTCCCGGAGCTGAAACTTTCTCAAGCCCTGCGGGATTGTACTATAATAGCCGCTCGGAACGACGTGTCGTGTTCGAAGATTGCCTCGGATTGCACAGAGAGAACGGCCGGGCGCGGCGGGGGAAGTCTATCGCTCTGGCCGCCTCGCTTGTCCTGCACGGCCTTCTCATCTACGGCTTTGTCCACGCCCGCTTCACCATCAAGCTGCTGACCGTTCGAGCCAGGGTCCAGGATCTCCGGATCGCGCCGCCGGTCCGGCTCTCCGTGCCCCGCGTCGTCGGCGGCCCGGCCCAGGGGCGGCCGCCGCAGGACCTTTCCCAGGCCGGACCGCCTGGGGGGGGCGCCGGCGGGCCTCGGCGGGCGGCGCCTCCTCCGGCGCCCGCCCCGGTGCCTCCGGGGGCGGCCGCCGCCGCGCCTGGTCCGACGGCCCAGGGCCCCGTCATCCCGTCGCTCGCGGCGAAATTCCGGGAATTCCTGGGCTCGCGGTACCGAACCGGCCAGGGGCCGGACCTGTCCATTACCCTTGCCCCCCCGGGAACGAAGCCGACGGCCGGCGCGACCTCCGGCAAGGGAACGGCCCCGGACTTCTACCAGTACCTGACCGGCGGCCCCGGTTCCGGCGAAATGCCTTCCGGGGCGGGCGACGGCAAGCGGGGCGGCGGCGCCGGCGGACAGCGGGCCTCGATCTCCATCCCGCTCAAGGGCTATAACCTCGGTCCCTGGGCCCAGAAGGTCCTCGAGCTGATCATGAAGAACTGGGAGCTCCCATACGCCCCCGGCCTGACCGAGCGGACGTGGGTCAAGGTCATTGTCGTCGTCAAGAAGAACGGCGAGCTCGCCTCGGTCGAGCTCGCCGAAGGCAGCGCCCGCGATGTCCTGGACGAGGCGGCCCTCGGCGCCGTGCGGGCGAGCCTGCCGTTCCCCGCCCTGCCCGACGACTTTCCCGGCGATTTTCTCGAGGCCTCGGTCGAGTTCACGTACCATGATTAGAAGGACCTGGGTCCGCGTCCTCCTCGCCGTCCTCGCCGTCGGCCTCGCCGCGGCGGCCGACTGGAAGTCGGAGTTCCTGTCCTTGCTCGGCCCGCGGCCTGACTACGCCAAGGCCAGGGAGTACCTCGCCGGCAAGGTCGGCGGTCTGGAGGGCGCGGACCGCCAGGTCGCCGAGGCCCTCCTCCCCTACCTCGCCGGGAAGGCCGGCGCCGCGGCGGAGGAGCGGGAGCTCCTAGCGGCCTATTTCGACAAGTACGGCGACGCCGACCCCGAGTTCGGGTTCCTGGACGAGGGCACGCTTCGGGACTTCATGACGTTCTGGGCGAGATGGAAGAAGGCCTTCCCCCTCGTCACGGACGTGAGCTTCCTCGTCCGCACCGGTGCCGCGGCCTCCGGGCTCCCGGCCGGGCTCGAGGTCGGTCTGGAGCTGATGTGCGACGCGTTTTATAAAGTCTCCCTGGGCCCCTTCTCCCTCGAAGGCGGCTTCTGGAGCCGCGGCTTCCACATCCTGACTCTGCCCGCGGCCGGCCTCTTCGAGCGCTCCGGGACCTACGAGTTCGACCTCGACCTCAAGGCCGGGGACCTCGTCGTCAGGAAACCCATCCGTGTCGCCGTCGACCTCGTCCCGGCCGCCGCCCTCCGCCCCGCCGCCCCGGTCCTGCCGCCGGCCGCGGCGGCCCCGAACCGAACCTCCCCTCCCGTGACCAACCTGGAGGGCGAGCTCTCCCTCTATGTCGACGGCAAGCTCGTCATGACGACGCGCAAGGTCGCGGTCAAGCCGAAGCCGCTGGGCTTCAAGCTGCCCGGGCCCTCGATGCCCGGGCAGAAGCCCTACCTTCCGCCGCCCCGGACCGACCCCATGGCCAACAGCATTTCCATCCTGGACGCCATCTCCGCGACCTACAAGGCGCTGAAGGACCTGTTGTCGAAGAAGCCCGCTCCTGCGGCGCCGCCGGCCTACGCCAAGTCCGGGTCCCTGTCCCTGACCTTCACGCGCGCCGAGGCCGGCGGCACGTCCTCGAATGTCCGGGCCGAGGTCCGGCTGGAAAGGACGCGGACCTCCTTCCTCCGCCAATGAGGCGGCGGTCCGGGACAGCGCGTCCCGAATCCTTTTGACTTTTGCCGCGGCCTTGATATATTCTACGGCGTAGGGAAAATGGGCAGCGGCCCTGCGCGCCCCCCGCGGAGGATTCTCCGGAGGCCCGTGAAGGGAGGCTGGACATGGCAGAGAAGGGGATCGAACGGCGGCTGTGCCAGCGCTTCAAAATCCCCGGGGCGACCGTCTCTTACAGGAAGGAGAGGCTTTTCTCGACGCAGGTCGCCTTCGACGAGGAGTTCTGCCCCGTCCTCGATATCAGCCGCGGCGGCGTCCGCTTTCTGACCCAGAAGGCCCTGAAGTTCAAATCCAAAGTCGTTCTTCAGATCAGCATCCCCGGCGAGCGGGTCCCGCTCAACCTCAAGGGGCGCGTCCGCTGGTCGTCCTTCAACCCCGGCAAGAGCTATAAGTACCAGGCCGGCGTCCAGTTCAACCCCTATGGGGAGGAGAAGCATCAAAACTACCCGGGCGCGCTGGTCAAGATCATCGCCCTCGAGCAGAAGTTCATCGAGCCGACGAACGGGGAGCCGACGGACAAGTCGAGCGAGTTCAGCATCTAGCGGGGGCCGGCCGCGCGGGCCGGCTTCTCCCCTTCGACCACGACCTGCGAGTAATCGGCGACCTGCGCCAGCATCCCCTGGATGGCCTGGAGCAGGCCGAGGCGGTTCTGCCTCAGCTTCCTCTCCGGGGCCATGACCAGGACGCGGTCGAAGAACGCATTGAGGACCGGCTGGAGCTTGAAGATGATGGCCTGGGCGCGGCCGAAGTCGCCGCGGGCGATCATCGGCGAGGCGTTGTGCTCGATGATGGCGAAGGTCGAGTGGAGCTCCCGCTCCTCCTTCTCGACGAAGAGGTCGGGGCTGAACTTGGCCCGCGGCTGGTCCCGGAGGATGTTGTTGACCCGCTTGGCCATGAGGATGAAGGGCTCGAACTGCGGGCTGGCCTTGAGCGAGTCGAGGGCCTGGACGCGGAGCAGGACGTCGTGGACCTCGGCGAGGCCTGGCCCGAGGGCTGCGCCGACGAGGTCGTAGCGGAAGCCCTGGCGCTCGAGCATGAAGCGGAGGCGGCCGGAGAAGAAGTCGAGCGTTGCCCGCTTGACCTCCTCCCGGCCGAGCGGCAGCCGGTCGCCGTAGGCGGCGAGGGCCTTGTCGACCAAGTGGGGGAAGGAGAAGCGGAGCCCGCGGTCGAGGATCGTCTTGCAGACGCCATGGGCGTTGCGCCGGAGGCCGAAGGGGTCGCTCGAGCCCGTGACCCCGATGCCGAGCCCGATGACGCCGACCGTTGAGTCGAGCTTGTCGGCGATCGACAGGACCGCTCCGGCCGTCGAGGAGGGCGATTCGTCGTCCAGGCCCGCCGGCTGGTAGTGCTCGTAGACGGCCCGCGCCACGCCCTCGGGATAGCCCTCGGCCCGGGCGTAGAGCCCGCCCATCCGGCCCTGGAGGCTCGGGAATTCCCTGACCATGTCCGTCAGCAGGTCGGCCTTGGCCAATCCGGCCGCGGCCACGGCGTCGTCCCGGGCCTCGGCCTCCTCGAGCCGGCCGCAGAGGTAGGAAACGAGCTTCTTCAGACGCTGGGCCTTGTCCTCGTAGGTCCCGAGCTTCTCTTGGAAGACGACCTGGCCGAGGTTCGCGGCCCGCTCCGCCAGCGGGACCTTGCGGTCCTGGTCCCAAAAGAACCGGGCGTCCTCGAGGCGGGCCCGGAGGACCCGCTCGTTGCCGGTGCGGATGAATCCCCGGGCGTCCTCACGCGCATCGGCGACGCCCAGAAAATGGGCGACCTGCTTCCCGTCGCGGACGACCGAGAAGAACTTCTGGTGCTTCCTCATGGCCGTCGAGAGGACCTCGAGCGGCAGGCTCAGGAAGCTCTCGGGAAACCCGCCCAGGATGACGAACGGGTGCTCGACGTTGAACGTCAGCTCCTCCAGGAGGTCAGGGTCCGGGAGGACCGTCGCCCCGAGCCCGGCCAGCCGGGCCTCAACCTGGGCGAGAATGAGGGCCTTGCGCTGCTCCGGCTCGACGATGACGCCGGCCGCCGCCAGCCGGGCTTTGTAATCGGCAAAGCCAGAAACCTCGATCCAGCCCGGCGCGAGGACGCGGTGGCCGACGGTCGACGCCCCCGCCCGCAGCCCGGCGAAGACGACCTCGAGCGGCAAGCCATCCCACAAGCAGAGGAGCCCGTGAACGGGGCGGGAGAAACGGAGGGAGTTCGTCCCCCAGCGCATCATTTTCGGAAAACTGAGCGAGCCGAGGATGCTGGGTACGGCCTCGGCCAGGATGACCGGCGTCGGCAGGCCGGCCGACCGCTTCCTGAAGCCCAGGTACTCGCCCTTCGGCGTCGTCACGACCTCCAGGGCGCTCTCCGGGACGGCCTGGGAGCGGGCGAACCCCTTGGCCGCGGCGGTGTAGGCCCCGTCGGGGCCGATGCCGACCGACCTGGGCGGCCCGGTCACGACGGCCTCGCGGTCCTCCTGCCCGACGGCGAAGTCCCCGGCGACGACGAGCCGCCGGGGCGTGCCCAGCGTCCGGAGCGAGGCGACCCCGACCCGGGCCGCGTCGAGCTCCTGGCGGAACTTGGCCTCGAGCTGTTCGAGGGCCGAGCGGACGTGGGAGGCGGGGAGCTCTTCGGTCAGCAGCTCGAGGAGGAATTCCATCATTCCTCCTCCCTCGCCGCGGTGTACTTCCGGGCGATCTCGGTCACCAGGACGCGGATCGAAGCGATCATCTTGACTCGCTCGGTGACGCTGATGGCCCCGCGCGCGTCGAGGAGATTGAAATTGTGGGAGCACTTCAGGCACATGTCGTAGGCCGGGAGCAGGAGCCCCCGCGCCGTGAGCCGGGCGGCCTCCTTCTCCGCAGCCTGGAAGGCGCGCCGGAGCGTGCCGACGTCAGCGGCATTGAAATTGTACTCGGAGAATTCCCGCTCCTCGCGGTACCGAAGGTCGCGGTAGGAGACGTCGGCCGACCAGTCGAGGTCGTAGATGTCGTCCTTCTGCTCGAGGAACATCTCCAGACGCTCGAGGCCGTAGGTGATCTCGACGGGCACGGGCGAGAGGTCGATCCCGCCGCACTGCTGGAAATAGGTGAACTGGGTGATCTCCAGCCCGTCGAGCAGGACCTGCCAGCCGACGCCCCAGGCGCCGATCGTCGGCGATTCCCAGTTGTCCTCGTCGAACCGGAGGTCATGGTCGGCGAGAGAGATGCCGAGCGAAGCCAAGCTGCGGACGTAGACGTCCTGGATGTCGTCCGGCGACGGCTTCATGATGACCTGGTACTGGAAGTGCTTTTGGACGCGGTTGGGGTTCTCGCCGTAGCGGCCGTCCGTCGGCCGCCGGGACGGCTGGACGTAGCCGACCTTCCACGGCCGCCGGTCCAGGACCCGGAAGAACGTGTCCGGCGTCATCGTCCCGGCGCCGACCTCGAGGTCGTAGGTCTGAGCCAGATAGCAGCCTTGCCCGGCCCAGAACCGGTGCAGGGCAAGGATGAGGTCCTGGACGGACATCTAAACCTTCTTCTCCCAGCGGAGGATGGGCGTCTTGGCCGCGGCGACCTCGTCCAGCCGGCGGACGTAGCTGAGATGGGGCGCGGACTTCAGGATCTCGGGCTCCTCCTTCGCCTCCCGGGCGATGGCCTTCATGGCCGCGATGAAGAGGTCGAGGTCGCGCTTGCTCTCGGTCTCCGTCGGCTCGATCATCAGCGCGCCGCTGACCACCAGCGGGAAGTAGATCGTCGGCGCGTAGAAGCCGTAGTCGAGCAAGCGCTTGGCGATGTCGAGGGTCTTCACGCCGTGGTCCTCGAAGCCCTTGTCGGTGAACACGCACTCGTGCATGCACACGGCGGGGTAGGCGAGTTGGTAAGCGCCGTCGAGGCGCCGGCGGATGTAGTTGGCGCTCAGCACGGCCATCTCCGTTGCCTGCGTGAGCCCGTCGCCGCCGAGCGCCAGCATGTACGCCAGGGCACGCACGTGCATGCCGAAGTTGCCGAAGAACGAGCGCACGCGGCCGATCGATTTCGGGAAGTCGTCGCTCCAGCGCAAGCGGTCGCCGTCGCGGACGAGGCGCGGCGTCGGCAGGTACGGCGAGAGGACATCGCGCACCGTCACCGGGCCGGCGCCCGGCCCCCCACCGCCGTGCGGCGTCGAGAACGTCTTGTGCAGATTGATCTGCATGACGTCGGCGCCCATGTGCGCCGGCTTGGCGACGCCCATGAGGGCGTTCAGATTGGCGCCGTCGAGGTAAACGAGCCCACCGCGGGCGTGCACCGCCTCGGCGACCTGCACGATCTCGCGCTCGAACAGGCCGAGGGTGTTGGGGTTGGTGATCATCAGCGCCGCGACGTCGTCGTCCATGGCACGGCGCACCGCGTCGGCATCGATGAGCCCGATGCGGTTGCCTTCCACCGGCACGGTGCTGTAGCCGCACAACGCGGCGCTCGCCGGGTTGGTGCCGTGGGCGCTCGCCGGAATCAGGACCTTGGTGCGGGCGCGGCCGCGGTCGACGTGGTAGGCGCGAATCATCTTCATGCCGGTGAGCTCGCCTTGCGCGCCGGCGGCGGGCTGCAGACTCACGGCGTCCATGCCGCTGACCTCGGCGAGCATCCGCTCGAGCTCCCAGATGACGTGCAGCGCCCCCTGGGCGGCGGCGTCGGGTGCCAGCGGATGCAGTGCCGCCAGTCCCGGCAAACGCGCCAACGCCTCGTCGACGACCGGGTTGTACTTCATCGTGCACGAGCCGAGCGGATAGAAGGTCGTCGCCGTTCCCAGGTTCCACTGCGACAGGCGCAGAAAATGCCGCAGCACTTCCGGCTCGCTCACCTCGGGAAAGCCATCGATCGGCGGGCGCAGCAGGTCGCGTGGCAAGAAGGCGCTCGGATCGTCGTCGCCGCCGGGCACGGCGAAGCCCTCGCGGCCGGGACGGCTGCGCTCGAAGATCAGCGGCTCGTCGAGGAGCAGGCCGCTCTGTTTGCCGGTGCGGTGAGACATCAGCGCCGTTCGCTCATCGGGCTAGCGCAGCGCCTCGAGCAGGCGGTCGACGGCCGCCGCGTCGTGCACTTCGGTTACACACAGGAGCAGGGCGTCGCCGAGCTCCGGGTACCAGCGCGCCAGCGGCACGCCCGCAAGAATCCCCTGCTGAGCGGCGGCGGCGCAGGTCGCCGCCGCGCCGGCACGGCTGACGACGAACTCGTTGAAGAACGGCGCGGCGAAGGGCTGGCGCCAGCCGGCGGCGGTGAGGCGCTCAGCCACCCGGTGGGCCGCGGCGGTGTTGGCGACCGCCAGCTTGCGCAACCCCGTCTTGCCGAGCGTGCTCACGTGCACGGTGAACGCCAACGCCATCAGCCCGTGGTTGGTGCAGATGTTCGAGGTCGCCTTCTCGCGGCGGATGTGTTGCTCGCGCGTGGCGAGGGTGAGCACGTAGCCGCGCCGTCCGGCGCCGTCGACCGCTTCGCCGACCAGTCGGCCGGGCATCATGCGCACGAACTCGTTGCGCGTCGCGAACAGACCGACGCCGGGTCCGCCGTACGACATCGGGATGCCGAGGCTCTGCCCCTCGGCGACGACGATGTCGGCGCCGTAGGCGCCGGGCGGTTGGAGCAGGCCGAGGGCGAGCGCTTCGCTGGTGGCGCTGATCAGCAGCGCCTGCTGCGCGTGCGCCACCTCCGCAAGCGTGCCGAGGTCTTCGACGACACCGAAGAAGTTCGGATAGCCGACGACGACGGCCGCCGTCTGCGCATCGACGTTGCGCGCCAGCCAATCGACGTCGGTGCGGCCGTCCGCGGTGAACGGCGCCTCCACCAGCTCGACGTGGCCGGCGCCGGTGGTGTACGTCCGCACCACCTCGCGATACTGCGGATGCAGCGCGCGCGACAGGATCACGCGCGATCGCTTGGCGCGGATGCGCGGCGCCATCAGCACCGCCTCCGCCGTCGCCGAGGCACCGTCGTACATGCTGGCGTTGGCGATCTCCATCCCCGTGACCATGGCGACCAGCGACTGAAACTCGAAGATCGCCTGCAACGTGCCTTGGCTGACCTCCGGTTGGTACGGGGTGTAGGCCGAGTAGAACTCGGCGCGCTGCAGGATCTGGTCGACGATCGCCGGCACGAAGTGCGGATAGGCTCCGGCGCCGATGAAGCACGGCTGTTGCGCCGCGGTGTTGCGCGCCGCCAGCTGCTCGAGGTGGGCCCGCACCTCGAGCTCCGAGAGGCCGGGC
>DATKJS010000032.1:0-3012 GCA_035543515.1 Terriglobales bacterium | reverse complement strand
GGCGGCCGATCTACAAGAAGACCGCGGCCTACGGCCATTTCGGGCGCAACGACCCCGACTTTACATGGGAGCTGACGGACAAGGCGGCGCTCCTCCGTCGCGAGGCGCTCAAGAGTAAATAGAGGGTCGGACCTCAGCATCCGATTGATTTGGGCCAGGATAACCACAAAATCAGGGCCCTTCTGGGTCTTAAGTCCTCGATTATGGCCCCAAAAACGAGGACTTAGCGAAAATCCAGTCAAGTCCCGGGGAACGTACTCGGGCGGTGCGGGCTTAAGTCCTCAATTTAGGGCCCAGAAATGGAGACTTAAGGCCAGATTGCTGGCATGATTTGCTATTAATACTCTGTGTATCAATAGGTTACTGAGGTCTGACCCCAAAGGAATCACCCGGCGCGCTTGGCGATCGTCCTCAGGGCGTCCGTGCCGAAGCTGAGGCCCGTGACGCGGCCCGCGGCGTCGAGCTCGAAGCCGATCTCCGTCCCCGACCCCACGGCCAGGTCGTAGCTCGCGAAGCGCGAGGCCGAGACCGGCCGGAACTCGGTCACGGGCGGCCCCGGGAGGTCGGGGTCGCGGCCGATGAGCCGCTCCCCTTCCCAGGCGAAGCGCGTGTAGGCCGTACCGCGGTCGTACTCGAGGGCGACGACGGTCGAGGACTCCCCCGGCTCCATTGTCCGGCGCGGGCCGGGCGGCGCCTGAGCGGCCACGCTCCCCAGGACGCGGACGCCCCGGAACGCGCCCAGCCGCGCTTCCCGCTCCTGACGCATCTTCTCCACCCGCTCCTTGAGCACGGCGGGCGAGACGCGGTCGCCCAAGGCCTCGGCGAGAGGCCCGGAATCGCCGCGCGCGACCGCTTCGGCCAGGGCCGCGGCGGCGGCGTTCAGGCGGTCGGCCTCGGCCGCCGCTTCCGGCCCCAGCCCGGCCAGGAGCGTCATCGCATCCTGGCCGTCGGCGGCGACCGTCAGCCGATCCCCGAGCGAGACGACCGTGAGCTTCCCGCCCGTCGGCAGGGTGTAGGCGCCGGCGAACCTGTCGAGGGCGCCGGCCGCCGCGGGCGCGACGACCTGGGGCGGCAGGGCGACCGGCCGGCCGAGCGCGATCTCTGCCAGCGCCCGGTCCATGTCCATGGCCGTGGCCGAGGCGTCCGTCGAGGCGACGAGGATGGCCAGCCCGGCCGCCGGGTCGCGGTGGTAGGAGAAGAAGTGGACGCCGTTGCCGCCGACGAGGACGACGGGCTGGGACTGCGGGAAGAGCCGTTCCTGCGACGCCTTCTTGAGGAGCTTCTCGCCGGCCAGGGCGAGGTGGAACTTGTACATGTCGCCGAGCGTCGCCAGCGTGCCGCCGTTGCCGCGGAGGTTCCAGTAGGGGCCGTCGGCCGCGTGCGGGTAATCGAAGGTCGAGCCGGCGTCGCGGCCATTCTCGTAGGCGTGCGCGATCTGGCCGGGCTTCCACTTCGGCAGGGCGTAGCCGGTCTCGGCCATGCCGGCCGGCTTGAGGATATGGGCCGCGACGTACTCCTCCCACGACCCGCCCGTGACCTTCTCGATGATCGCGGCGAGCAGGCTGTAGCCGGGGTTCGAGTAGTTCTGCCCGCGTCCGGGCTCGGCGATGAGCGGCGCGGCCAGGATGCGCTTGAGGAAGTCCGCGCGCGTGACGGCCTCGTCGTCCGGGCCGGAATAGAGCGGCAGCCCGGCCGTGTGGTCCATGAGCATGGCGATGGTGATGGCGGACTTGTCGGGCGGCACGCCGTCGAAATACTTCGAGATGGGATCTTCGAGCCGGAGCTTGCCCGCGTCGGCGAGCTGGAGGACGGCCATCTTGGTGAAGTCCTTCGTGTTCGAGCCGATGTCGAAGGCCGTCGCGGAGGTTATGGGGATGTTGCGGGCGCGGTCGGCCAGGCCGCAGCCGCGCTCGAGGACGACCTTGCCCTGGCGCGCGACGAGGACGGCGCCCGTGAAGCCGAAGGCCTGGGCGCGGGTGAGGAACTCGTCGGCGAAGGCGCGGAACTTCTCGTCGGAGGGCGGCGCGGGCGGAGGAGGCGGGGGCGGCTGCTGGGCCGGCGGAGGCGCGAGGGTGCCTGGCGGGGGCTGGGGCGCGCCCGGCGGCGGGGCGGGCGCGGCCTCGGCCGGCGCGTCGGTGTCCTCGATGCGGAGCGCGTCGAGCTTGTGCGGCGGGGCGGCCTCGAGGCTGAATTCGAGCCGCACCCAGCCGGCCTTCTGCGCCTCGGCGACGAGGATGATGCCGACGTCGCCCGAGGCCTGGACCGAGCGGACGACGAGCCGGCCCATGCGGTCCTTCATCTGGCGGAACATCTGGAGGCGCTCCTCATCGGTATGGCGCTTGAGGGCGGCCTCGGAGCCGTGGCGGGAGAAGAAGGCGGCGAAGTCCTTCTCCGTCCCGGTGTTCACGGCGGCCAGGAACTCGCCGGCGATGCGGCCGGCCGGGGTCTCGGGGAGCTTGACCTCGGCGGGCTTGGGCGCGGCCTGGCGCCGAGGCGCGGCCGGAGCGCCGGCCGGGAGTGGGCATGGCGCGGCCTGAAGGGCCAGGCCGCAGGCGGCGAGAACAACGGCCAGGGCGGCCGCGCGGGGTCTTTTCATGAGCGCCTCCACGCCCATTATAACAGGTCAAGGGGCGCGGCCGTTGCGGCCGGGATGGGAGGCGGCCTCCCGTCTCAGTCCCGGATCTTCCCGTTCTCGTAGACGAACTTCTGGCCCAGACACGTCGGGACGTGGATGCGCAGGCCGGGGAATTTGCCTTGGAAGACCTTCTGGAAGTCGAGGTACATGGCGTCCCCCGCCGTGGCGTGCATCGGGAACGCCGCGCCGACCTCGAACTTCCGGAAGAAATCCTCCTCCTGGAGGGTGTATTTCTGTCCAGGCGCGGTCACGGGGAAGACGAAGGCCAGGTCGATGCGGCCGGATTTCGACCGCAGGAAATCGTGCTCGGCGCTGGGGTTGTCCGGACAGCAGTCGCCGTTGTGGTAGATGACCAGGCCGTCCACCTTGACCAGCCA
>DATKJS010000031.1:0-3094 GCA_035543515.1 Terriglobales bacterium | reverse complement strand
GGTCGGCGCGGCGTTCGTCGCCTTCGGTGTCTATAGGCTCACGACGGCATTTACGCGTTACAGAATGCTCCTGCGGAACAAGGCCAGGATGTGAGGCCGCGGGGCCGCCTTTCCCGATGGAGGGCCGATGGAGTCACAGGGCAGCCGCCCTCGATGTCACGCTTAGGGGCCGGCGGACAGGCCAAAAAAGATCACGCTGGCGACAGCTCCGGCGGCGAGCCCCGCGATGATGCCAGCGACCGGCCCGGCGACGATGCCGAAGACCAAGCCAAAGAACAGGGCAAGGATCAGGGAAAAGCCCAACACCGCGGCGATCCTGGCGTTTTGACTTCTAAAGACCACATGCGGAGGTTTCCTCTCCCTGTTTTTCATTCGTTGTTCCCTTTCTCCCAGCCGGCTTTCCTTGCTTTTCCCAATCCCTCGATGGCCCTGTCCCGATTCAAAATACCACCTATATCGTAAGGTTATCAAGCCATTCGGGTCTTTCCGCGTAGATGCGGGGCGGAGAAAACGGCCTAAGATGGCTGAGTTTGATGACTCAGGCTAAGAAGAACCATAAGGAAAGGCGGTCCAGAGTTAGGGGAAATCAGAGCTTTTTCGGTGGTGGAGCTGACCAGGATCGAACTGGCGACCTCTTGAATGCCATTCAAGCGCTCTCCCAACTGAGCTACAGCCCCACCGGGAGTTGCCTTATCTTACAGGAAGACATCGTCCCGGTCAAGGCGCGCAGTCGGGGCCGTTCGTCCGCCCTCCCGCCCCCTGGCGCCGCCTCGGGCTCGCGGCGCCTCCCCCCCTTGCTCAGCGGCCCGTCAGCCACTCGAAATTAGGGTTGACGACGACCCGCAGGGGTCTTTTCGGCAGTTCGACCTCCCCTTGGACCTTGACTGTGTTGTTCCCCGTGATGGAGGCCTGAGCGAATCTGAAGAGCCGGCCCTTGTCGAATTCGAAGTAGGCGGGGACGATGCTCCGGAAATCGTCGGGGACGCCCGACTGGACGATCGTCCCCGAGAGCCGGTAGCGGCCCTTTCCCGCCTCCTCGATGCGGACGGAGGACTCGATCCTCGGGAGCGTCATCCCTTCGACCCACTGGCGGAAGAACCAGCCCATGTTCCCGGTGTAGGGCGCGGGGGCGTCGCGTTCGACGACCGCTTGGAAATCCGCGGTCGTGGGATTGCGGCCGGCCCAGGCCCCGATGAAGTCCTTCATCATGGCGATGAAAAGGTGGTCGTGGTCCGGGTTTTTCGCGTCCCAGAAGAGGTTGCGCAGCATGTGGACGACGAACGCCCCCTTGCGGTAGACGACGGCGCTGTAGGCCTGCGGCGTCTCCTTCGTCGCCAGGCGCGGCCCGAGCGAGATCGGCCCGGCCTCCCAGTTGGCGCAGACCGAGTGGCGCGGCGTTTCGAGGAGCATCTTCCTCGCCCGGTCCCAATAGCTGTGGAACTCGCTCGCGCCCTGGGCCCGCTCGACGACCAGGCTGACGGTGAACTCCGCGAATCCCTCCTCGAGCCAGACGTCCCGGTAGGTCGCCGAGCCCACGCGGTGCCCCCACCATTGGTGCGCGAATTCGTGGGGCGTTACCTCTTCGACGAAGGACTTGGCGTCGGAGAGCCCGAGGTTGGCCCGGGTGACCCAGTCGAGGAAGGCCATGTAGGGGATGTAGATGAGCGTCGGCCAGCTCTGGCCGAAGCCCCATTCGGTCTGCTGGGTGACGGCGATGTCGTTCTGCGGCAGGGGGCCGAAATAGTGGGTGGCGATGCGCGCCGTGTTGAGGCTGTCGGCCAGGGCGTCCTGGGCCATGGAGACGGTGTCGAAATGGACGGTCGGGAGCAACTGCTGCAGCTGCCTGACGGAGTCGGGCTGGCCCGGGTTCGTGTAGACGCGGACCTTGACCCCGGAGTCCGGGTCGTCTTTCTCGATCATCCGGAAATCGCCGTAGTTGAAGCCGGCGGCGCGGACGGGCCGCCCGGAGGTGTACTTGTAGACCGCGAAATCCCCCTCCGCTGACGACTCGACGAGCTTGCCGACGGAGATGACTTGCCGCTTTTTCGGGATCCGGTAGGTGAGGTCGTAAACCGCCCAGTCGCGCATGCCGTTGAGGTCCGGGTACCAGTTCTGGCGGGCGCCGACGTAGAAGTTGTTCTCGCCGGCGTCGTGGAGAACGTCCTCGCCCTTGTACTCGGCGGTGATCTCCGCCTCTTCGCCGGGCGCGAGCATCGCCGGCAGAATGACCAGGACCGGGTCCTCGCTCTTCTCGTCCCCCTGGACGAAGCGGACGTCGGCAGCCGGTCCGTCGCCCCTCTTCAGCCGGACCGCGGAAAGGCGCAGCTTCGAGAAGAGGTCCAGGGCGACGAGGCGCGCGCCGGCCCGGGCCGCGCGCAGGCGGAGCGCCGTCCGGCCCTCGATGTCCGTGTTCTTGCGGATCGTCGTCTCGACCGAATAATGGAGGGCGGAAAAATCAGGGGTTGCGGCCGGCGCGACGCCCCAGGGCCTCTGGAGGGGCCGGTCGCTGTACCAGCCGCCCCCCCTGTTGTCGTCGATGACGACCAGGGCCGTCGTCTCGTCGCCGGTGCCGGCCTCGAGCCAAGTCCGGTCCAACCCGCCCGGGGAGTAGACGGCGATCGCCGGCGGGAGCTTGTCCCCCTCGAACACGGCCAGGAAGAGGCCGCGCGAGGCGGGAGTCTCCTCCATGAGGTCGGGCAGGAGCCGCAGCCGGAGGTCGACGTGGAGCTCCTTCTCCGCCCGGCCCAGGATGCGATGGTAGGCTGAGACGGGCTTATCGCCTTCGGCCGGCACCGCCTGACCCGACGCGAGGAGCTCCTGCGCGGACCCGTCGGTGAAGAGGAAGACGGCCGCCTCGAAGGAATCGGAGAGGACGCGGAGGTCCTTCTGCCGGGAGCGAAGGGCGAGCAGCCGGCGCTCGTTCTCGGCGGCGGGCTTGAGCTCGAAGCGGCCTCGGCCGCGGAAAACTCCCCCGACGGTTCTCTTGGACACGTCGGGGAGCGGGAAAAATGCCCCGGAATCGAGATAGAATGTGAAGGCGTCCCGGCTGAGGATAACGCCGCTAACGGCGAGGCCGGAGCTCTTCGGCTGAGCC
>DATKJS010000030.1:0-22262 GCA_035543515.1 Terriglobales bacterium | reverse complement strand
CATAGGCGCCGCCCGCGGGCGAAACGGCCTCGCGCGGGATCTCCCTGATGTAGATGTTCCTGAACCAGAGCGGATTGCCGTGGGCCTGGAGCTCGATCTGGCCGGCGGGGTAGATCGGCTTCGCGCGCTCCCAGTAGTTCTCGAGGACGGTGTTGTCCACGACCATCCGGTCATTGAGGTAGACGGTCACGCGGTCCCCGATCATGATGATGCGAAAGGTGTTCCACTCGCCGACCGGCCGGTCGGCCCGTTCGAGCGGATGGCGGGGCCCTTTCTGGTTATTGTAGAGCCCGCCCGAGCCCTCGGGGTTGGCGGCCGCGTCCCAGATCTGGACCTGGGGCGACCCGCGCAAGTAGATGCCGCTGTCGCCGGCCTTGTCGATCTTCCAGTCGACGAGCATCTCGAAGTCGCCGTAATCCTTGAGGGTGCAGAGACTTTCGCCCTTGCCGTCGAAGACGAGGAGCCCGTCGGCGGCGCTCCAGTGGGCCCGCATGCGCTCGTCGGCCGCGGCCTGGGCCATGGCCATGTCTTCAGGCGTCATTTTGGCCCGCGTCGGCGGGTCGGCGACGAGGCCCTTCCAGCCGGCGAGCGTCCGGCCGTCGAAGAGCGGGACATAGCCGCCCTGGCGCAGCCGCTCGGCGATCGTCCGCGAGGCAAGCTCCCTCTCCGCCGGGTCCGCGGCTTCGGCCTCGACCCGTCTGAGGATGGAGACGGCTTCGTGCCCGGAGAGCCAGCGCTCCTCCGGCGCCTGTTCGGAGGCCATGTCGAGGAGGGCCTGGGCGGCCGTCTCCCGGAGCGCCCGGCTGGCCAGGGAATCCCCGAGCAGCCGCAACGCGCCGGGATCCCTGTTCTCGGCGATCCCCCGGAGAACGAGCTTCCCGTCGGCCTCATCCTTGGGCAGGGCCAGGGCGCCCTTGAGCAGGGCCAGCTTCTTGAAGGCCGCGAGGTCGGACTGGTTGATGATCCTGACGTAGCCTTCGAGGGCCGTCAGCACGAACTTCTTATTGGCGCCGGTCGAGACGAGCCGGACGAGATCGTCGCCGGCCGAGAGGTCGGGCCAGCGCGAGAGGGCGTAGACGGCCGCGGCCTGGATCTGCGGGTCCTTGTCCGTGACGGCCGCCCGGACCAACTCGAGGGCGCGCGGCCCGGCGAGCCGGGGCAGGACCTTGAGGATGACGGCCCGGCGCGGCGCAGAGGCGCCGGCCAGGAACCGGGCCAGGGCGTCGGTCCGGCGCTCGGAATCCGCGGCCCGGCCGGCCGCGGCCGCGACCGCCTTCTCGAGGTTGGCCGTCTCTTCGCTGTCCGAGGCAACGGAGAGAAGGTCGAGGAGCCGCGGCAGGTCCTTTTCTTCGGCCAGCGCGGCCAGGGCCGCGACGGCCGCCGAGCGGACGGCCGGCTCAGGGCTTCCGGCTTGGGCGAAGACGAGGTCGATCCTGTCCCGGGCTCCTTTGGCGGCCAGGACCTCGATGAGCGCGGCCCGGCCCGCGGGGGGCGCTTCGACGATGAGCCGCGCGGCGTCGGGCACGACGCGGCCGGCGTCGAAGCCGAGAAGCGCGTCCTTGGCCGCCGCGACCTCGTCCGCCTCCGCCGAATTGAAGAAGGGATAGATTTCCGGCAGGACATCGGCGCCGCCGAGCCGCACGGCGGCGGGGATCGCGGCCAGCCGCACGGCCTTGTCGGGACTGCGGAGCGCCTCGCGCACGGCGGGGAGCGCCGCCCGGTCGCCTCTCCGCCCGAGCATGCCGACGATCTCGGCCCGGACGTCCGGGGGAGCGCCGGCCGCCTTCTCGACCCACGTCGCGGTCGCCTCGGCGCCGGGGATCGAGTCGGCAAGCTCGAGGGCCGCGCCGCGCAGCGACGGGCTCGGGCCATCCACGGCCGCCAGAAGGTCCGGCAGCGCCTTGTCCTTGAGCTTGGCAACGAGGATGCCCAGGGCGTTCGCCGCGACGTGGCTCTCGGCCGGCGCCGCGTAGCATTTCAGGATGTCGCGGGCCGCGGCCAGACCCTCGACCGTTCGGCCCGACTCGATGAGCCGCCGGGCGTAGAGGAGATAGAGGGCGGGGGCCTGGGACCTCTCGTGGAGCGGGGCGGCGACGCGCGAGCGCTCGAGGACCGGTCCGGCCGCAGGGTCGCCGATATTAGCCAGGGCGTAGAGCGCCGTCCGCCGAAGCGCCTCATCGGAGCTCGAGGCGTAGGGGACGAGCTTCTTCACCGCTTCCGGGTTGCGGAGCTCGCCCAGGGACTTGACGACCGTCACCCGGGCCGCGCCGGACGCGGCGTCGAGGGCCTTGAGGAAGGCGGCGGCCGTGCCCGGGGCGCGGATGGCGAGCAGGGCCCGGGCGGCCGGTGCGGCCAGGCGGGCGTCGCCCAAGTACGCGGCCAGGGGCTTGACCGCTTCTGGGCCGCCGGCGAGCTCGAGCTGGGAGATGAGGAAGGCCTTGACCTCTTTGTCCGCCGGTCCGCGGACCGCGTCGACGAGGGCCCGCGAGACGAGCCGCCTGTCCTTTTCCGCGCCGGGCCGGCCGGCCCGGACGGCCAGGCCGTTGACGGCGAAGCGGGGCGCGCTGTCGTCGCCCGCGCCCGGCGGCAGGACGAGAGCGCAGACGTCCGCCACGGCCGCCGGCCCGAGGCCGAGGACGGCGTCCGCGAGGCCGTCGCGGTCGGCGGCGTCCGCCGCGGGGAAGCGCGCGACGAGGGCCGCGACTTTGGCCTTGATGGCCGCCGCATCCTCGGCGCCGCCCGCCGCGCCGGCGGCCGCGACGAGAGCGGCGAGCGCGATGAGCGCCGGGATGCGCGTCTTCTTCATGGTCCCTCTCCTCGCGCTCACGGCGCTCACGGGTGCCAGGGGGCCCGCATGGCCTGGCCGGCCAGGCGGTCGGCCTCCTCGTCCCCGACAAATGTCTGCCGCTCCGGGTCGAAGCGGAGCGGCCGGCCGAGCTGGACGGCGATCTTGCCGAGGTTGACGAGCGTGCATGAGCGATGGCCGTTGCGCTCGTTGAGAGCAAAGCGGCGGCGCTTCCGCACGGCCTCGGCGAAGTCCGTGACCTGGGGCTCGGGGTCCGCGAGGCCGGCGACCTTGTCCTTCAGGCCGGGGATGTCGGACTCGAAGCCGCGGAAGAGCTTTCCGGCCGGGCCTTCGAGGAAGGCGGCTTTGGTGTCCCTGTTCTCCCCGTCGAGGACGATGATGCACCCGTCGGCGTACTTCATCTCGATCCGGCGCCAGGAGCCGCAGGCGTCCGGATGCTGCTCGGGCGCGTCGGCCCAGACCTCGACCGGGCTCGTCCCGTCCTTGCCGAGCAGGTACTGGACCGGGTCGAGGTAATGCATGCCCATGTCGCCGAGGCCGCCGCCGTCGTAATCCCAGTAGCCGCGGAAGGTGCCGTGGACGCGATGGGGGTGGTAGGGCTTCCAGGGCGCCGGGCCGAGCCAGAAGTCGTAGTCGAGCTCCGGCGGCACGGGCTCGGGACGGAGGTCCGTCCGGCCGCTCCAGTAGAATTTCCAATCAAAGCCTGTCGTGGCGCTGACGGTGACCTTGAGCGGCCAGCCGAGCAAACCGCTCTGGACGACCTTCTTCACGGGCCGCACGTCCGAGCCGAAGCCGTAAAAGTCGCCCTCGAACCGGAACCAGGTGTTGACGCGGAAGATGCGGCCGTTCCGCTCGACGGCGCGGACGACCTCCCGGCCCTCGGCGATCGTCCGGGTCATGGGCTTCTCGCACCAGACGTCCTTGCCGGCCTCGGCGGCCGCGATCGAGATCAGGGCGTGCCAGTGGGGCGGGGTCGCAATGTGCACAATGTCGACGTCTGGCCGCTCGAGGACCTCGCGGAAATCGTGGTAGCCCTTGACCCCCGGCCCGGAAAGCTCAAGCGCGGTCTGGAGGTGGCGGGCGTCGACGTCGCAGACGGCGACGAGGACGGAGCCGGGGTAGCCGAGGTGGGCCTGGCCCATGCCGCCGACGCCGATGACGGCCTTGGTCAGGGTGTCGCTCGGGGGCGTGTAGCCCGGTCCGCCGAGGACGCGGCGGGGGACAATGGTCAGGGCCGCCCCGGCGGCCAGAGTCCGGCCGATGAACCGGCGCCGGCTCATGCGCTTGGCTGTCGACATGGACTCTCTCCGGTCCGGGATGCGTGGCGCGGTCCCGTCAGCGTCCGCGCCGGGAGGTCATTATAGCGCATCCGCTTAAAGATAAAGAGGGGCTGTCCCCGCGAGGGGGACAGTTCCTCATCGCTTCTCACGGAACGAGGTGGGCGGAGTCTCTCCCGGCTCATAACAGGCCGACGACCTTGCCCGTCTCGAGGTCGAGGTCGACGTCGTAAAAGGCCGGCCGCGTCGGCAGACCGGGCATGGTCCTCATGTCGCCGCAGAGCGGATAGAGAAAGCCGGCCCCGACGCTGGCCTTGACGTCCCTCACGGGCACGCGGAAGTTCTTCGGGACGCCTTTCCAGGCCGGGTTGTGGCTGAGACTGAGGTGGGTCTTGGCCATGCAGATGGGGAGCTTGTCGAAACCGAGCCGCGTGTAGAGCGCGATCTTGGCCTCGGCCGCCGGCTCGTAGTCCACCCCGTCGGCGCCGTAGATCTGAGTCGCGATCGTTTCGATCTTCTTCTTGATGTCCCAGTCGAGCGGGTAGAGGAAGCGGAAATCGCGGGGCCTGTCGCAGGCGGCCATGACCGCCTTGGCCAGGTCGACCGCCCCCGCTCCCCCTCCGGCCCAATGGTCGGCCATGACGGCATCCTCGGCCCCGGCGGTGACGGCCGCCTGGCGCACCATCCGGATCTCGGCGTCGGTGTCCGTGGCGAAGCGGTTGACGGCGACGACGGCCGGCACTCCGAATCGCAGGGCGTTCTTGATGTGGGCGACCATGTTGGGCAGCCCCTTGCCGAGGAGGTCGAGGTTCTCGTCGGCATAGGCTGGCGCCAGCGGCTTGCCGGCCACGACCTTGGGCCCCCCGCCGTGCATCTTGAGGGCCCGGATGGTGGCCACGATGACGACGCAGTCCGGGGCGAGGCCGCTCGCGCGGCACTTGATGTTCATGAATTTTTCCATGCCGCAATCGGCCCCGAACCCGGATTCCGTGAGGACATAGCCGTCCGGACCGACGAGCCGGAGCGCGATCTGGTCGGCGATGATCGAGGAGTTGCCGTGGGCGATATTGGCGAAGGGGCCGGCGTGAACGACGGCCGGCGTGTTCTCGAGCGTCTGCATGAGGTTGGGCATGATGGCGTCCTTCATGAGCACGGCCAGGGCGCCGGCGACGCCGAGGTCCTCGGCCGTGACGGTCTCGCCGGCCTTGCTCGTGCCGATGACGATCCGGCCGAGCCGTTCCCTCATATCGGCCAGGCCCGTCGTCAGGGCCAGGATGGCCATGATCTCCGAGGCGGCCGAGATATCGTAGCCGGCTTCGCGGTCGAGGCCCAGCTCCTCCGGTCCAAGCCCGATCCTGATCCGGCGAAGGAAGCGGTCGTTGACGTCGATGACGCGGTTCCAAGTGATGGAAGCCGGGTCGATATCCAGGCGGAACATGCGACGCCTTTCCTCGGGCGTCAGCGCGGACGGGTCAGTCTTGGCGATGCCGAGCTTCTCGAGGCGGCGGAGCATGGTCGGGGAGAAGCGCCGCTCCCCCTTCTTCCCGGCCGGGCAGAAGGCGTCGAAGAGCCCGTCGTCCCCCTGGTGGTACTCGTGGAGGACCCGGGCGTCGATGGCCGCGGCCAGGAGGTCGCTGGCGGCCGTGACGGCGTGGATGTCGCCGGTCAGGTGGAGGTTGAAGTCCTCCATGGGCACGATCTGGGAATAGCCGCCGCCCGCGGCGCCGCCCTTGATGCCGAAGGTCGGGCCCATGCTGGGCTGGCGGACGACGGTCACGACCTTCTTTCCCAGGTGCGCGCCGAGGGCCTGGCTCAGGCCGACGGTCGTCGTCGTCTTGCCCTCGCCGAGCGGCGTCGGCGTGATGGCCGTCACGTCCACGTAGCGGCCCAGGGGCCGGCCCTGGATCCGGGGGAGGACGTCGAGGTGGATCTTGGCCTTGTGCCTGCCGTAGAGGTCGAGGTCGGCCTCCTCGAGGCCGACGGCCTGGGCGACCTTGGCGATCGGGAGGAGGGTCGCGGCCTGGGCGATCTCGATATCGCTCGGGACGGGACGGAGGATCTTCACGGACATCGCGCCTGGCTCCTTTCGCCGGGGTTCTCGCGGTCCATCACACCGCAGGGACATCTTAGTGGCGGGGCGGGGAGAAAACAAGCCTCGGCAAGGCCGGCGCCTGACGGTTTCTCCGCCCGGTCGAGCGCCTGCCGGCGCTCTCAGAAGAAGTAGTACGCCGCGAGGAGCAGGCGCAGGTTCGTGACGGTCTTGGCCCCCCGGACCCTGCCGAAGGCGTCGGGCGTGCCGTAGGCAGCGCCCGTCAGCTCGGCCTCGGCGGCGAAGCGCATCTTGCCGACGTTGTAGAGGAGCCGCGGCGAGACCCGGTAGAGATCGGCGATGTTGGGCCCCCTGGAAAAGACCTCCGCGGCGACCGGGGCGAGCGCGAACCGGGCCCCGAAGTTCCGGAAGTAGCCTCCGAAGAGCCCCGCCTGCCAGGGGGCGCCGTTCGTCTGGACCTCGGACCACAGCGACAGGCCGCTCGTGGGCGAATAGGCCCAGGCGTCGGGCACGTCGCCGGCGAGGACGACCTCGTCGCGGACGGCGTACCCTCCCTGCATCGTCAAGTGGTAGAGGTTCGAGCCGTAGACGCCCTCGGCCTTGAACGTCCAGCCCGGCCGCCTGACCTTGAGATAGGCCATGCCCGCCAAGCTCCGCACGGACTCGTCGGTCTTATAGCCGGACGCGGTCGCCAGGCGGGGGACGAGCTTCAGGAAATCCGCTTCGGCCCCGGCCACGGTCTCCGTCTTCTCCGCTCCGTTGGCCTTCGCATACTGGAGCTTGAGGTTGAGCTCCGGCAGGGCGGCGTTGCGGAGGTAGGCCGCGCTCGCTCCCTGCGGGCCGTTC
Organism: Terriglobales bacterium; assembly: GCA_035543515.1. Lineage (GTDB taxonomy): Bacteria > Acidobacteriota > Aminicenantia > Aminicenantales > Saccharicenantaceae > DATKJS01. Next base: position 15,283 of record DATKJS010000030.1, on the reverse strand, counting down.
GAGACGAAGTCCCTCTGGGCGAGGGCCGTGGCAGAGACGCTCCACCGGCCGAACGTCTGCGTGAACCGGACCTGGGGGCTCCGGTTGAAGGGCTGGAACGGCGCGCCCGTGTTGAAGGACACGACGTCCGGATAGCAGTCGGTGACGAACATCGGGTGCCAGAACTGGCCGACCATGAGCTCGGACCTCGTCCACTTGAGCGTCAGGTAGGCGTGGCGGAGCCGGAAGCCGTTGAGGTCGGCGTCGGACGTGCCGAAGAACTCCGCCTCGATGTAGGCGGAGGTCTTGGCGCCCAGGACGTCCGGCCCGGTGATCTTGCCGGCCAGGCGGGTCTGGATGGACAGGATGTTGAAGCTCGACTTGGCGTTGATGTCCCGGCCGAGCGGGTCGAGGGACGGCTCCTTGGGAAAGAGGAGGAAATGGCCCTCGCGGAAGTTCACCGTCTGCCGCGAGTCGTAGAAGATATCGGTCTTGACGTACCCGGATAAAGAGATGCCGAAGCCGGAGGCGGGCTTGTCGGCCTGGCCGGCGAGGGGCGGCGCGGCGACGGCGGCGGCCGCGAGCAGGATGGCGATGGCGGGGGCGAATGTTTTCGGGAGCCTCATGGGGACCTCCGGGGAGTGGGGATGGCCGGCCTCACTAATACCGACACACGACGACCGCTCGGGACGTGAGGCGTCCCAGGTCGACGGCTTCGCCGCTGACGTTCGGCCACGGCCTGCCGTTGACCGTGACGCTCTTGGCCGGGCCGAAGGCCGAGGGCGGACGGACGTGGAGGATGATTCGGGCCGGCTTGCGGAGCGGCGGGGCGACGACGGCCGTGATCTCGCGGCGCACGCCCCGGGACTCGCAGCGAAGGCCGGCCTCGCCGAAGTGGGTCGGCGCCCGCCGGACCTCGATCGTCCGGCCCGGCGCGAGCCAGCCGCGGGGCGTGCCGGCCAGGAGATGCAGGGTCTCGCCGTCCTCGAGGAGAAGGGCGATGCGCACCATGGCCAGGACGCGGCTCGCCGAATGCATGTGCGGCATGCGCAGGGAGTCCCAGGCCTCGCCCGACGATCCGGTCGCGATGTCATTGCCTTCGAGAGTCGCGTAGGTCGAGCGGGCCTGGCCGTAGGCGAAGAGGCTGTAGAAGGTCCAGAGGAACCTCTCCGTTTCGCCCCGGAGGAGCTGGCTCAGCGCCTGGTCGTAGACGTAGTGGGGGTCGATGTACCCGGGGCGGGCGATCGTCGGCAGGCCGGTCGTCATGACGAACTTCTCGATCGTCCGGTTGACCCAGGCCGTCTTCGGGTCGCCGGCGCCGAAGAGGCCCATTTCGACCATGTAAACCGGGCTGCAGATGCCGTACCAGGTCGCGGCCAGTCGCTCGGCCGTGGGCGGCCCGTTCATGTACGGCCCCTGCGGCACGAAGGGCGGGTCGGCGTCCCTGACGACCGACCGCTCGACCGAATCCAAAATGCAGCTCTTGTAGTCGTCGGCCTCGGCCCGCAGGCGCGCCGCCTCCTTGGCCATGCCGATCTCGGGCAGGACGTCGGCCGTGCCCCGGAGCCCGGCGTATGAATAGGTGTCCGTCCAGTAGAAGTAATCGAGATCGTCGTTATCCGAGGCCCGGCCTTTGGGCAGGAGGCCGTAGTGGCGGGGACGCTCGGCGCCCGGGGTCGCCCCGGCCTTCGTCCGGGCCCGCTCTCGGCCGATCCAGTCGCAGGACCTGATCATGCGCGGGGCGACTCTCTTCAGCCAGAGGCGGTCGCCGGTCAGCTTGTAGTGCTCGGCGAGGGCCCAGAGGATGAAGCCATTGTCGCCCATCCAGCACACCCCGGGAACATCGCCCGAGAAGAACCCGTCGGTCGAGGAGACATCGCCGTCGGGCTTGCGCAGGCCTTGGCGCGCGAGGAAGAAGTCCAGATAGGCGGCCGCCTCCTCGTGATAGCCGAGCCGGTCGGCGGCGTGGATGAGGCAGCCGCTGTCGCCGGCCCAGGCATGCTCATAGGCCGTCGCGTCCGGGTGCGGCGCCAGAAAGCCGCTTGCCTCCCGGTCGACGAGGATCATGTTATAGGCGAGCGAAGCCCGGTAGGAGTCGCGGACGCGCTTCTCCGGGATGATGAACTCGGCCCCCCGGTTGAGCTCGCGGCCCCAGAAATTGCGGAAAACTTCGAGCTGAGGAGCGACGGCCAGACGCTCCATCTCCCCGGACTTCTCGATGACGATCGGGAAGTAGGGGATGAAGAGGTCGACCGTCCTTTCCTCGCCCGGCTTTAGCCGGACGTCGACGTCGAGCTCGTCCTGGGCCGTCCCGCCGGCGTCCGTCTTGGCCGAGGCGGGGGAGAAGACGACGGCCGAGCCGGGCGCGTTCACGCGAAGGAGGATGCGGCCGTTGTGGTCGAGCACGAAGGGGCTGTGAAAGGAGAGCTTCCCGGGGTAGGACGGGGGGAGTTTGAACAGGCTCAGCTCCGACACCGCCCGGCCGACGAGGAAAGACAGACGCACGGCTTCGGGTTGGTCCGCGCCGTTCTTCACCGTCCAGCGGGCGACGGTGAGCAGCGTCTCCCGGCCGGTCCGGACGGACGGGTTCTCGAGCAGGGTGGCGAAGGCGAGCTCCCGGACCGTGAACGCCCCCGCCCGCCAGGCGCTCCGGACGCCGGGGAGATAGCCGTCGACGAGGTCCTGGTTGACGCCGTTCGGGTCGAGGAGTTGGGGTCCGGCCTTGGCCCGGAGGCGCGGCAGGAGGTAGAGGCCGCCAGGGACGTTATCCCGGGGAAAGACCAGGGCGCCGTTCGGCGCCACGTGGACCTCCTCGGGGTGGTCTTTCCAGCCGATGACGGGCACGGGATACTTGACCGGCGGGAATGGCTGGCTCGAAACGACGGTTTCGAACGAGACGTCCGGGGGGATCGTCTGCGGATAGGCGCGCCGGACGGGGTCCGATGACTGCGGGCGCAGCGCGGGGACGGCCAGAAGGAGCGCCGCCATCCCGGCCAGGGGGAGGGCGGAGCGCCTTCGGACCTTGGAACGCCTGCTGTCCATCGGGAGGGAGTTTAATGGGGCCGGGCCGGAAAGTCAAAGCCCTCGCTCCCTGCCGGATGGGTGGCCGGCGCCAACCCTCCCCGAGGGTCCCTCGAGCAATCGGGCGGAGGCCCGCCCAGGCGCCGCCACACAAGGTGACGGCCACGGACAAGACCGGCAGAAGCGCGGCCGAGTGACTCGACGCCGTGCTTTTGGGAGATATCTGAATAAAGACGGACTGCGCCGCCCTCGGGGACGGCCTCGCTTGATTATGATAAAATCCTGGGGCGTGATGAGCGACGACTAAAGGGAGGGGCCCATGAAGAGAACGGCAGCGATCGCCCTGGCCATCCTGGCCCTGGCCGCCGCGGCGGCGGCCAAGGCGCCTGGCTTCCGGTTCGAGGGCGGCGCTTTCGTCCTCAACGGCAAGCCGTTCCGCATCATGGCCGGGGAGGTCCACTTCCAGCGCGTCCCGCGCGAATACTGGGCGGACCGGCTGGTCAAGGTCCGGGCCGCGGGCCTGAACACCGTCTGCACATGCGTCTTCTGGAACGCCCTCGAGCCCGAGCCCGGCCAATGGGACTTTTCCGGCATGAATGACCTGGCCGCCTTCCTCCGGACGGCGCAGCGGGCCGGGCTGTGGGTCGTCCTCCGGCCCGGGCCCTACGCGTGCGCCGAGTGGGACTTCGGCGGCCTGCCGGCCTGGCTCCTCCGCACCCCGGACATCAAGGTCCGCTGCTCGGACCCGCGCTACCTCGAGGCCTGCGGGAGCTACATCCGCCGGCTCGCCGACGAGGTCCGCGGCCTGATGTGCGCGAAGGGCGGGCCGGTCCTCATGGTCCAGGTCGAGAATGAGTACGGGAGCTTCGGCAACGACCGGGCCTACACGGCCGCGCTCAAGAAGATGTGGGAGGAGGCGGACGTCGCGGGGCCGTTCTATACGGCCGACGGCGCCTCGCCCGCCATGCTCGAGGCCGGCACGGTCCCGGGCGCGGCCATCGGCCTCGACCCGGGCACGAGCGAAAGGGACTTCGCCGAAGCGGCCAAGCTCGGCGCGAACGTCCCCGTCTTCTGCAGCGAGCTCTACCCGGGCTGGCTGACGCACTGGGGCGAGAAGTGGGCCCGGGTCGGGACGGCCGAGGTCTTGCGCGACCTCGACTGGCTCCTCGAGAACGGCAAGTCGTTCAACTTCTACATGTTCCACGGCGGGACGAACTTCGGCTTCACGGCCGGGGCCAACTTCAGCGACAAGTACGAGCCGGACGTCACGAGCTACGATTACGACGCGCCCCTCGACGAGATGGGGCGGCCGACGCCGAAGTACTTCGCCATCCGGGACGCCCTGGCCCATTTCCAGCCCAAGGGCACGGTCCTCCACGGGCTGCCGGGGCCCCTGCCGGCCATCGACATCCCGGAGGTTTCGTTGCGCGAGTCGGCCTCGCTCTTCGACAACCTGCCGGCCGCGGTCCGGAGCGCCCAGCCGAGGCCCATGGAGGCCTTAGGCCAGAACTCCGGCTTCATCCTCTATCGGACCAGGCTCGTCGGTCCCCACGGGGGCAAGCTCGCCCTCACCGACTTCCACGATTACGCCAACGTCTACGTGGACGGCGAGTCCCTCGGCTCGCTCGACCGGTGCCGGAAGGAGACGGCGCTCGAAATCCCGAGGTCCGACCCGCCCCACCGCTCGCTCGATATCCTCGTCGAGGCCATGGGCCGGGTCAATTACGGCCCGCTCCTCCTCGACCGGAAGGGGATCACGGACCGCGTCACATTGAATAACATGACGCTCATGGACTGGGAGGTCTATCCGCTGCCCATGGCCGAGGACGACCTCGCCGGCCTGAAGTTCGGGCCGGCGGCGGCGACCCGGCCGGGGAATTTCTTCCGCGGCGCCTTCGAGCTCGTGGAGACCGGCGACACCTGCCTGGACATGTCCGGCTGGTCGAAGGGGGTCGTCTGGGTCAACCGGCATAATCTCGGCCGCTACTGGGACGTCGGGCCGCAGAAGCGACTTTATTGCCCGGCGCCGTTCCTCAAGGCCGGAACGAACGAGGTCGTCGTCTTCGACCTCCACGCCCTCAGGCCGGCCACGGTCCGCGGCTTCCGCTCGCCGGAGTAGCGCTAGATCTCCTTCGAGACCTCGACCAGGCTCGTCTCGAGGTCGCGGACGACGCGGAAGCCGCGCCTCTCGAAGACAGCGATCATACGGGGGTTGTCGTTCGTGGTGATGGCCGTGAGCCTCCGCAGCCCCCACAGCCGGGCGATCTCCGTGCAGTAGTCCGTCAGGAGCCCGCCCAGTCCCTTGTTCTGCCAGGCGTCCTGGACGAGGACGGCGTATTCCGCCGCCGGCCTGCCCGGCTCGGCGGCCAGCCGGCCGACGCCGACCAGGCGGCGTCCGCTCCCCTGGCCCGTTTCGGCGACGATGGCCATCTCGCGGTCATAGTCGATATAGCAGTAGCGGCTGGCGACCTCGTGGGACTGCCAGAAGAAGAAATAGCGGAAGCGCGAGTAGATGGACTCCTTGGAGCAGCTGCCGAGCAGGGCCATCCACAGCGGCTCGTCCTCCGGCTTGATCGGGCGCAGCGTCACTTCGGTCCCGTCCCGCATCCGGACCTTGCGCACGAATTCCTCGGGATAGGGGCGCAGGGCGAGATGGGCGTAGGGCCGGCCTCCCGCGACGGCGGGCCCGGGTTCGGCGATGACCCGGGCATCCAGGGCGACGACGCCCGAGGGCGTGACGAGGAGCGGGTTGATGTCGAGCTCGTGGACCTCCGGAAAGTCTGCGGCCAGGTAGGACAGCCGGATCAGGACCTCGACGAGCTTCGCGACGTCGGCCGCCGGCCGGCCCCGGTAGCCCTGGAGGAGCGGCCAGCTCCTGAGCTCCTCGAGCATGCGGCGGGCCAGCCGCTCGTTGAGCGGCGGGAAGCCGAGGGCGCGGTCGCCGAAGAGCTCGGCCGTGATGCCGCCCGTCCCGGCCATGATGACCGTGCCGAAGGTCGGGTCCTTCTTGAGACCCAGGATCATCTCGAGGCCGCCCTCCGCCTCGGCCATCTTCTGGACGGTGACCCCCTCGAACCGGGCCTGCGGCGCCCGCTCGCGGACGGCGCGCCTCATCCCCTCGAAAGCGGCGCGGACGCGGCCCGCGTCGCCGAGGTCGAGGGCGACGCCGCCGACGTCGCTCTTGTGGGTGATGTCCGGCGAGAGGACCTTGAGGACGACGGGGTATCCGATGCGTTCGGCGGCGGCCGCCGCCTCGCCGGCCGTGGCCGCCGGCTCGGGCCGGACGACGGGGATGCCGTAGGCGGCGAGGAGGTCCTTCGAGAGGTCCTCGGGCAGGGGCGCTCCGGCCGCCCGTTCGAAGAGCCGGGTGAAGCGGCCTCGAACCTCCGCCCTGTCGGCGGGAAGGTCGACGGCGACGTCCTTGGGCGTCTCGTAGAGGATCTCCAGGTTCCTGGCGTAGGAGACGAGCGTCATGAAGGCCTTGACCGCGCGTTCGGGGGTGTCGTAGGTCGGCACGCCCGCCTCGTTGAGGAGGCGGACGCCCTCGCGCATGCTGGCCCCGCCCAGCCAGGCGGCGAGGACGGGCTTCTCGGTCGCCGCCGCCAGGGCCGCCGTCTCCCGGGCGATGGCCGTCGGGTTGGTCATAGCCTGGGGAGTGACGATGATGAGCAGGGCGTCGACGCCGGGGTCCAGGAGGACGGTCCCGGCGGCCTTGGCGACGAGCTTGGACTTGGCGTCGCCAAGGACATCGACCGGGTTCCGCCGGGACCACTGCGGCGGCAGCTCCTCGTTGAGCCGGGCGAGCGTTTCGTCGGACAGCCGGGCCAGCGTGCCTCGCGCCGCGATGAGGGCGTCGGAGGCCATGACGCCGGGGCCGCCGGCGTTGGTCAGGACGGCCAGGCGCGGGCCGGCCGGGACCTTGTGGCGGCCGACGAGCTCGGCGCAGTCAAAGATCTCGCCGATGTCGAAGACCCGGGCCAGGCCCATCCTCTGGAAGGCGGCGTCGTAGACGGCGTCCTCGGAGGCCAGGGCGCCCGTGTGGGAGGCGGCCACGGCCGCCGACTCCGGGAACCGGCCGGCCTTGTAGGCGACGATCGGCTTCGTGCGGGCGAAGGCCCGGGCCGCAGTCATGAAGCGCCGGGCGTCGCGGATGGACTCGATGTAGAGGATGATCGATTTCGTCGCCTCGTCCTCGCCGAGGTAGTCGATGAGGTCGCCGAAATCGACGTCCATGGCGTTGCCGACGGAAACGAAGTGGGAGAAGCCGATCTTCTCCTCGATGGCCCAGTCGAGGACGGCCGTGCAGAGGGCGCCCGACTGGGAGATGAAGGCGACGTTCCCGGCCCGGGGCGTCGCCGCGGCGAAGCTGGCGTTGAGCGGCAGGCCGGGCGAGATCAGGCCCAGGCAGTTCGGGCCGATGGCCCGCATCCCCTCGTGGCGGCGGACCTCGGCGAGGACGCGGTCCTCGAGGGCGCGGCCCTCGGGGCCGGTCTCCTTGAAGCCGGCGGAGAGGATGACGAGGCCGAGGACGCCGGCCTCGCCGCATTCGCGAACGGCGTCCGGGACCTGGGCGGCCGGGCCGCAGAGGATGGCCAGGTCGGGCGTCTTGGGCAGGCCCTTCACGTCGGGGAAGCAGGGGATGCCCATGACGGCCTCGCTGGCCGGGTTGACGGGGTAGACGACGCCGCGGAAACCGCCGCCGACGAGGTTGGCCAGGACGCGGCCGCCCACGCTCTTCGGGTTGGGCGTGACTCCGACGAGCGCGATGCGCTGGGGCTTGAAGATGCGGTCGAGGGCCTGGATCTCCATCCGTCGTCTCTCCTTGGCCCCGTCCGGGGCCTCATCATTTTCCGCCAAGGCCGGCGGCTTTTCAATAGGGCCGGGCCCCGGTCGCGGTCAAAGGGCCAGGCGGAATCCGATGTTGATGGTGAAGCCCAGCGTTCCGTAGCCCCAGACCATTTCGTAGCGCGCGTTGAGGATGTTGTCGAGCCGGGCATAAAGATCCAGCATCGGGTTGACCGAAGTCGAGATGACGCCGCTGAGCAGGACATAGCCCGGAAGCGTGACATTCAGGTATGGGGTGGAGCCGTAGTCCGTGTCCAGCCGCTTCCCGACGTAGAGGAGGGACAGCGTCGTGTCGAGGCGCTTGCCGAAGCGCGCGTGGACGTCGGCGGAGAATTTATCGCGCGGCCTGCGGAGAAGCTCGGCGTCCGTTTCCTCGTTGACGGCCTTGAGCCGCGTGTAGCTCGTCCTGAGCCGGAGGGCCCCCGTGGGCTCCCATTCGACGGACGTTTCCAGGCCTTTGGTTTCCGCCCGGCCGACATTGATGTATCCGAGACTGTAGTCGTAGTCGATCAGGTTGCGGAAAGACGTGTGAAAGTAGGTCAGGCCCAGGCGCACCCTGCGGCCGAAGAGACCCTGTTCGACGCCGGCGTCCCAGCCGGTGGCGCGCTCCGGCTTGAGAGCGATGTTGCCGATCGGGCCAAAGTCCGTGGCTGGGGCGAAGAGCTGGTAGAGGGACGGAGACTTGAACCCGGTGCCGAGCGTCGCCTTGATCTTCGTGCCCGTGCCTTCGATGACATAGGCGGGAGCGACCCGGTAGGTCAGCGCCGAACCCGAGCGGCTGTGGGAATCGAAGCGGGTTCCGGCAGTGATATACAGGCGCTCCAGGACCTTCCATTGGTCCTGGGCGTAGAGGCTCGAGGTCCAGGCGTTTTCGGAAGGGAAGGAACTGACATAGGGTCCGTATTGGCTGTCCGAGACGTAATAGGAATGGCCCCGCTCATCTTCCAGCGCCGCGCCGGCCGTCAGGGTATTCGCCGCGTTGATGAATAAGTTGTTCTGCCAATCCCACTTGAGGGAGTCGCTGCCGTATTTCCCGGAGTCGCTGTCGTAGGGATGGAGGTCGTCGGTGGGATTCAGGTACTTCCGCTCGGCCGCGATCCAGGACAGAGTCATCTTCTGTTCCCAGCGGCCGCCCAGGGCGAGATGCCTGAGCCGGGCAGAAACGAAGGCGGAGGCATAGTTCTGCATGTTGTTGGGGTCGTCCCCGTAGGCGCCGCCGGCGTCGTCGATGGCCGTCCGGTCCCACACCGTCCGGACGGTGATGTCGAAGTCCCAATTCTGCCGGACGGCGTAGCCGAACTTCCCGGACAGGGAGAAGTTCCGGTCGCCGTCGGCCTCGCTGTTTCCCGCATAGCGGGTCGAAGCGGCGGAGACGCCGGAGGTCCTGGCGTAGAAGACGCCCAGGGAATAGTCCGCGCGGCCCGACGACCCGGAGAGGGCGACCTCGCCGGCGTAGGACCCGTAGTTCCCGCCCGAGCCCGAGACGGTCAGCTTGGGAGCGCCTTGTCCTTTCCGCGTGATGATGTTGATGACCCCGCCGAGGGCGTCGGAACCGTAGAGGGGGCTCTGCGGGCCGCGCAGGACCTCGATGCGTTCGATCTGGCTTAAGACGAGGTGGGCAAGGTCATAGGAGCGGGTGGGGTTTATCGGGTCGTTAAGTTCGACGCCGTCGAGGAGGACGAGCGTATGCTCGCCGTTGGCGCCGCGGATGAGGACCGAGGCCGCCGCCCCCGCGCCTCCGCTTTGGACCGTGGAGAGGCCGACGAGATCCCGGAGGACTTCAAGAACGGTGGTCTTTTTCGACCGTGCGATCTCCTCTGCCGTGACGATGCTGATCGAGCTCGCCACTTCCTTGGCGGGCGTCTCCACGCGGGTGGCCGTGACGACGACATCATATTGAAGGGAGGAAGCGGACTTGCTCCGGTCCTGCTCATCCCGGGTTTGGGCCGGGTCCTCGCGACCCGATCCGTAACTTGTCCCCGAAGCCAATCCGAGGGACAGCAGCATTGCAGCGACGGCGGGCAGGCGACTGTCCATGCCAAAATCTCCTTCGCCGCCCCCGCTGCTTTTTTTCCGCGGAATTGAGGGGTAAAAAAATAGCCCCTGTCTTCCGCCCGAAGACCGGTCGCTCGGGGCTTAAGGAAGGTCTCCTGACTCCCGGATCGTCCTCTTCCCAGGCCTTCCGGCGCCGCCGCCGTGGCTCCGTCTGGGATTCGTTCCCGGTTACAGTAGCGGGGGCTGTGTCCGCATCTCACGGACTTCCCTTCGGTTAAACCCGGGACCATTGTAACAAAAACGGCGCCCTCGCGACAGCGGAAATTGTTAAGAGGGACAGTCCCCCCCCGGGGGGACTGTCCCTCTTGATTTTTCATGAGGAGGGGGAGAGGCTGCCCTGGCCTCGGTCTCAGGTCAGGGCAGCCTCTCGAGGGGTCAAATGAGGCGGAGTGTATCAAACAACTCTCGTGGATAGGAGGACTCTGAGGATCGCCGTCCGTCGGGGTTCTTGGCCGTTTCGTTCCGTCATCTTGCCGCTCTGAACGATAAAACGACGGCCGGACAAGGCGCGTTGCGCGGAAAATCTTAGGAGGGAGGATGAACTAGGGGCGGAGCTATTTTTTCGAGCTTTCCGAACCCCCCTTAGCACCCATAAACTATTATACCACAGGTCTCCCCAGTCAAGCAAGAGATTTTCGGCAATATCGGAAAAATCGTCGTTCGGGCCTGCCGGCGACGCTGGGCAGGGGAAAAAGGTCCCTTTTTCGACCGATTCTTGCCGCGAGCGTTCTGGAACGGTCCTTTCTTTGTGATTTCCTCCCGAAAGACGTATATTGGGGGCGCACTTCCGAGCGGGCAAAAGCGGTCCGGAAGGAGAGGAACGGCATGGAAAAAGAGGTTTTCAGGCGTTTTGGCCACGAATTCATCGATTGGATCGCCGATTATTTCGAAAACGTGGAAAGATACCCGGTCCGCTCGCCCCTCCGGCCCGGGGACGTCAAGAGGAACCTGCCGCCCTCGCCCCCCCTGGCGGCCGAGCCCATGGACCGGATCTTCCGGGATTTCACCGATATCATCGTCCCCGGCCTCACCCACTGGCAGCACCCGGGCTGGTTCGCCTATTTCCCGGCCAACAACAGCCCGGCCTCCGTCCTCGGCGAGCTCCTGGCGGCCGGCCTGGGCACCCAGGGCATGGTCTGGCAAACCTCGCCCGCGGCGACCGAGCTCGAGGAGGTCGTCCTCGACTGGCTGCGCCAGATGATCGGCTTGCCCGAGGGCTTCGCCGGGGTCATCGAGGACACCGCCTCGACGGCCACGCTCTGCGCCCTGCTCTCGGCCCGCGAGCGGGCCACCGGCTTCGAGGCCAATGAGGCCGGCCCCTGCCGCAACCTGACCGTCTACGCCTCGGAAGAGGCCCATTCGAGCGTCGAGAAGGGCGTCAAGATCGCCGGCTACGGACGCCGCAGCCTCCGCCTGGTCCGGACCGACGACCGCTTCGCCATGGTCCCCGAAGCCCTTGAGGAGGCCGTCCGGCGCGACGAGGCGGCCGGCCTGAGGCCGGCCTGCGTCGTGGCCGCCGTGGGCACGACCTCGTCGGGGGCCATCGACCCGGTCGGCCGGATCGCCCGCATCTGCAGCGCCCACGGCCTGTGGCTCCACGTGGACGCCGCCTACGCCGGGACGGCCGCCCTCCTGCCGGAGAAACGCTGGATCCTCGATGGGGCGGGGGAGGCCGACTCGTTCGTTTTCAACCCGCACAAGTGGATGCTGACGAACTTCGACTGCTCGGCCTATTTCGTCCGGGACCCGGCCGCGCTCGTCAGGACCTTCGAGGTCCATCCGGAGTACCTCAAGGACGGCGCCGGCGCCGAGGTCAGGAATTTCCGCGACTGGGGCATCCAGCTCGGCCGCCGCTTCCGGGCCCTCAAGCTGTGGTTCGTCCTCCGCTCCTATGGCGTCGAGGGGCTGCAGGCCATGGTCCGTGAACACCTCCGTCTGTCCGGGCTCTTCGGGAGCTGGCTCGAGGCCGACCGGCGCTTCGAGCTCCTCGCCCCCGTCGACCTGGGCCTCGTTTGCTTCCGGCTGAACGACGGCCGGGACGAGGCCGGGCTCGACGCGCTGAACCGCGAGCTTCTCGAGAGGACGAACGCCGCCGGCCCCATCTTCCTGACGCACACGTCGCTCAAGGGGAAGTTCACCGTCCGGCTCGTCGTGGGCCAGCGGACGACGGAGGAGCGGCACGTCCGGCAGGCCTGGGAGATCATCCGCGCGGCCGCCGCCCGCCTCCTCGGTCAATAAAGTCCCGAGTCGTCCGGCTTCTTCGCCTCCTCCGGCTTAAGGTTCCAGCGCAGCTCGCCCTTGGGGTCGGAGAAGCGGAAATAGAACCCCCACCCGCCGCCGCCCTGGAGGACCTTGACCAGGACCTTGTTCCAGCCTTTCTTGAGGCCGCCGGCGAAGCGGTCCTGGTCGGGCGCCGCGCCGCGATAGATCGGGTTCGTGTGGACGAGGACATCGTTGACCCAGACGCGGACCCCGTCGTCGCTCCCGAGGAGCACGGTCGCCGTCCGGTCGTCGGGCGAGAGGACGTAGACGAGAGCATAGGCGACCGCCTGCTCGTTCGGCTGGACAGCCGCGTCGAGCCGGATGTAGCCGCCCGCCTCGGCCTGGACGGTCCGCCAGCCCACCTCGACGTCGTTCTTGCCCTTGTATCTTTTGGCCGTGTCGGTCTCCTTCTCGGGCGGGTAGACCGTCGCCAGGTCGTTCATGTCCGCGGCCGCGAAGGGCCCGATGACGTTCCATTCCGGGATGAAGCGGCGGGCAGACGGGCTGAGGCTGAGCCCGACGAAGGCGACTTCCATGCCCGCCGCCTTCTCGTCCTTGCCCGCGGCCTCGAGGACGAGGGCGTTCGGCCCGGCCCCGAGGAGGACGTCCTTGAGCGTCATGGCCGCGAGCTGCGCATCGCGCGCGTATCCCTCGAAGGTTCCGAGGGCCTCGAAGGCGCCTTCCGGATTCTCGGGCGTCGGCCGTCTCCGCAGGATGTGGAAATTGCCGGAGGCCGGCGTCTTGAGGAAATAGAGGTTGACCGAATAGAGGTCGGGCGTCTCGACCGGGAAACGGATCTCGGCCTGCGTCCCGGCCGCCGCGCCGTCCGTCCGGACGAGCGGGTAGCGCGCGCCGGACGCGTTGTAATAGGAGGTCAGGCCGGTCGTCAGCCGGGGCGCCGTGAAGCGGAGCCCGGCGGCGCGGTCCTCGACGATGGCCGGAGCGTCCGACCGGCCCGCCTCCCATCTCGGGAAGATGAAGTCCTCGGGGGATTCCAGGGCATAGGGGAGGCGCTTGTCGGCCGGCGGCAGGGCCGGGAAGGGGACGTGCGGCTCCGTCTGGTACCAGTAGGCGACAGAGGAATCGTAGTCCGAGCGGTCGTTCCTGTCGCCGTGCTCGATCGTCACCCGGATGGACTTCTTGAAGGGGATGGGGTCCGGGATGTGGAAGCGGTAGACGGTGGCCTTCGAGCCCGGCTGGAAATCCTCCTCCTGGAGCGGGCATCCGTAGAAGGGATGCTGGTCCTGGCGCATGCCCCAGGCGTCGGAGAAGTAATCTTCCGACCCGGTGCCGTGGAGCGACGGCGACGTCTCGCCGTCGACATAGATCATGTCGTCGCCCTCGCCCCACCAGCCCTCGGTTCGCTGCAGGATGCTGAGGGCGCAGCCGACGTAATGGCCGGCGCCGGCCGCGTCGAGGATGACGTAGTTCTTGTCCCCTGTCGCGGGGAACTCCTGCCGGTACTGGGCGTGGAAGTAGGGCGCGTCGGGCCGCAGGCCGTCGAGCTCGCGGTAGTCGATATAGTAGTAGAACGCGTCGACGGGCTTCGCCCCCTCGTTCGTCACGGTGACCCGGCAGGACCAGCGGAAGGGCATGTACCAGTAGCAGTTGCGGGCCCGGCCCTCCGACGAGCAGGCGATGGGCAGGGAGGTGAGGTTCCGGTTGAGGCCGTGCCCGACGCCGAAAAAGTCGCCGATCGGGGCCTCGACCGACGGCGCGTCCTCGCCGTCCCAGGACATGCGGAGGACGACCTTGCGTCCGTAGAAGGCCTCGCCGGCGATGGTCGCCCAGATGTGGTGGATGGCCGCCGGGCCCTTGATCTCGGCCAGGACCGCGGTCTTCCCGGGCTCGATCGTGATCGAATCCCGGTTCCCCCCGGTGCGGTCATAGGACGAGATCCTCTTGCTCCGGTAGTTCTGCTTCTCGCCGAGCTTGCCCAGCATGTCCTGCCCGGAGAGGCCGGGCCCGGCCGCGAGGGCGAGGACGAGGAGGGCCAGGACGGGCCGGGCGAGGCGCCGGGGCGCAAAGACGGAGAGGGATGGCTCATGTCGCATGGTCGTTTCCTTCGGCCGAACTATAGCAGAAACGGCGCGAGGGAGTCCATCGGGCGAGGCCGCGGGTCCGGCCTCATCCCGGCTCAATCATTGACGAGCGTCAGCCATTTCGCGTAGCGGGGGGTCTTCCCGGTCACGGCCTCGCGGAAGGCCTTGGTCAGCTCCCGCGTCACGGGGCCCATCTTGCCGCTGCCGATGATGTGCTCGGAGCGGGCGCCGCCGGGCGTCGAGTCGTCGACGGCCTTGACGATGGGAATGAGCTCGACCGCCGTGCCGCTGAAGAAGGCCTCGTCGGCGTCGAAAAAGTCGGCCTTCGTCATCGGGCCGATGACCGTCTTGTATCCGGCGTCGCGGGCCATCTCGAGGAGGCTGGTCCGGGTGATGCCCTCGAGCACCGATTCCTGCCGCCCGTTGGTGAAGAGGGTCCGGTCCTTGACCAGGAAGATGTTCTCGCCGGGGCCCTCGGCGATCCGGCCTTCCATATTCAAGAAGACGGCCTCGTCGCAGCCCTGGGCCCGGGCCTCGAGCCCGTTGATCGTCGACTGGACGTAGATGCCGCCGAGCTTGGCGGCCATGTTGACCTGGGTGTGGTGGACGCGCCGCCAGGGACCGATGTAGACGCTCGTGCCGAGGTCGGCCTTCTCGCCGAGGTAGGCGGCCCACTCCCAGGCGCCGATGACGAGCTCGACCGGGCAGGCCTTGGGGACGAGGCCGAGGTTCCCGTAGGAGTAGAAGAGCAGGGGGCGGATGTAGCAGCTCTCGAGGCGGTTCTCCCGGACCGTGGCCTTGACGTGCCGGACAATCTCGTCCTTCGTGTAGGGAGAGGTCATCTTGGCGACCGAGGCGGAGACGAGGAAGCGGTCGATGTGCTCGGGGAGGCGGAAGACGGCCGTGCCCTTGGTCGTGGCATAGGCGCGGATGCCCTCGAAGACCGACGTCCCGTAGTGGAGGGCGTGCATCATCGGGTGGCAGGCGCCTTCGGACCAGTCGTGGAATTTCCCGTTGTACCAGTACTTGTTGGCCTTGGGGAAATGGGTGTTAGCGAACATGGGCGTCTCCTTGCCGGG
>DATKJS010000029.1:0-4022 GCA_035543515.1 Terriglobales bacterium | reverse complement strand
ACTGAGAATCGAATGGAAAGCCATTAAGTACTCGAACCATCTCCGAAAGTCTCGCGATGCGCCAGTGCGGGGGGATTTTTCCCAACCAGTCAATTCCGGACTCTTTATAGGAAGGATAAGGTCTATACTTCAATTTGTAATATTCCTGAGCAATTCCATGATCTCGCCCTCGAGCTTCTTGATATCCGCTTCGATCTCCTCGAGCGGGCGGGGCGGGACATATTTGTAGAAATAGCGGTTGAAGTTGATCTCATAGCCGATAAGGCCGACGCGGCCATCCTTGGCATCCCGTCTGCCTATATCGATCCAAGCGTCCGTGACGTGGGGCTTGACCTCACGATCGAAGAAGGCCCGGACGCTGGCCGGGATGCCGTGCGCGTCTGCGGGGTCATGGCCGTCAACGAGCGGGACGCTTTCGGTGTCCCGAAGCTCCGGATCGGGCTCGGGATTTCCGTCCTTATCCCGGCAGATCCCGGCCGTCTCGTCCCTTTCGGACAGGGCGGAGAGGATGGCCTTTGTGACCGGGGCGGGGAGTTTCAGGCCGGCTTTCTTGGCGGCCGCGTTCAGCACGGCGAGGAACTCGTCCCTGTCCTTGAAGAGGGCGCCGGGCAGAGTTCTCAACAGCCTCCGGATCGCATCCTGCAACGCCCGTCCTTCGGCCTGTTCCTTGGCCGCGGCCTCGCCCTTCTTCTTCGACAGGGCCAGCCCCTGGAACGCTTTTTCTTCCTCGAGCCGAGCGATTCTCTCCGGGCTCGCCTGGAAATTCAGGCGGAGCGCCCGTTCGACCGTGACTTTGCGGAACCCGAAATGCGTCGTCGGGTAGATTTTGACGAACTCGCCCTCCTCGAAGGTGTCGAGCAAGCGCAGGATCTCCCCGGCCTTGTCGGAGGGGATTTCGCGCCGCTTATCGCCGAGGCTCTTGCGCATCGGCGTCCAGAAAGAGGTCGCGTCGATGAGCTGGACCTTGCCCCTCCGTTTCGGGGCCTTGCGGTTGGTGATGACCCAGACGTAGGTGGCGATGCCGGTGTTGTAAAACATCTGCTCGGGAATAGCGATCAACGCCTCGAGCCAATCGTTCTCCAGGATCCACCGCCGGATTTCGCTCTCGCCGCTGCTGGCGTCGCCGGTGAAGAGCGGCGACCCGTTCATGATGATAGCGACGCGGGAGCCGCCATCCTTGGGCTCTTTCATGTGGGCCAGCATGTGGAGAAGGAAAAGGAGTTGGCCGTCGCTGATCCGGGGCAGGCCCGGACCGAAGCGGCCGGCCGGGCCACGCTCGTGCTCGGCCGTGACGGCGTCCTCGTCGCGTTTCCAATCTTTGCCGTAGGGGGGATTGGCGATGAGGTAATCGAAGGAGCGGCCCACATGGCGGTCGTTCGAGAGCGTACTGCCAAAGGCAATGTTCTTGGCGTCTCGACCGTCGGCCGACTTCATGAAAAGATCCGACTTACAGACGGCGAAGGTCTCGGGATTGACTTCCTGGCCAAAGAGAAAGATATCCGCCTCGGGGTTGAGCGGCTCGCGGATGATTTCGCCGTTCCTTCGGCGGCCCAAGAGAATATGGTCTTTTGCTATTGTCAGCATGCCTCCCGAACCGGAGCAAGGATCATAAATCGCGACGACGGCGCCCTTCCGGCGGATACGGTCCTCGTCGCCGGCGAGGAGCAGGTCGGCCATCAGATGGACGACGTCGCGCGGGGTGAAGTGCTCGCCCGGATTCTCGTTCAACGCCTCGTTGAACTTGCGGATGAGCTCCTCAAAGATCGTCCCCATGGTGGGGTTGTCGACCTTGTCGGGATGGAGGTCGACGTTCTTGAAGCGCTCAAGTACCTGGAAGAGGAGGCCCGCTTCGTCGAGTTTTGAGATCGTATTATCAAAGTCAAACTTCTCGAGGACCTCGCGCATAGTCGGGCTGAAGCCGGCAATGTAGTTGCGCAGATTGGCGGCCAGATGAGGGGCATCGGCCAGGAGTTTTTCGAAGTTGTAATGAGAGGTGTTGTAGAACGCGAATCCAGAGGCCTTCTCCAACTGCCCTTCAAGGTTCTCGAGTTTCCTGCCCGTGAGCTTGGCCTGGGTCTCGAGGACGCGCCGCTTAGTCGGGGCGAGGACGCAGTCAAGGCGGCGGAGGACGGTGAGCGGCAGGATGACGTCTTGATACTTGCCCCGCTTGAACGTGTCGCGGATGAGGTCGGCGACCCCCCAGATGAAGCTAACGATTTCGCCATGGTTCACGAATCAGCCTCTTTGTTATAGACCGGGGCGCAGGGCACTCTCTTTTTTCAGAACCGAGTATATCGCCTGGCCGAGAGCCGAGTCAACGTCTTGGACTCCGCTCCGTGTCGATCATATTGCAGACATCGTCAGCAAAGTCCGGACACTGTCTGGACAATCTGACCGTGCGCGTGCATCCGTGTCTCCCGGATACCGCCGCCTCGGCTTGACACCCCCTTCCGGCTGGTCAATAATTGCGGCCGGCTGCGAGAACGCTTCCTTAAGATGCCGACCGCCACGACCTCCCGACGCCGGTTCCAGATGCGGGAGTTCACCATCCTGGCCTCGGTCGTCCTGGCCGTGGCCGTCTTCGGCTCGCTTAATCCCCGCTTCCTCGGCCTCGAGTCGGCCCTGGCCGTGCTCGAGGGGGCCTCGTCGGACGGGTTCATGGTCATCGGCATGACCATCGTCATCATCTGCGGCGCGTTCGACATGTCGGTCGGCTCTTCGATGGCCTTCTGCGGCCTCGTCGCGGCGCTCGTCCTTCAATCCCACTTCCCTGTCGGATTGGCGGTCGCCGCGGCGCTGGGCGCCGGGACGGCCGTCGGCTGGGTCAACGGGACGATCGTCACCCGCCTGCGGATCAACCCCTTCATCACGACCCTGGGCATGATGAGCATCCTGCGGGGCGTCGTCCAGGTCGTCACCCGGAGCGCGCCACCGACGGGCTTCCCGCCGGGCTTCCTCAAGATCGCCTGGGGCACGGTCTTCACCATCCATCTCCCGTGGGGGCCGCTTGAGGTCCGCTTCCCGGTCGTCCTGCTCGTCCTGGCCACGATCGCCGGCGATTTCCTGCTAAGGCGCCTGGCTTTCCTCCGCCAGGTCTATTTCGTGGGCAGCAACGAGGAGGCGGCGCGGCTGACGGGCATCCCCACGGCCTGGGTCAAGACGTTCGCCTTCATGCTGACCGGCTTCCTGGCCGGCTTGACCGGGGTCATCGTCACCAGCCGCGTCAACGCCATCGACGCCAACGCCGGGGTCGGGGCCGAGCTCCGCGTCATCGCCGCGGTCATCGTCGGCGGGGCGAGCCTTTCGGGCGGCCGCGGCTCCATCCTCGGCTCGTTCCTGGGCCTGCTCCTGATGCAGATCATCACCACGGGACTTGTCTTCATCGACGTCGCCGCCGAGGCCCAGCAGATCGCGGTCGGGCTCGTCCTCATCCTGGCCGCGGTCATCGCCCTGACCGGCTCCGGCTTCGGCCGCCGGCTCCGGTCCCGCCTATTCCGGACAAGGAACAAGACCATGGAAAGGATCATCATCGCCCTCCTCGTCGTCGCCCTCGTCGTCGCCCTCGTCGTCAAGGTCGGGCCCCGCGGGCCGGAGGTCCCGGGCGCGGCGGCCGGCGCGGGCCGGGCGAGGCAGCACTACGTCATGATCACGGCCGTCACGGGCGGACCTTATTGGATCGATTCCAAGCTCGGCCTCCACGACAAGGCCACGGAGCTCGGGGTCAACGCCGTCTTCACCGGGCCGCCGACGGTTGACGCGAACGCCGAGATCGAAGCCATCAACCGGGCCATCGCCCAGAGGGTGGACGGGATCGTCGTCTGCGCCGTGGCCGATTCCGTGGCCCCGGCCATCGATAAGGCCGTCGAGGCCGGCATCCCGGTCGTCTGCGCCGACGCCGACGCGCCCTCGAGCAAGCGTTATTCCTTCATCGGCACGGGCAACTACAACGCGGGCTCCCGGGGCGGCGAGGAGCTGGCGAAATTGCTCGGCGGCCGGGGCGAGGTCGCCCTGATGTACATCCC
>DATKJS010000028.1:0-54238 GCA_035543515.1 Terriglobales bacterium | reverse complement strand
CTGGAGCTCGAACAGCTTCCGGCCGTCCTTGGTCATGTCTTCCGCCTTGAGGATCTTGTAGCCGGGATAGGCCTTGTCGAGCGCCTGGAGAACCGCCGGAGGAAGGGCGCCGGGAGCGACCGTTTCCTCGACCTCGACGGCCTTCCCGTCCGCGGTGTAGAGGAGGTCGCGGTTCATCTTGCCGTCGACGCTCTCCACTTCATAGTTCGTCACGCCCTTTTCCGTCTCCTTGCTCGCGCCCCTGATCACGGCGTGAGGATAGGAGGCCTTGAAGGCGGCCAGGACGGCGGGCGGGAGGACCTTCAGGTCGACGGCGGCGGGCTTGGCTTCTTCCTTCTCCTCCTTTTCCTCGGCCTCTTCCTTCTCTTCGGCCTCCTCCTTCTTCGTCATCTCCTCCTTTTCTTTGGCCTCGCCCCACTTGGGTCCTTCGACGACCGTGCCGTCGGGCGCGACCTGGACTTCGCCCCGCATTTCGCCCTTGGCGAGTTCGGCCTCATAGACGTACTTCGGGGCGGCCAGCTTGACGATCGTGCCCTTTTCGCCGGCCTTCTTGATCTCGGCGCGGACCTCGGACTTCTCGAGCTGCTTGATCGTCGCGCCCGCGGCGGCCTTCTGGAGCGCCGTAGCGGCGGGCGCCGGCACGTCCTTCATCGCCACGATCGTCGCGATGTCCATGACCGTGCCGTCGGCGGCGACCTCGATCTCCCCCTGCCCGGCCTTGAATTCGATGTCATAGAGCGTGATGCCGGCTTCCTTCTCGACGTCCATCTTGTCGATGACCGCCCCCGGACGATTGGCCTCGACCGCCTGCGCGACCGCGGGCGGCAGGTCCACTTTCGCCCGTCCGGAACGCTCCTTGGTTTCCTGCCCGGCCCAGACGGAGGACCCGACGAGGGCCAGGGACAGCACGAGAACGCTCATGCCCATGACCACGACGCTGGAACGTTTCACGAGAACCTCCTTATGAATTTTCATGTTGATCGGCTTTTCTATCCATGGGGAAGACCAGGCGGAAGGTGCTTCCCCGGCCTTCCCGGGTTGCCCATTCGATGCGGGCGCCGTTCGCTTCGGCCGCCCACTTGGCGACGGCCAGGCCGAGACCGGCCCCGCCGGGTCCGCCGGACCTGTCCCTCTCGCCGCGGTAGAACCGCTCGAAGATGCGGTCGCCGTCCCGGGGCGGGATGCCCGGCCCGCTGTCGGCGACCTCGACCACGGCCTCGTTCCCCCGGAGATAGATGCGGACGGCGACGGCGCCCGATTCGGGAGTGTACTTGATGGCGTTGTCCAACAGATTGACCAGGGCCAGGCGCAGCGTCGCCTCATCGGCCAGGATCGGGACCGGTCCGTCCGCGGCGACGGTCAGGGCTTGATCCCTTTCCTCCGCCAAGGGGCGCATGTCCTCGACCGCCCGTGCGGCGAGGCGGGCGGCATCCATCGGTGTCCGGCTGAGGGAGACCCCCCCGGAATCCGCCCTGGTCAGGACGAGCAGGCTGTCGACGAGGCGCGTCAGCCGCTCGACGTCCTCGAGCATGCTGCCGATCCGGTCCCGGTAGGCGGCCGCGTCGAGCTTCTCCTCGAGGGCGACCTCCCCGACGCTCCGGATGACGGTGAGAGGCGTCCTCAGCTCGTGAGAGGCGTCGGCCGTGAAGCGTCTCAGGCGCTCGAAGGACTCCTCCAGCCGGGAGAGCATGCGGTTGATGACGCCCGCCAGATGGCCGAACTCGTCTCCCGGGTCCTCGACCGGCACGCGGGCCGAGAGGTCCTCGGCCGAGATTCGCTCGGCCCGCGACGCGAGGACGGAAACGGGCCGCAGGAGGCGGCCGGCCATGAGATAGCCTCCCAGCCCGGCCAGGGCCAGGGCGGCGGGCAGGGCAAAGAGGAGAATCGCGGCAAGCGTCCCGAGGGCGCCTTGCACGGGGCTCTCGTCCAGGGCGATCGTCAGGGCGAGGCCGGCTCCCGCGGGGGCCGTCTTGACCCTGAAGCGCGCTCCGGACGGGACCCGGACCGTCCGAACGCCAGACGCCGGCTCCGCCGGGAAGTCCGGGAGCCCCGATCTCTTGAAGGCCGGCGTCTCAAAAAGGACCTTCCCGCCCCTGAACAGCACGAAGATACGGAAGGCATTATCGCCCTCGGCCTCGGAGATCTCGCTCGACTCCTCGGAGAGGGCCTGGGCGACGGCCTGGAAATCCGAATCGAGCTGCCGGATGAGCTGCCGTGAGAGGCTGGCCCTGACGAACAGGAAGACCCCCAGGGAGAAGGCGAGGATGATCAGGGCCAGGGCGGCCGAATACCAGAGAGTCAGCCGGATGCGGACGCTGGATGGCCGGAGTCTCAAGCGTCCTTCTCCGAGAGAATGAAGCCGACGCCGCGCACGGTGTGCAGGAGCCTCGTCGCGAACGGCTCGTCGAGTTTCTTTCTCAGCCGGCCCACGTGGACGTCGATGACGTTGTCGAGCGGCGTCGCGCGCATCGTCTCTTTCCAGACGTCGCGGGCCAGCATGTCCCGGGTCACGACGTGCCCCTGGTTGCGAAGAAGGTATTCGAGGAGCTCGAACTCCCGGGCCGTCAGCACGACGGCCTGCCCGGTTCGCCGGACCGTGCGCTTGAGGAGGTCCATCTCGAGGTCGCCCAGGGAAAGCCTCGTCGCTTGGTCGCTCCGGCCGCGCCGGGAGAGGGCGCGGATGCGGGCCGCCAGCTCGGGAAAGGCGAAGGGCTTGACGAGATAATCGTCGGCGCCGAGGTCCAGGCCGAGGATCTTGTCCCCGACGGCGTCCCGGGCCGTTAGAATGAGCACCGGAGTCACGGGGTCCGTCCTGCGGAGGGTCCGGAGGATCTCGATGCCGTCGCGGCCGGGCAGCATGAGGTCGAGGATGATGAGGTCGAAGGTCCGCGAGCAGAGACGGAAGAAGCCGTCCTCGCCGGTCAGCGCGGCTTCCACGTCATGGCCCTCGGCTTCGAGCCCTTTCTTGAGGGCCAGGGCGACCTTTTTCTCGTCCTCGATGACCAGGATGTTCACGCGTCCGCCTTCCGGCGTTCCCGAATATAGCACCGGGCCGCCGGCGCCCGCCACTGAACTTATCCTGACGGCTCCTTAAGGGAATGGGCTCTAAGGCTTCTTGCGGCCGTGGATGAGGAAGCAGGGCATGATGTTCCGCGGCTCGAAGAGGACCCGGACGCGGGGGAACCGTTCTTTCACCGGGCCCCGCATGAACGGCGAGAACTGGTGGAAGATGACCAGGTCGCCGTCCTCGGCGAGGAGGTCCCGCACATCGTCGAGGAGCCCGTCCCGCTGGTCCTTCGTCAGGAACGAGAAGGGGATGCTGGCGATGACGGCATCGACCGTGCCCCGGGCCTGGCCGGGAAGGAGGCCGCGGACCTGGCAGGCATCGCCCTCGACGATCCTCAACCGCGGGTCGGCCGGCGCCGCTCTCAAGGCCTCGAGGAACACGGGGTTCTTCTCGATGGCGATATAGCGCGCGTCATCCGGGAGGGCCCGGAGGACGGGGAAGGTCGCGATGCCGGGTCCGGGGCCGAACTCGACCAGCGTCCGCGTCCTCTCCGGCTTGAGGCAGCCCACGAGCCGGCGGACGAGGAACCGGGAGCTCGGGTGGAGCGCTCCGACGTCCTTGTCGGCGACGTACTGCCTGACGTAGCCCGGTCGCCTTGCTGCCATGCTCTCCCCGGCCCGGCGCGGCCCTATTTCTGCCGGACCCGGAGCCCGTTATTGACGTTGAGGGCCCCGGTGTTGAGCCGGATGAGGCGTTCATAGCTCTCGGCGTCGGCCTGCTTCTCGACCGTCCCGCCGAGCGTCACGACCCCGTTGATGACGACGATGTGGACGGCACCGGTCGAGCGCGGGAAGCTGGGGCCGGTCGGCCGGGTATAGATGAGCTGGGCGACGAAGGTCCTCAGGTTCCGGTCCGCGTCTCCCATCAGCAGCCGCTGGATGTCGTTCCTGACCTTCGTCACGCCCGGCTGGGCCTGGGCCAGCTTGACGAACTCCGTCGCGCTCCAGGGGTAGGACGTCCAGCCCTTGAGCGTGACTTCGCCCGTGGGCGTGACGTCGGGGCCGACCAGGTCGTAGATGAAATAGCTCGGGCTCTTCTCGATGGCGGACATGACCGCATCGCCAATTTCGCGGGCCGAGCGCCCGGACTCGGCCAGGGCCAGGCTGTTGACGACCTTATATCCCTTGGCCGCGGCCGCGGCGTCGTGGCCGGCCTTCTCCTTTTCGGCCAGCGTCCGGACCGTCCCGGTCAGTGCGATGGCGTTCTTGCCGACCACGACCTGGATGTCGTTGCCGATGAGCAGGCCCGACTCCTTGAACGACTGCTCGACCCGCGCCTTGGCCTCCGCGTCCTTGTCCTGGCCGACGGCGAAGGCCCGCTCGGTGGCCAGGACGCGGGCCGGAACCGCGGCCAGAAGCCCGGCGACGAGGGCCATGGCCAGAAGTCCGGCGACGAAGCCGCTCCACCTCTTCATTTGTCCCTCCTTGGTCCTTTCCGCCTGCCAACGACGACAGAACCGACAAATATTATATGCGCCGGGGCCGGGTTTTTCCAATCAGGCCCGCGCCTTGCGCACGGCCGCCGTCCAGCCGTCGTAGAGCCGCTCGGCCCGCGAGCGGGCCATGGCCGGCCGGAACTGGCGGTCACGGGCCCAGAAGCGCCGGATCTCGTCCGTGCCGCTCCAAACGCCGGCGCCGAGACCGGCCAGGTAGGCCGCGCCCAGGGCCGTCGTCTCGACCGTCCGCGGCCGGACGACCGGCAGGCCAAGGAGCCCGGCCTGGAAGCGGCAGAGGAAATCGTTGGCCGCCGCCCCGCCGTCGACCCGGAGCTCCCGGATGGGCAGGCCCGATTCCCGTTCCATGACCTCGAGGACGTCCCGCGTCGCGTAGGCCATGGCCTCGAGTGCCGCCCGGACGAGGTGGCGGCGGTCCGCGCCGCGCGTCAGGCCGACGATCGTGCCGCGCGCCTCGGCGTCCCAGTAGGGCGCTCCCAGCCCCACGAAGGCGGGAACGAAGTAGACGCCGGCGTTGTCCCGGACAGCCTCCGCCATGGCCTGCGACTCGCCCGAAGCGCCGAGCAGGCCGAGCTGGTCGCGGAGCCATTGGACGGCCGCGCCGGCGACGAAGATCGAGCCCTCCAGGGCGAAGACGGCCTCCGCCGCCGGGCCGCAGGCGAGGGTCGTGATGAGGCCGTGCCGCGACGCAACGCGGCGGCGCCCCGTGTTGAGGAGGATGAAGGCGCCCGTGCCGTAGGTGTTCTTGAGGCTGCCCGGTTCGAAACAGGCCTGACCGAAGAGGGCGGCCTGCTGGTCGCCGGCGACACCCGTGATGGGGATGCCGGCGGGCAGCCGCCGCAGTCTCTCCGTCCTCCCGAACTCGGCCGCGGACGGCCGGACCTCGGGCAGGATCGCCTCGGGCACGCCGAAGAGAGCGAGGAGGTCCGGGTCCCAGCGCCGCCGGCCGATATCGAAGAGCATGGTCCGCGAGGCGTTGGTCGGGTCGGTGGCGTGGCTCCGGCCGCCGGTGAGCTTCCAGAGAACCCACGCGTCCGTCGTGCCGAAGGCCAGGCGCCCGTCCCTGGCCCGGGCCCGGAGGCCGCCCCGGTCGAGGATCCACTCGAGCTTGGTGGCCGAGAAGTAGGGGTCGACGGGGAGCCCGGTGCGGCGCCTGATGAGAGAGACGATTCCCCGGTCCTTCCGGAGCTCCCGGCAGCGGCCGGCCGTGCGGCGGCACTGCCAGACGATAGCGTTCGAGACGGGGCGGCCGGTCCGCCGGTCCCAGACCACGGTCGTTTCGCGCTGGTTGGTGATGCCCACGGCGTCGATCGGGGCGCCGGATCGGCCGAGGACGGCCTGGATGGTCCGGTCGACGCTCCGCCAGATGGCCCCGGGGTCGTGCTCGACCCAGCCGGGGCGCGGGAACAGCTGGGGGAATTCCTCGTAGGCCGAGGCGACCTCGCGGCCGCGCCTGTCGTAGACGATGGCCCGGGTGCCGGTCGTCCCCTGGTCGATGGCCAGGACGCGGGCATCCGTTCCGGCGAGTTCGGCCATGGCCGGATTATAGCAGATCCCGGCGCCGCCTTGACAGGCCCGGCCGGGGAAAATATCATCCCCCCATGGAAAACGCCCCTCAACCCAAAGCCCGGCTCCTCTCCCTGGACACCCTCCGGGGCTTCGACATGTTCTGGATCATCGGCGGCGACGTCTTCTTCCTGGCCCTGGCCAAGGTCACGGGATGGGGCTGGGCGGGACAGTGGGCGGCCCAGCTCGAGCACGTCGAGTGGCGGGGGTTTCATTTCTACGACCTCATCTTCCCCCTCTTCATGTTCATCTCGGGCGTCGCCATGCCCTTCTCCCTGCTGGCCAAGGCCGAGTCGGGCGCCGACAGGAAGGTCCTTTACGCCAAGCTCGTCCGGCGGGCCCTGCTCCTCGTCTTTTTGGGGTTCGTCTATAACCATCTCCTCGACCTCGACTTCAGGACCCAGCGCTACGCGAGCGTCCTCGGCCAGATCGGGCTGGCCTACCTCTTCGCAGCCCTCATCATGCTCAACGTCGGGAGCGTGCGGGGCAGGATCGCCGCGCTCGTGGCGATCCTCGGCGGGGTCGCGGCGGCCCAATGGCTCGTCCCCGTGCCCGGCGTCGGCGCCGGCGTCTTCACGCCCGAGGGGACGATCAACGGCTTCACCGACCGCCTGCTCCTGCCGGGCCGGCTCTACGACAAGATCTTCGACCCCGAGGGCCTCCTGTGCATCCTTTCGGCGACGAGCGTCACGCTGATGGGCGGCCTGGCCGGGGGCGTCCTGCGGAGCGGGAAGGGCAGCGGCGCCCGCAAGGCCCTGACCCTCGCCGCGGCCGGGGCCGGGCTCGTCGTCGCCGGCCGGGTCCTCGGCATCTGGTACCCGATCATCAAGAAGGCCTGGACGGCGAGCTTCGATATCTACGCGGCCGGCTGGTCCTGCCTCCTCCTCGCCCTCTTCTATCTGGCCGTCGACGTCTGGGGCCTCCGGAAATGGACGTTCTTCTTCCGGGTCATCGGGCTGAACTCGATCACCATCTACCTCGGCAGCCGGATGGTCGATTTCGAAGCCACGAGCAAGTTCCTGTTCGGCGGCCTCGACCGGGTCGCCGGCCGCGGGAACGGCCTCGTCGTCCTCGCCGGGGTCATCGCCGTCGAATGGCTGGCGCTCTATTTCCTCTATAAGAAGAGTGTCTTCTTAAGAGTATAAGGGGACACAATACTCTGTCCCCATTTTTTCGACAAACCCGTCCCCTTATGATTCGGCCGCAAAAGAGGGACAGAGTATTGCGTCCCCCTGAGCGGAATCAGGCCGCGGCCAGCTCGGCGAGGCGCGACAGGCCGCCGGCGGGGTCGCGTCCGAGGTCGAGGCGGAGGATGCGCCGGCCTCTCCCCGCGAGCGCCTGATAATCGCCGAAAGCCTGGGCGCGGATGAGCCGGCCGAAGGTCAGGCCGGTCTCGGGGATGGCCAGGTCGCTCTCCGGCTGGTCGAAGAGCTGGAGGACGAGGGCCTCGTCCGGGCCGCCCTTTTGGAGCTGTCCCGTCGAGTGCAGGAAGCGCGGGCCGTAGCCGAGCGTCGTGGCCAGGCCCGTCCTCCTCAGGAGAGCGGAGCGCAGCTCCTGGAGCGCCGAAGCCGTCGTTCTCTCCGGAGCGAGGTAGGCTTGGATGGCGACGTAATCGCCCCGGCGGGCGCGCCCGAGCCAGCGGTCCATGGCCGCGCCGAGCCCAGCCGCGGACTCGGCCGTCATCGCGTCATCGGAGATCGGTTCCTTCCCTTCCCGGCCGGCGTCGCGGTCGAGCGCGTTCCTCGCCAGCTCCTTGGCCAGCTCGACGTCCGGCTGGTCGAAGGGCTGGACGCCGAGGACCGAGCCGGCGGCGGCCACGGCCATCTCCCAGCGGAAGATCTCCGCGCCGAGAGAGAGGACGTCCGCGAGCCCCACACCGATGACGGGGTATCCGGCTTGCTCGAGCGAAGCCACGAGCCTGGCATCTCCGCCGCGGCGATCCGGCTTGAGGACGAAAGAGACGAACGTCCGGTCCGCTCCGTAGCGTGCGGCCGGGAGAGGCGGCTCGCCTGCGACGGGGACGATGCCCTTCCCGTCCTTGCCCGTGCTCTCGGCGATGAGCTGCTCCAGCCAGTCGGGGAAGCTCCGCAGACCCCGCGAGGTCAGGATTGTCAGCTTGTCCCGGACGCTCCCGGTCTCGCCCAGAGCCGCGCCGAGGCGCAGCCCCGGCGCTTCGACCGCGGGAACGTCCGGGCCGTTGGCCCGGGCTTCGGCCGCGGCGCCGGCGAGGAGCCCGTCGACACCGACGCCGATGAGGGCCGCTGGAACGAGCCCGAACTCTGTCAGGGCCGAGAAACGGCCGCCTACGTCGGGGGCCGCCTCGAAGACCCGGCGGAACCCCCGCTCCCGCGCCAGGCCCGTGAGCGGTGTCCCCGGGTCGGTGATGGCGATGAACTGCCGGCCCGGCGCCGCGCTGGCGCCCGAGACGAGCCGCCAGAAGTAGCGGAAAAAGGATAGCGGCTCGACCGTCGTGCCCGACTTGCTCGAGACGATGAAGAGTGTTCGGGCGAGGTCGACCCGCCGCTCGACGCCGGCGACCGCGCCGGGATGCGTGCTGTCGAGGACGAGGAGATCGGGCCGCCCCGGCCCGTGGCCGAAAGTCCTCTCGAAGACCTCGGGGGCCAGGCTCGACCCGCCCATGCCCAGGACGACGGCGTGGCGGAAGCCTTCGCCGGCGATCTCGTCGGCGAAGGACCTGATCCCGCGGAGCCGCGGCCCCATCGTCTCGGGCAGGTCCAGCCAGCCCATGCGCTCGCGGACGCCCGCGGCCGGGCCGGGGGTCCAGAGCCCCGGGTCCCGCGCCCAGAGGCGGCGGAGGTAATCGGCCTTCGCCCAGGCCACCAGCCGCCCATCCACCCGGCCCTGGAGGTCGCCGAGTGAGAGGGAGAGGTCAGACGGTCCGCGGGACGTCTCGAGGCCGGCCGGGATCCGGGGACTTCCCTCGCCGTTCATCATGGCCATCTTCCTCAGGCCTTAATCTACCAGGTTTCGGGGCCCGGTCAAGGCCGTTTGACTCGGGCCGGGAAAGAAATATAATACCCTCGCCTCGGGAAGCGGCGCCCGGAGCGAGGGCCTGGCCTTCGGCGAGAGCGCGAGCCTCGACTGGGACGGAATCTGGGAGGCCAAGGCCAGGATCCGGGGGGACGGCTGGAGCGCCGAGGTCCGCATCCCCTTCAAGACGATCTCCTTCAAGCCCGGCCTCGCGTCCTGGGGCCTGAACATCGAGCGCTACATCGCTCGGAAGCAGGAGACCATCCGGGCCTCAGGGGCCGACCTCGACAGCCATTTCTACAACGCCAACGAGGCCGCGACCCTCGAGGGCATCTCCGGCATCCGCCAGGGCCTGGGGATCAGCATCAGGCCCTACGGCCTTCTCAAGACCGCCCAAGACGCGCCGTCCGGGGCCTCCCGGGAGTGGAAGGTCGACGGCGGCCTGGAAATTTACAAGAACTTCACCCCCAACTTCGTCGGCGCCGTGAGCGTCAATACCGATTTCGCCGAGACGGAGGTCGATGAGCGGCAGATCAATCTGACCCGATTCCCCCTCTTCTTCCCGGAGAAGCGGACTTTCTTCCTCGAGGGCTCCGAGTACTTCAACTTCGGGACCAGCTCGGGCGGCGGCCAGTACCACGCCTCCTTCCTGCCGTTCTTCAGCCGCCGCGTCGGCCTCGTCGCGGGCTCGCAGGTCCCGCTCCTCTTCGGCGCCAAGGTCTTCGGCCGGCTGGGCGACACGAACATCTCCGTCGTCGACGTCGGCACCCGGAAGCTCGACGACGCCGCGGCGGCGCTCGTCCTGCCGGCCAAGAACCTGTTGGCGGTCCGGGTCTCCCAGAACCTGTGGGAGGAAAGCCGGGTCGGGGTCATCTTCACCGACGGCAATCCCGCCTCGTCCGGGCCGGCCGGCGCCGATTACAACCGTCTGGCCGGGGTGGATTTCCGCTACGCCACCTCCCGGCTCTTCGGGGACAAGAACTTCACCTTCGACGCCTGGGGCGTCTATGACTGGTGGCCGGACCCGGACCGCAAGAAACACCAGGGGTACGGCTTCCGGCTCGATTATCCGAACGACCTCTGGGACATGAATTCGAGCTACGGCTACTACGGCGACGGCCTCGACCCCGGCCTCGGCTTCATCAGCCGGCCCGGCGTCCGGACGTGGAGCGCGATGGGCGCGTTCATGCCCAGGCCCGACCCGGGACGTGGCCTGGGAAGGTACGTCAGGCAGTTCTTCGTCGAGCCCTACGTCGAGTTCTACTGGGACCTTGCCGGCCGGCTCGAAACGCGCACCCTCGCCGTCTCGCCGGCCGTCCAGTTCCAGAGCGGCGACCGCGTCGAGGGCGACATCTCGTCCACCTACGACGTCCTGCCCTTCGACTTCGAGGTCGCCGACGGGGTCGTCCTGCCGATGGGGCCCTATCGCTACGCGACCTTCAGGGTCGGGTTTGAATCGGCTTCGCACCGGCCGTGGCAGGTCGAGCTCAACCGGCATTTCGGCCGGTTCTATTCGGGGCGCCTGGCCGAGACCGAGGTCGGCCTGTCCTTGAGGCTCAAGGGCTACGTGACGCTCGGCGCGGTAGCGAACCTCATCCGGGGCCGGCTGCCGCAGGGGGATTTCGACGAGAACGTCTACGAACTCAAGGCCGGCCTCTTCCTCTCGCCCGACCTCGGCCTCATGAACTACGTCCAGTACGACGACGTTTCCAAGCAGCTGGGCTGGCAGTCCCGGCTCCGCTGGCAGATCATGCCCGGAAACGAGGTCTTCCTCGTCTACAACCGGAATTGGGAGCGGCGGTGGGACCCGATGAGGCGGTTCGCCCCGCTCGGCGACCACGGCGTCTTCAAGGTCCAGCTGACCATCCGGCCGTAGGAACCAAGAACGGAGAAGGACTTTCCCCCGCCGCGGGGCCGTCCCTCCTTTCTAGCGCCGAGGGCCGGGCGGCAGGTTCTCGGCGAGGAACCTCGTGAACAGGTTGTAGAGGTGGAGGGTCGTCCCCTGCCCCTCGTAGATGCCGTGGGAGCGGTTGGGATAGGACATCATCGTGAACCTCTCCCCGCTGGCCACGAGCTCGTTGACGAGCATCTCGAACCCCTGGTAATGGCAGTTGTCGTCGCCCGTACCGTGGACGATGAGGAGGTTCCCCTTGAGCTGCTTGGCGAAGGTCAAGGGCGAGCCGTTCCGGAAGCCGTCCTCGTTGTCCTTGGGCAGGCCCATGTAGCGCTCCTGGTAGATCGTATCGTAGAGCCGTTGGTTCGGGACCGAGGCGACCGAGATGCCCGTCTTGTACAGGTCGGGATAGCGGAACATGGCGTTGAGGGTCATCGAACCGCCGCCGCTCCAACCCCACACCCCGACCCGGGCGGGGTCGGCGTACGGCCACGCGGCGAGCGCGGCGCGGACGGCCGCGGCCTGGTCGGCGGAGGCCAGGATGCCGACCTGGCGGTAGATGCTCTTGCGCCAGGCCCGGCCGCGCGGCGCCGGCGTGCCCCGGTTGTCGAAGCTGGCCACGATGTAGCCCCGCTGGGCGAGCATGAGGTGCCAGAGGTAGCCGCTCCCGCCCCAGCTGTCTTGGGTCGTCTGCCCGGCCGGCTCGCCATAGACGTAGACGAGGAGCGGGTACTTCTTCGCCGGGTCGAAATCGGGCGGCAGGATGCGCCACCCGTCGACCTGGACGCCGCTGCCGATGTCGAGCCTGAAGAACTCCGCCCTTTTCCGCTTCATGGCTTCAACCTTCGCCCGGAGGTTTTTGTTGGCCGCCAGGACGCGCACGGGCTCACCTTGGGGCAGACGGACGAGCTCGGTTGCGGGCGGCGTGTCGAGCGTCGAATACGAGTGGAAGGCCCAGCGGCCCGACGGGGACACGTCCATCCGATGGACTCCCGTCTGCCCGGCGGGGCCGACGCGCTCCGGCCTCCCCCGGCCGTCCAGGCGGACCCGGTAGATGAAGCGCTTGGTCGGGTCCTCGGGTGAGGCCGTGACATAGAGCCAGCCGCCCTTCTCGTCGATGCCTTCGACGTTGACCACGTCGTAATCGCCCGGCGTCAGGAGCCGGACCGCCCCGCCGTCGCGCGGCACGGCGTAGGCATGCCTCCAGCCGTCGCGCTCGCTCATCCAGAGGAGGTCGCGCCCGCCGCGGAGCCAGACGAACTCGGTCATGATCTCGACCCAGGTCTCGTCGCGGTCCGTGAAGACCGGCCGGACCCCGCCGGTGGCCGCGTCCCCGATGGAGACGGTGTCCGTGTTCTGCAATCTGTTGAGCTGCTGGAAAACGACCTCGTTCGAGTTCCCGGCCCACTCGAGCCGCGGGATGTAGGTGTTGCGCGGGTCCCCCGGCGCCTTCATCCAGACCGGATAGCCGCCCGCGGCGGGAACGACGCCGACACGGACGTCCGAGTTCGTCTCGCCGGCCACGGGGTACTTGAACCTGACAAGCCTCGGGTAAAGGCTGTCCGTGTTGTCGATCATGGTGAAGACCGGCACGCCGCTCGTGTCGAAGTGCCAGAAGGCGATCGACCGGCTGTCGGGGCTCCAGCGGAAGCCGTCGCGGACGTCGAACTCCTCCTCATAGACCCAGTCCGAGGTGCCGTTGATGATGTCCTCGCCGCCGTCAAAGGTCAGCTGTCTGACCCGGCCCGTGGCAAGGTCCTCGGCATAGATATTGTTATGAACGACATACGCGGCCATCGCGCCGTCGGGGGAGAGCTTGGCGAACATTAGGGTCGAGGGCTCGAAATCCGCGCCGAGCCGGCGGAGCCGGCCCGACCGGAGCTCGCAAATCCAGAAATCGCCCCGCGTGTTCTGCCGCCAGACGCGCTTGGAGTTGGTGAAAACGATCAGGACTTTGCCGTCGGGGGACCAGTCGTAGTTTTCGATGACCAGGGGTTCCGAGGCGCCGGGAGGGATGAGTTTGGACGCGGAGACCAGGACCTCGCGGGCCCCGGTCCCGGCTCTGTAGAGGACGAGGTCGCGGCCTCCCTTGAGCGCCGCGCTCGGTTCGAGGGTCGTGTAGGATTCGCCGTCCTTCATCCAGCGGGCCGGACCGAACCGCTCTGGGGAGAATTCCCTGGAATCGAAGATCCGCTCGACGGTCAGGATGGGGTCGGCCGCCTTGGCCTGGGCCGCGGCGAGCGGCGGGAGGGCAAGGACGGCGGACAAAAAGGCGATGACGGTCAGCGATGCGCGCCTGCTCTTCAAGGTGGGCCTCCTAATTTCTATGAAGAGTGACTGCTCCTCCGGAGCGGTCCCCTCAACTTGATTTGAGCATGTACGTCCGGCCGGCCTCCGTCCGGAACTCGACGACCCCTGTTTCGGGCGCCGCGGTCCGGACCGCCCGGCCGCCCGAGAGGACCTTCAGCGGGACCGCCGTCCGCACCCGGCAGGGGTTCCCGTTCTTCGACAGGACCGTCGCGCTCTCGAGGCGTCCGGCCGCCCAGCGGAGGCCGACTTCGAAGCCGCCGCGCGCCACGAGCCCCTCGACCTCTCCGTCCATCCATGAGCTCGGCAGGGCCGGCAGAAACGCGAGCTCGTTCTCCTGCGACTGAAGGAGCATCTCGGCCACTGCGGCGGCCATGCCGAACGAGCCGTCGACCTGCATCGCGCCCGAGCAGATCGAGAAGAGGCTCTTGGTCGTGTACGTGTGCATGGCGTAAGCGAAATTCTCCATGGCCCGGGCACCGTCGCCGAGACGGACCCAGCAGGCGGCCTTCCAAGCCGAGGACCAGCCGTTGCCGGCGAGGCCCCGCTGCTCCAGGACGGCCCGCGCGCCGGCAGCGAGCGCCGGCGTCCGCCGAGGGGAGATCCGGTGGCCCGGGAAGAGCCCCCACAGCCCCGAGATATGGCGGTGGCTCTTCTCCGTCTCCCCCCAGTCCTCGAGCCATTCCTGGAGGTTGCCCCTCTTTCCGATCCGTATCGGCGCCAGCTTCGCCTTGGCGGCCAGAACCCGGGCCCTGAACTCCGCGTCGACGCCGAGCATGTCGGAGGCCCGGGCGACGGCGTCGAAGAGCTCGTCGAGGATGGCCATGTCGATCGTCGACCCCGCGCAGATCGTGGTCGTCGTCATGAAGGTCGTGATCTCGTCGAAGAACGGCGCCTGGCCCGGGATGTCCGGGAAGTTCTCGGGCGACGTCGAGGGATTGGTCACGAGCCAGCCGGACTTCGGATGCGGCACGAGAAAGTCGAGGAAGAACTCGGCGCTTCCCCTCATCACCGGGTAATACTCCTCGAGGAATCCCCGGTCGCCCGTGAAGAGGTAGTGCTCCCAGAGGTGAGTCGCGAGCCAGGCGCCGCCTGTCGTGAACGTCCCCCAGCTCGGCCCGTCCATGGGCGCGGCCACCCGCCACAGGTCGGTGTTCTGGTGGAATACCCAGCCGCGCGCGCCGTAGTGCGCGCGGGCCACCTGGCTCCCCTGGTCGGTGAGCTCGCGGACCATCCGGAAGAGCGGCTCCGCGCATTCGCTCAGGTTGCCGACCTCGGCCGGCCAGTAGTTCATCTCGGTGTTGATGTTGGTCGTGTACTTCGAATCCCACATGGGATTCATGTCCTTATTCCAGATCCCCTGGAGGTTGGCCGGTTGGGTGCCCGGGCGCGAGGAGGAGATGAGGAGGTAGCGGCCGAACTGGAGGACGAGGGCGGCCAGGGCCGGGTCATTCGCGCCGTCGAAATTCTTCAGCCGTTCGTCGGTCGGGAGAGCGGAATTAGCCGTCGCCGGAAGCCTCATCTCGACCCGGCGGAAGAGCCGGCGGTGTTCGGCGATATGGGCGGTCTTGAGGGCGTCATAGGATCTTCCGGCCGCGACGGACATCACGGCCTCGACCCGGCCGTGGGCGTCGGCGCTGACATCCCTGTAGTTCACGAAGTTCGTGGCGGCGGCGACGAGGAGGGTCACGGCGTCGGCGCCGGTCACGGTGAGCTCGTCCCAGTCCAGGCGCATCGTCCCGCCTTCGGCGAGCGCCTTGAGCCGGGACTCGTAGCGGAGCGCGCCCGTGACGCCCATGTAATCGGCCGACTTCCCCCGCACGACCAGTCCGTCGGGGGGCAGCCCGTCCATCCGGAAATAGTCGGTGGCGTAGTTCGAATGGGCCTGGTTCCGCTCGCCCCGGAGCTGGACGCTGAACGTGACCTGCCCCGGCCTGTCCGCCGTGAGCCGGACGACGATGACCTGGTCCACCGGGCTCGAGAAGACCTCGCGCGTGAAGCGCACGCCGTTCCGGACGTAGGTCGTCCGGACGACCGCCGCGTCGAGGTCGAGTTCGTGGCGATAGTCGGCCACCTCGCCATCCGAAGGGAACCGGAGGACGAGGGCGCCGAGGGACTGGTACTTCATCTGTTCGACCGGGTAGCCCATGAGGCTCCGGCCGAACAGGATGTGGGCCATTTTGTAATTCCCCTCGAAGACGAGCTTCTGGATCTCCGGCAGGACCTTGGCTCCTCCCTTGACGACGGTCGAATAGGGGCCGCCGGACCAATAGGTGTCCTCGTTGAGCTGGATCGTCTCCTCGTCGGTCCTGCCGAAGACCATGGCCCCGAGGCGGCCGTTGCCCACGGGCAGCGCGTCCTGCCACTTATCGGCCGGGTGCGTATACCAGAGGAGCGTCGCCGCGTCCGTAGCGGCGCCGCCCGTCGCCGGCACGCCCGCGCACCCGCCGTGACTCGCGAGGCCCGGCCTGGGCCAGCCGCCGGCCTCGCCCGTGCCTCCCGCAGCGATGAAGGCCGCGACGAGGGCCATGACCATCGGGCCCACTTTCGTCCGTGATCGTTTCGTGCCCATCTTCGCCTCACTCTGAGTGTCGGATCCGGGGACGCGGCCTCGGCCGTCGGGCGAGATCGTGGGCGGCGGCCCGTGCGGCCCGCATCAGCTCCAGCCGTTCAGATAGCATGTTTCGTACATCGCGACGATGTTCTCGGGCGGGGTCAGGGCCTGGATGTTGTGGCAGGGGGCGAGGATGTACCCCCCGCCCGCGCCGAGGAGGCGCAGGTTGTCCAGGACTTCCTGCCGGACGTCCGTGACGGTGCCGAACGGAAGGGTCCGTTGGTTGTCCATGCCGCCGTGGAAGACGACCTTGGCGCCGAAGTCCCTCTTCAGCGCCTCCCGCTCCATGCCGCCGCACCGCCACTGGATGGGGTTGAGGAGGTCGATGCCGGCGGCGACGATCTCGGGGACGACGCGCCGGATGGCCCCGTCGTTGTGATGGAAAACGTAGGCCCCGCCCTGGTGCGAGAGGTCGATGATCCTCTTCATCCGGGGCA
The DNA here is from genome assembly GCA_035543515.1 of Terriglobales bacterium. Classification (GTDB taxonomy): domain Bacteria; phylum Acidobacteriota; class Aminicenantia; order Aminicenantales; family Saccharicenantaceae; genus DATKJS01. The sequence continues at coordinate 37,909 of DATKJS010000028.1, read as the reverse complement.
GCAGGAAGGCGCGGATGTGGGCCAGGGAGATCATCAGGTCGGTCTGCCCTCCCATGTCCTCGGCCACGTACGTGAAGTCGATGCGGCCCGGGAGCGTTTCGAACATCCGCCGCGTGTTCTCGTGGGCGAGGCCGAAGAGCTTGTCCAGGCAGTAGTGGACGATCCCGGGGTTCTCGACGAGGTCGACGAAGGCCTGCTCCTGGCCGCGGAGGTCCTTGTAGATGAGGAAGGGTTCGCACCCGCCGGCCTGGACGGGATACATCTCGAGCCCCCGGAGCTCCGCTGCGACGCCGGAATAGTCCCACCAGTCGGGGCTCGGCCAAGCATAGCTCCTCTCGATCTCGGCCACGGACCCGTACGCGGCGAGCGGGGCGTTGACGCATTCGTCGTAAACGCCTGAACCGTAGCCGACCTTCCGGTAGGCCCGGCCGAAGGCGTCCCGTCCGGGGGCGAGAGCCGGCCCGGCGTAGCGCGGCTCGAGCTTGACGGCGAAATCGACGTGGAGCCGCTCGAGGGCCTCGCGGCGGCCGGCGCAGCCCAGGTGCCTCATGAGGACGGCCACGGTCTCGTCCGTCCCCCAGAAGTCCATGGGGACGCGGTCGGGCCGCTCCCGCCTGAGAACGGCCAGCCAGCGTTCGCGCGGGCTCAGGGTCTCCTTGGGCATCGTCCTCCTCTCCGGCCCCGCCGCGCTCCCGGAATTCGGGCGGACGGACTCAGCCGGAGGCCTTGGCGATCTGGACGTAGTATCTCTTGACGTACGGCTCCTGGACCTCGAAGGACCAGTGGACGTCGCGGATGTGATCGGCGGCCTCCAGGCGCTTGCCCTGCCGGATGAGGTCGATGAGGGCCTGGTGCTCGCCGACGCTGGCCTCCTCCCACTCCTTGACGAAGCCCTTGGAGCGCGGGAAGTCGTAGAGCCGCTTCTTCATGGTGTTGACGATCTTGACCAGGCTCGCGTTGCCGCAGAGGTCGAGGAACGTATCGTGGAAGGCCAGGTTTTTCTCGTAATAGCGGTCGAAGTCGTCGTCGGCGATGGCCGCTTTCATGCCGTCGTTCAGGGCCTGCATGGCGTCGATGTCGGCGGGTCGGATCCGGTCGAAGGCCTTGAGCAGGGCCACGCTCTCCAGGGCGCCGAGGATGTCGTAGTAGTTCCGGATGTCCTCTTCGGAGAGGACGTTGACGACGACCTTGCGCCGCGGCAGGATGGTAACGAAGTCCTCCATCTCGAGCTGGAGGAGGGCGTCCCGGAGGGGGGTCTTGCTGACGCCGAGCTTGGACGACGTCTCTTCCATGTCGATGACGGAGCCCGGCAGGATGGCCCCGGTCCGCATCTGCTCCCGGAGGTACTCGTAGACCTGTTCCTTGAGGGACTTGACGTTCAGCAGGGGCTCGTGCCTCGCGGCCTTCCGTCCGGGGGCGCTCATGGCCCTAAGGATATGGGAGGTCCGGCAAGAAAGTCAATGTTCCCGAGCTGCCCGACAGCGCCGCGACCTCGCTTTGCGGCGGGCGGCGCCCGCCGTCCGTCAGCGGATTGGTTGGGGCGCGACGATGCGTTCCGTCGATTCCGGCTCGACGTTCTCGAAGAAGAGCCCCAGGAACCGCCCCGGTTCGAGGGCCGGCAGGGTGACTTCGACCTCGTAGGGCGCGTCCGGCTTGAGCCCGGACAGGTCGGCGTAGCTTCCGAGGTACGTCCGCTTGGTCTCGTGCGGATAGACGCTGTTGTACGCCTTCCGGACCTCGACGGGCGTCCCGTTGACCTTGACGGCGACGTCCATGGACTCGTCCGGTTCGGCCACGGCGACGAAGAGGAGGAGGCGCCACGACCCGAGCCACGTCGCACGCAGGTCGTCCTCGGCGTAGGGCACGGGCCACTTCGCCTTGCGGTCGGCGAGCTGCTTGAAGACGCGCGACGGGATCGTGACCTTGGCCTTGACCGCGCCGCCCGCGAAAGCCGGGCCGTAGGACCCGAGCCGCTGGAGCCGGCCGAAGGCCTTGCCGGCGAAGCGGACCGTGACCGGGACGAGGTCCTTGGCCTGTTTGAAGGGATAGGGCACGCCGTTCACCGTAAGCGCCCGGACGGTCTTCGCCTCGGGCAGGAGGACGAGCGCCTCGACCGTCGTCCCCGGCTCCCCGGAGACGCCCGTCAGGGCCAGCCGGCCGCTTCGGAAGGCGATCGTCCCCGGGACGTTGAAGAGCACGGGCTCCTCGATCTTGTCCGGCGCCGGGAAGACCTCGAAGACCCGGGCGTCGGCGCCCGAGAGGGGCACGACGACCTCGCTCCCCGCCTTGAAGAAGCCCTCGGCCGAGCCGAGGACCTTGCCCTCCTCGGGATGGAGCTCGCGGACGACGAAGCGCTCCCCCTTGGCCAGGCCGATCGACGCGTCGAGCCGGAAGCGGGCCTCGACCCCGCCGGGATTAGGGTTGAAAAGGAAGACGAAGCCGCGGTCGTCGACCACCGCGGCCGTGCCGTCCGCCCGTCCGACCATGGGCGGCCCGAGGATCGGCTTCAGGGCGTGGAGGAAGGCGGCGTTCGTTTCCGTCCAGTCGAGCCAGCGCCGGAACCAGGCCTTGTCGTCGTCCGAGAGGGCCCTGAACTCGTCCGGGTCGCGGGCCGGGATGAAGTCGATGACGTGGTTGAACGGGGCCGTGCCGATCGAGGAGAGGACGGAGTACTTCCAGCCGAGGGCATCCCAGTCGCGCGGCCGGAAGCGGTCGCGGCGCATGACGTCCTTCTCGTCGGAGCGCTCCGACTGGTGGGTGATGAAGCCCGGCGTGACCTCGGGCGGAGCGAACCGCTCGACCCGGTAGGTCCAGGCGGCGAAGCGCTGACGGTCGGCCGAGACGCGGTCCGCGTGGAGGTCGGGGAAGGCGGTGAAGCTCTCGGGCTGCTCGTCGGTCAGCGTAGGATGGGGGTAGGAGCCGGCCAGCCAGGTCCAGGGGCCGAAGTTCTGGTACTGCTGGCGGCCGTCGATGACGATGTCCGGGACTTCGCGGCGCAGGGTTTCCAGAATGCGCCGGCAGCCGTACCACTGGGCGTACTTGCTCGTGGGCCCGTCGAGGACGATCCACCAGTGGTCGAAGGAGAAGCCGGCCGCGCCCGTCCTGCGGACGAAGGCGAGGAGCTTCCCGATCCACCAGTCCTGAAAGCTGCGGAGGCCGGTGTCGGCGACCACGGCGGGGCCGGATTTGCCCGCGGCCCACTTCGTCCACTCGGGCTTCTGGAGAAAGGGAAGCGAGGGATAGGCGTAGGCCATGAGCTTCAGGTTCTTCGAGGCGGCGTAGTCGAGCATGGAGCGCAGGCCGGCCGGGACCTCGTCGGTCTCCGGGTCCCACTCCCCCCTGCGGATCTTCTGGCCGAGCCCGAACCAGAGGACGTTCTCCCAGCCCCAAGAGTCGGCGTTGTCTTCGAGGCGCGAGAGCTCGCGGTTGGCGGGCGTGTAGAGGAGATAGTTCGCGCCGAGCTCGGCGGCCCGGTCCATGATCCGCTTGTATTCCTCGACACCCTCGGGAGTGCCGACGTCGACCTGATAGTCGTTCTCGCACCAAGGGATGTGGACGCGGGTCCGGCCGGGATAATAGAGGAGGAAGGCCCTGACGCAGTCCGTCAGCGCCGCGACCTCGCTCGCGTCGACGGCCGGCGCCTCGGCGAGGAGCTTGCCGTAGTCGGCGACGAGCTTCCACTCGGGCACGGCCCTGGCCGGAAAGCGCGTCCCCGAGAGGTCGTAGAGGCCGATGCAGAGCCGGTCCGAGGCGAACGGGCCGTAGTCGGGGCTCCAATCCATGTCAGGCGCGTAGGACGCAGAGACGTCTTGGCCGTCGCGCTTCCAGGACAAGAACGGGTTCTGGACGGCGAAGAAAAGGCCCCAGGCGGGCACGCCGGGAAGGCCGCCGGGCGCGGCGAAGCGGCAGAAGGACCCCCAGCGGCCGTCGGCGATCTTGAGCTCGTCGAGGACGGCCTGGTCGAGCTTCGCTTCGAGCAGGGCGACGTCCTTGAGCCGGAACGGGGAACGCCCGGCCGAGGTCACGACGAGCTGCTTCGACAGGAACGCCCAGCCGGGCCGGAGCTCGTAGGCGACGTCGAAGGTATAGGGGTCGCGGACGTAGCGGAAGGTCAGCTTGGCCGGCTTCGTCTCGACCTCGGCCGGGCCGAGTCCGTCCACGGCGATGCGCTGCGCGTCGATCGAGACGGCGGTCGGGTCCGCGGAGAAGGCGACGCGCCGGCCGGTCCGGACGTCGCCCAGGGCGGCCAGGCCGCGGTCGTTGAACTCCGCCCGCAGCCGCCCGTTCTCGAGGACGAACTCCTCGGCCGCGGCCGACGCCGCGAGCCCGGCCAGGACGACGAGGAGAGCAAAGATCTTGCCGGGGAGCCGGCAGCGCTTGCGGTCCATGGAAACCTCCGTCAGGGGCGTCGGGTTGATTATAATGGAAACCTAGGATATATGACACCAAGGCGCCCCGGCGGGGGGCGTCGCAAGGAGGCCCCATGAAGCTCAGAACGGTGGCGGCTGTCGGCGCGCTTGCCATGATGTTGATCGCAGCCCCGGCCCCGGCCGGGGACAAGGCGGCAATGGCCGACACGATGTTCCCGAAGACAGCGGTCGCGCCCAAGGTCGCGCTCCGCGCTTATCCCTTCAACCTCAGGAGCGTCCGTCTTCTCGAAGGCCCGTTCAAACAGGCCATGGAGCGCGACCTCAAGTACATGCTGAGCCTCGACCCGGACCGGCTCCTCCACATGTTCCGGACGACGGCCGGCCTGCCGTCGTCGGCCAAGCCCTACGGCGGCTGGGAGAGGCCCGACGTCGAGCTGCGGGGTCATACCATCGGCCATTTCCTGTCCGCCTCGGCCCTGATGTTCGCCGCGACGGGCGACCCGCGCATCAAGGCCAACGCCGACGCCGTCGTGGCCGGGCTCGCCGCCTGCCAGAAGGCCCTCGGCCCGGGCGGCTATCTCAGCGCCTTCCCGGAGACGTTCTTCGACCGCGTCGAGTCCATCCGCCCCGTCTGGGCGCCTTACTACACGATCCATAAGATCATGGCCGGCCTCCTCGACATGCACGAATTCGCCGCGAGCGCCCAGGCCCTGGACGTCGTCGAAGGCATGGCCCGTTGGGTCAAGTCGCGCACCGACAGGTCCGACCCCGTCCATATGGAGCGCGTCCTCAATTTCACCGAGCAGGGCGGCATGAACGAGGTCCTCTCGAATTTGTACTCCGTCACGGGAAAGCCCGAGTATCTCGCCACGGCCCGCCGCTTCGATGAGCGCCACTACACCGAGCCCCTCATGCACGCCGTGGACAAGATGAAGGGAGAGCATGTCAACTCGTTCATTCCAAACATCATTGGGGCGGCCCGCGAGTATGAGATGACGGGCGACCCGGCGCTCGCCGGCATGGCCGCGTTCTTCTGGAACGAGGTCACCGGCGCCCGCGCCTTCGTCACGGGCGGCACGAGCAACGGCGAGGAGTGGGGCTCCGACCCCTACCAGATCTTCCCCGAACTCGGCAAGGACAGCCACGAGTCCTGCTGCACCTATAACATGCTCAAGCTGACCCGACATCTCTTCAGCTGGGAGGCGGCGGCGAAGTATGCCGATTATTACGAGCGGGCCTTGTGGAACGCTATCCTGCCGACCCAGAACCCCGACGACGGCATGATGATGTACTACGTGCCGATGATGCCCGGCATGTACAAGACGTTCATGACGCCCGGGGACTCGTTCTGGTGCTGCACGGGGACGGGCATGGAGAACCACGCCAAGTACGGCGACAGCATCTATTTTCATGACGGCGACGGCCTTTTCGTCAACCTCTTTATCGCCTCCGAGCTCGACTGGGCCGAGAGGGGGCTCAAGGTCCGGCAGGAGACGCGCTTCCCGGAGGAGGCAAAGACGACGCTCGTGTTCACCGCGGCGAAGCCGGTGGACCTCTCCCTCCATGTCCGGATCCCGGCCTGGGTCGCGAGCGGCGGTTTCGTAAAGGTCGACGGGCGGAGGCTGGCCGAGTTCTCGAGCCCGTCGAGCTATTTCACGGTGCGGCGCGCCTGGAAGAGCGGCGACCGGGTCGAGGTCGCTCTCCCCATGGCGCTGCGGCTCGAGCGGCTGCCCGATCGAAGCGACGTCGCGGCGGTCCTCTACGGACCCATCGTCCTCGCGGGCGAGCTGGGCGGCGCGGAGGGGCTGACGCGGGACAAGGTCTTCGGACCGTACGGCCCGGAGGGCGACCCCGTTCCGGTGCCGACCTTCGAAGGGAAGAACGAGGACCCGGTCGCGGACTGGGTCAAGCCCGTGGCCGGAAAGCCCTTGACCTTCCGGACCGTCGATGCCGGAAAGCCGAACGAAGTGACCCTCATCCCTTTCTACAAGCTATTCGGTGAGAGGTATTCGATCTACTGGGAGCTGGCCAAGCCCAAGCCTCCCAGGCCGCGGTGAGGATCCCGGAGAGAGCCGCCCCAGGAGTTCGGACCTGACGTTCCCGTCGGTGGCTTAACCTCTCATTTTCACGGACGAAAATGAGGAGTTAAGGCCAAAAAAGCCCCATGTTTTTTGCCCATCTTATTGATCATCAGCGACTTACTGAGGTCCGACCCCCGAGCTTGACGCGGGCGACATACCCCCAGGCGTCCGCCTTCCTCTCGGCCACGTCCATCTCCCGGGGACGGATGCGGACGACCAGGAACGACCCCGGCAGCGGGTCGGACTGGGTCGAGCCGGCGCAGAAGGATGGAAAGCCGTCGAGGTCGACCCTCATCATGACATGGGAGTGGCCGTAGAAGGCGGAGATGACATTGTAGCCCTTGACCGCGGCCTTCAGCGCCTCGCGCTCCCGTTCCGACCACCAGCCCAGCCCCCAGACGTCCCAGCCGTAGTGCTGAAGGAGGACGACCGGTCGTCCGCTCGCGCCAACGCGCCGGGCCAGGTCCTCCTCGAGGAACTCCAGGCTGTGGCCGGGCAGCCGCCATGTCCCGTCGAAACGCCGGCCCCACGGATTGACGACGGCGTCGCCCTCCGACCCGGCGTAGAGGCCCATGCTGACGAAGTGGACAGGACCCCAGTCCCATGAATAGCTGATGCCGTCGGCCGACGCGGCCAGCAGGCCGGGCCGGAGCTTGTCGCGCTCGAGGATGCCCCGCCGCACGATCCCCTCGTCGCCGCCGTCGTGATTGCCGGGCAGCTCATAGACCGGAAACCGGAGAAGGCCGTGCCCTTCGACGCCGAAATCCGCCGTGAAGCGGCGCCAGGCCACGGCCTCGTCCGGCGCGGCGGCGCCGTCGACGAGGTCGCCGAGGACGAGGACCCCGCGCGGCGCGCCGACCGTCCCCCCGACGCCCTTGGGGAAGGCCGTCCCCGGCAGCCGGTTCATGGCCTCGACCGTCCTCTCATTAGCCCCGGCCACTGTCGGGCTCAGGCCGTAATGGGGGTCGGAGGCGATGAAGCACGTGACTTCGTAGGCCGGCGCCCTCAGGAGAAAATAGAATGCCGCCGCAGCAACGGCCACGGCGACGATGGCTGACGCGAGGAGGAATCGCCGCGACCGACCGGGGATCATCTCTCCTCTCTTCCCTCTCTATGCGATTGAATCAAGCCCGATCCAGCGGGTCGGGTCTGTCGCATCATCCCGAGGCCCGAGCCGGACGCTCCGACAGCTTCCGGTTCCGCGTCAATAAATGGGGCCGACCCGGCCCCGGCTCGCCCGCGGCTTGACGGCCTCCACGGTTCGCGGGAACCAGACGGCCATCTCGCCCTCGCCGCGGTTGGCCCAGGCGCAGTACGGGACGGCCAGGAACTCCCCTGCCTTCCACTCGCCCTTGCCGTCCGGCGTCTTCGCCTTGCGCATGACCTTGCCTGTGACGACCGTAACGCCGTTGAGCAGGCCGGGGCGGAATTCGGCCTGAAGCTTGAGGTAGTCGGGCAGCATCGATTCGAGGACGTCCCCGCCGTTGTCGACGCCCTCGGCGCAGAAGACGAGGGGACCCCTCTGGATGGCGGCCATGCCCGCGTCGGCCGCGACCGCCTCGTTGGCCACGACCCGTCGAACGGGCATGGGCAGCGCCAGCTCGATCGTGTCGCCGAGCCGCCAGGCCCGCCGGACCCGGGCGTAGCCGGCGGCCGGGTCGAAGCCCACGGACTTCCCGTTGACCCTGAGCGTCGGCTTCTCGTCGTTCCTGTCGAGGAACCGGTAGAGGCCGGAGGGCACGGCCTCGTTCCGGGCCCAGCCCGGAATGCGGACGGCGACCTCGAACTCGTCGCTCCCGCCGTCCGGCTCGACCAGGATCTTGACCGCCCCGTCCCACGGATAGCGCGTCTCCTGAACGAGGAGCGCCCTGTGGCCGCCGACGTCGACCCTGGCCCGGCCGCCGATGAAGAGGTTCACGTAGACCGTGTCCCCTTTCGTCGCGTAGACGTAGCCGGGCAGGGACGGCAGGAAGCGGGTCACGTTCGGCGGACAGCAGGCGACCTCGAACCAGGGGCTGCGGCCGTAGCCGCCGGCGGACTCGAGCGGGTTCTGGTAGAAGAACCGGTCGCCGCCGAGCGAGACGCCCGCGAGGAGCCCGTTGTAGAGGACGCGCTCGAGGACATCGACGAACTTCGATTCCCCGTGGAGGAGAAAGAGCCGCTCGTTCCAGAGAGCGTTGCCGATGGCCGCGCATGTCTCGGCGTAGGCGGTGTTCGGCAGGTCGCAATTCGGCCCGAAGCCCTCGATCATGCCGACCGAGCCGACCCCGCCGGTGAGGTACATCTTCTTTCCGGCGACGTTCTCCCAGAGCCGGTCGATGGCGTCGGCGTAGGCGGGATAGTCGCCGAGGGCGGCCACGTCCGCCATGCCGGAGGCCATGTACATCGCGCGCACGGCGTGGCCCACGGCCTCGTCCTGCTCGAGGACGGGCTTGTGGTTCTGGAGGTATTCTTCGGACTCGTAAGCCTCGAACGGGTCGCCCTTGGCGTAGTGCGGGCCCTGGTGGTAGTGGCCGCGCTCGTCGAGGAAAAACTTGGCCAGCTCGAGATACTTTTTTTCGCCGGTCACGCGGAAGAGCTTGGCCAGCCCGATCTCGACCTCCTGGTGGCCGGGGAAGCCGCGGCGCTGGCCCGGGCCTGTGCCGAACGTCCGGAGGAGGAGGTCGGCGTTCTTCAGGGCGATGTCGAGGAAGGCCCTCCGGCCGGTGGCCAGATAATGGGCCACGGCCGCCTCGTACATGTGGCCGACGTTGTAAAGCTCGTGGCTGACGCGCAGGTTCGACCAGCGCTCGGGCCCGGCGCCGGACGCGGGGTGGGCGGGGTCGACCGTCCGCGCCGTGTAGAGGTAGCCGTCCGGCTCCTGGGCCTTGCCGATGAGGGCGACGAGGTCGTCAAGCGTCCGCTCGAGCGCCGGGTCCGGATGGAGGCGAAGAGTGTAGGCCGCGCCCTCGATCGCCTTGTAGATGTCGGAGTCGTTATAGCGCTTGCCCTTGTAGGGGCCGGGCATGAGCCGCGCGGCCTTGCGAAAATTGTCGACGCGGCCGGTCTCCTCGTTCATGCGCAGGGCGTAGGGGACCGAGACGGTGCGGTTCGTCTCGAGGCGCGGCGCCCAGAAGGCATCGGTCAGCCGCACGTCGGTGAAGGGCACGGGGCGCACGGGATAGTCCTTCGGCAAAGCTTCCGAGCCCGCCTGGGCGGCGGCGCCGGGCGAGGAGCGGAGTGCCGCGGCGGCCAGGACGAGGATGGCGAGGGCGGCCGGGGCGAAAAGCGCCGTCAGTCCTTTTTGAAGCGGCATGGGAATCCTCCGGGCATGATGTCCAGCGGAATATTATACATGAATCAGCCCTGGGCAGGGCATGGAGGATTCACTCAAGGACAGGACTCGGGGCCCCCTGGGTTCATCCTCTTTTTAATCAAGAAGTTATTGAGGCCAGGGCCGGTTTTGGGTAAAATGGCAGCCATGAGCGGGCCCTGGTTCATCCTCATCGGCCTCGCGGCCGGGGTCTTCTCCGGGCTCTTCGGCATCGGCGGCGGCATCATTATCGTTCCGGCGCTCGTGCTTCTCGCCGGCTTCCCGCTGGTCAAGGCGACCGGGACCTCGCTCGCCGCGATCCTGCCCCCGGTCGGCATCCTCGGCGTCCTCGCCTACTACCGCGCCAAGGTCATCGACCTCCGGGCCTCGGCCTGGATCGCCGCGGGCATGCTGACGTCGGTCGCCCTGGGCGCCTGGTTCGCCAACCGGCTGCCGGTCGGCCTCATGCGCAGGCTCTTTGCCGTCTTTTGCCTCTACGTCGCCTGGAGTTTCATCGACCCTGTCAGCCGGGTCAAGCGGGCCCTCGGCCGGGAGGTCCCGGTCAAGCCCGAGCCTGAAACGGACCCGCGACCGAGGCCCCTGCCCCTCGTCGCGATCGGTCTGCTGGCCGGGGTCATGGCCGGCATGTTCGGCATCGGCGGCGGCAATATCATCGTCCCGCTCCTGACGCTCGCCCTGGGCTACCCGACGAAAAGGGCCATCGCGACCTCGCTCGGCGCGATCCTGCTGCCGTTCGGCCTGCCCGGCGTCCTCGTCTATTACCACCAGGGGACGCTCGACCTCGCCGCGGCGGGCTGGATCGCCCTGGGGCTCGTCATCGGCACCCTTTTCGGCGCCAAGACGACCATCCGCCTGCCCACGGCCACCGTGCGCCTCCTCTACGGCGCCTTCCTCGTCTTCGTCTCCGCCCGCTTCTTCTTCTGGTAAGAGGGGCGGCCCGGCCCCGGCCTTGACTTGACAAGGGGATGACGGGGACCTATCCTGAACTCGGGAAAGGGAGGGGGGAGTTAATAATGAGGAAGATGCGTTTTTTCCCGGCGGTCCTGGCTCTGGCCATGGTCTTCGCTTCCTGCCAATCCGGCTCGTCGCCGACGAGCCCCAACAGCGGCGAGATCGTCACGGCCGGCGGCATCAAGCTGGTCGTTTCGGTGAGCCGACAGGGGACGGGCGGACTTGGCTTCCTCATCGAGATCAGGAACGAGGGGACGAGCCAGGTCAGCCTCAAGTTCTCGGATTCGCAGGTTTTCGATATCGCCGTCTCGAATGCGATCGGCAACCTCGTATGGAAATGGTCCTATGACAAGGCCTTCGCTCAACTCATGTGGCAGCTCGACCTGAAACCCGGGGAGTCCAGTTCCCAACAGGGGGTTTGGGACCTCAAGGCGAACGACGGCTCCCAGGTCCCGGCGGGGATCTACCGGGTCAAGGTCTGGATCACGAGCTATTCCCCGGACAGGGACGTCGCGGTCGAATTCCCGATCGCGATCTAGCCGACGTCTCGCCGGTCAAAGGGGGCCCCCGGTTCAAGGGACCCGAGGGGGGCGGTGATCACTCGGGCCCCGATCGAGGGCCGGCCTCGTACGCGACCCTGAACAGCTTTCCGGTGGCGCGGGCGAAGACCTCTCCGTCGCCGCCCAGGAGCTCGCTTTCGGCCAGGACGATCCTCCCCCTGTGCCCGGTCACGCGCCCCGTCAGGCGATAGGGCTCGCCGGTCCTCGCCGGCTTGACATACCTGACCGTGATCTCCCCGGTGATGCAGCGCAGGCCGTTCGACCCGGCGGCGTAGATCATCACCTCGTCGAGGACCGTGGCCAGGAGCCCGCCGTGGACGATCCCTTCCCAGCCTTGAAAGCGCTCCGGGAAGACCACGTCGGCGGCCGCGCGACCCTTGCCCGGGTCCATGCGGAGAACGAGCCGGAGACCGTCAAGGTTCTTCTCGCCGCACACGAAGCAACGCCTATTGTCGGTGAAGTCCTTCTTCATTCCGGCCATCCTCCCGGTCCCATGTAGCACATTTCCGGCGGCCCGGCAAGCGCGGCCCGCTTGTCCGCGGACGGCAATCCCGATATAATCCGCCACGCAGCCCCGTGCGCGCGCGGGGCCCCGATCCTCGAGGGAAGGAGCCACACCATGCCCGAGAACGCCCACGACCAGCTGGTCCTCAGCCTGTTCAAGGAATGCGACGCCCTGCTCCAGGGCCATTTCAAGCTGACCTCGGGCAAGCACTCCGAGTGGTATTTCGAGAAGATCCGGCTCATCGAGAAGCCGGCCGCGCTCGAGAAGATCGTCGACCTCCTGGTCGAGAAGGTCGAGGCCGAGATGCCCGAGTTCGACTACGTCGTCTCGCCGGCCTACGGCGCCATCGCCATCGGCTTCCTGGCCGCCCTCAAGCTCGGCAAGAAGTTCGCCTTCACCCAGCGCGCCGACGAGAAGATGACCATCCGTCCGGGCTTTTCCGGCCTCGACGGCTCCCGCGCCGTCATCGTCGAGGACATCCTGACGACCGGCGGCTCGATCCAGGAGGTCCTGGCCTGCCTCAAGGAGCGCCAGGTCTCGGTCAAGGGTGTCTACGTGCTCGTCGACCGCACCGGCGGCGCCGTCCCCATCGAGGGCGAGCCCGTGGGGAGCCTCCTCGCCCTCAAGGTCGAAGCCTTCGACCCGGAGGCCTGCCCCCTCTGCAAGAAAGGAATTCCCCTCACCAAGCCCGGCGCCTCCGACAAGAAGTCCTAGGGCTAGATTCTTTTCTCGGCCGGCGGGGTTTTCTCACGACCGATCCTTTGTCCGGATGGCGCGGACAGGACCCGCGCGGTCAGGCCGAGGGGCTTTTCCGCTTCGTGTCGGGCGCGGCCGGCGGCTTCGGCGACGCCGGCGCCGAGAGGTCGGAGACCCTCCATCCCCCTCCGAGCGCCTTGATGAGGTTGACGCTGGCCGTCAACTGCCGGGTCAGAAGCCCGACCGCCTGCAGCTCGTTGGCCAGGGCCGTGTTCTGCGCCGTCACGACCTCAAGGTATGAGGTGACCCCGTTTATATAGCGGTTATTGGCCAACTTGAGCGTCCGCTCGGCCTCCGAAACGGCCTCGGTCTGATATCGGGCTTCCTCCGCCAACAGGCGCAGGGCGGCCAAGTTGTCTTCGACCTGCTCGAGAGCGGTGAGCACGGTCTGCCGATACTCGGCGACCGTGCCGTCGTAGGCGGCCCGGGCCTGCAGATACGTCGAGCGGCGCTGGCCGCCATTGAAAACCGTCTCGGCCAGGGAGGCCCCGAGCGACCAGACCCGGGCCGGCAGGGAGAATAGGCTGGAGAGAGGCGACCCTTGATAGCCGCCCAGCCCGGACAGGCTGAGGGTCGGAAAAAAGCCGGCCACCGCGACGCCGATCCGGGCGTTGGCCGCGGCCACGCGCCTCTCGGCGGCGGCGATGTCGGGCCGGCGCTCAAGGAGCTCCGAGGGCAGCCCGACGGGCACGGCGGGCGGCGCCACCGCCGCGGGGGCCGCGGCCAGCGCGAACTCCTGCGGGGCGCTTCCGGCCAGCACGGCCAGGGCGTGCTCGAGCTGCGCGCGGGTGATGCGGAGGTCGGCCGCCTCGGCCTCGATCGAGGCCATCTGCGTCTTGGCCTGGGCCACGTCGATGCCCGAGGCGACGCCCTGACGGAAGCGGTTCTGGGTGAGCTCGTATTGGGTCCGGTACCCTTCGACGGTCCGCTTCAGGAGCTCGATCTCCGCGTCGACGCCCCGGAGGAGAAAGTAGTCCGCCGCCGCTTCCGCCTGCACGGTCAGCCGAACGCTCTCGAGGTCGGCGGCGCTGGCCAGGGCGCTCGCGACCCCGGCCTGGACGCTGCGCCGGACGCGGCCGAAGAGGTCGATCTCCCAGCCGAGGTCGACGGCGACCTCGTAGCCGGTGAAGGCCGGGGCCGCCTGCCCCGGCCCGGGCGATGCCGTCGAGACGCCGCTCGAGCGCGTCGCCGAGGCCCCGACGCCGACGGAAGGAAAGAGGGACGAGCGGACGCCGGCGACGGCGGCTCGCGCGGCCCGGTACTGAGCCTCGGCCAGGGCGATGGTCTGGTTCGAGATGTCCACCCGCTCCACAAGCGCGTTGAGCCCCGGGTCACCGAAGGCCTCCCACCATGGGGTGCGGCGCGCCATATCGCCCGGCTGCGCGGCTTTCCAGGTTAGCCCGGCGGCCGCCCCCTCCGCAGGCATCTCCTTATAGCCCTGGGGGACGGGAGCCGCGGGGCGGCGGTAGGCAGGGCCGACCATGCAGGCCCCGGCGGCGAGGAATGCGGGCAAAATGATGGCCAGGCGTCTTCCGATCATGTTCCCTCCCGGTGGGAAAAGAGGCGGCGGCCGAATCTCCGCCGGACGGAGAGCATCCGCAGCCGGAACCGGTCGAGATAGAGGTAGACGACCGGCGTCGTGAACAGCGTCAACATCTGGCTGAAGATCAGTCCGCCGACGATGGCGATGCCGAGCGGACGGCGCAGCTCCGACCCCGTGCCGCCGCCGATGGCGAGCGGCAGCCCCCCCAGGAGGGCGGCCATCGTCGTCATGGTGATCGGGCGGAACCGGAGCAGGCAGGCCTGGAAGATGGCTTCCTCGGGCTTCTTCCTCTGCGTCCGCTCGGCGTCGATGGCGAAATCGATCATCAGGATGGCATTCTTCTTGACGATGCCGATGAGGAGGATGATGCCGATCAGGGCGATGACCGAGAGCTCGGTCCGGAAGAGAAGCAGCGCCACGAGCGCGCCGACCCCGGCCGAGGGGATGGTCGAGAGGATCGTCACCGGATGGATGAGGCTTTCGTAGAGGACGCCGAGGACGATGTAGACGGCCAGGACCGCGGCCAGGATGAGGATGTTCTCGTTGGCCAGGGACGACTGGAAAGCCTGGGCCGTCCCCTGGAAGCTGCCCCGGATGCCCGCCGGCAGGTGGATGTCCGCCTCCGCCCGCTTGACGGCGTCCATCGCCGTCCCCAGAGCAACGCCGGGGGCGAGGTTGAAGGAGATCGTAACCGCGGGGAACTGCCCCTGGTGGTTGACCGTCAGGGGCGCCGTCCTCGGCTCGAACCGGGTGAACGCAGCGAGCGGCACCAGGCCCGACTTCGCCGTCGGAATGTAGACGAGCTTGAGGCCCTCGGGGTTCTGCCAATACTTCGGGTCGAGGACCATGATGACATGATACTGGTTGAGCGCCGTGTACATGGTCGACACCTGCCGCTGGCCGAAGGCGTCGTAGAGGTAATCGTCCATGTTCTGCGGCGTGATGCCGAGCCGCGCGGCCGTCGTCCGGTCGATGGTCAGATTGGCCTGGAGGCCGCGGTTCTGCTGGTCGCTGTTGACGTCCGTCAGCTCCTTCACGCGGCGGAGCTCGCCGTAAACGCGCGGCGCCCACTCGAAAAGCACCCTAGGGTCGTCGCCCTGGAGCGTGTACTGGTATTGGGCGGCGCCGAACCGGCCGCCGACCCGGACGTCCTGGTTCGACTGGAGATAGAGCGTCGCGCCCGCGACGTGGCCGGCGCTGGCCCGGATCCGCGTGATGACCTGGTCGGCCGTCACGTCCCGGTCCTCCTTGGGCTTCAGGCTGATGAAGAGCCGCCCCGAGTTGAGCGTGCCGCCGCCGATGAACCCGGCCACGTTCTCAACCGCAGCGTCGCGGCCGACCGTGTCGACGAAATCCCGGATCCGGACCCTCTGGGCCTGGAACGACGTGTCCTGGTCGGCGATGATCGAGCCGGTCAGCCGGCCGGTGTCCTGCTGGGGGAAGAACCCCTTCGGGATCCGGACATAGAGGTAGACCGTGGCGGCCATGGTCGCCAGCGTCACGGCCATCGTCAGGCGCTGGTGGCGGAGGACCCAGCCGAGGGCGCGTTCGTAGCCGCGGAGGATCCCGGCGAACCAGCGCTCGCTCGCCCGGAACAGGCGCCCGCCGCCCTCCTTGCGGCACGGCTTGAGAAGAAAGGCGCACATCATCGGCGTCGCCGTGAGCGAGATGACGAGCGAGACGAGGATGGCCACGGCCAGGGTCACCGCGAATTCCCGGAAGAGCCGCCCGACGATGCCCCCCATGAGCAGGATGGGGATGAAGACGGCGATGAGGGACAGGCTGATCGAGAGGACGGTGAAGCCGATCTCCTCGGCCCCCTTGAAGGCCGCCTCCAGGGGCCCGAGGCCGGCCTCGATGTGCCGGGTGATGTTCTCGATGACGACGATGGCGTCGTCGACGACGAACCCGGTCGCGATGGTCATGGCCATGAGCGACAGGTTGTCGATGCTGAACTTCAGGAGGTACATCACGCCGAACGTGCCGACGAGCGAGATGGGGACGGCGACGCTCGGGATGAATGTCGACCGGGAGCTCCGCAGGAAGAGGAAGACGACCAGGATGACGAGGGCGATGGAGATGAGGAGGGTGAACTCGACATCCCGGACCGAGGCCCGGATCGTCCGCGTCGCGTCGATGAGAACCGAAAGGTCGATGGTCGGCGGGATCGAGGCCCGGAGCTGTGGCATGATGGCCCGGATGCCGTCCACGGTCGCGATGATGTTGGCCCCCGGCTGCCGCGAGATGGTGATGATGATGCCCGGCTTGCCGTTGGCCAGGCCGGCCGTGCGGATGTCCTCGACCGAGTCGGTGACGTTGGCGATGTCGGCCAGGCGGATGGCGGCGCCATTACGATAGGCGACGACGAGCGGGCGGTACTCGGCCGCCAGCATGAGCTGGTCCGTCGTCGACAGGGACCAGACCCGGTTAAGGCTGGCGACTTCGCCCTTGGGCCGGTTGGCGTTGGCGGCGGCGAGCGAGGCGCGCACATCCTCGAGACCCAGCCCGGTGCTGTTCAGGGCGATCGGGTTGATATCGACACGGACGGCCGGCAGGGCCCCGCCGCCGACGCTGACCTGGCCAACGCCGGGGACCTGGGCCAGCTTCTGCTGGAGGATCGAGGAGGCCAGGTCGTACATCCGCGCCCGCTCGACGACCTCGGAGGACAGCGCCAGTAGCATGATCGGAGCGTCCGAGGGGTTGACCTTGCGGTAGCCGGGGTTGCTCGGCAGGTTCTTCGGCAGCTGCCCGCGGGCGGCGTTGATGGCCGCCTGGACGTCGCGCGCCGCGGCGTCGATGTTGCGGTTGAGGTCGAACTGGAGCGTGACGCTGGCCGAACCCAGCCCGCACGACGAGGTCATTTCGGTGACACCGGCGATGCGGCCGAACTGCCGTTCGAGCGGCGTGGCTACGGAGGAGGCCATCGTCTCGGGGCTGGCCCCCGGAAGGCCGGCGAAGACCATGATCGTCGGGAATTCGACCTGGGGCAGGGGCGCCACCGGCAGGAACTTGAACGCCACGGCCCCGGCCAGGGCGATGGCCACGACGAGGAGGGTCGTCGCCACGGGGCGGCGGATGAAGGGCGCGGAGAGGTTCATGCCCCCTCCCCGGGGGCTCCCCCGTCCTCCGGCCGGGAGGCCAGGCGCTTCCCGACGCGCCTCACGTGATGCGACAAACGGTCAAAGGCGAGATAGATGACCGGGGTCGTGTAGAGGGTCAGCATCTGACTGAAGATCAAGCCGCCGACGATGGCGATGCCCAGCGGACGGCGGAGCTCCGACCCGATGCCCCTGCCCACGGCCAGCGGGACTCCGGCCAGAAGGGCCGCCATCGTCGTCATCAGGATCGGCCGGAACCGCAGCAGGGCGGCCTGGTGGATGGCCTCGCCCGCGGGCTTGCCCTCCACGCGCTGGGCGTCGAGGGCGAAGTCGATCATCATGATGGCGTTCTTCTCGACGATGCCGATGAGCAGGATGATCCCGATGAGGGCGATGATGGAGAAGTCCGTGCCGAAGATCATCAGCGAGAGGAGGGCCCCGATGCCGGCCGACGGCAGCGTCGAGAGGATGGTCACCGGGTGGATGTAGCTCTCGTAGAGAACCCCGAGGAGAATGTAGACGGTGATGATGGCGGCGAGGAGGAGGAACGGGGTGTTGACCATGGAGGCCCGGAAGGCCAGGGCGGTGCCTTGGAAGCTCCGCTGAATGCTCTCCGGCAGGCCGAGCTCCCTGGCCGCTCGATCGACCGCCCGGACGGCCGCTCCCAGCGAGGCCTTGGGGGCGAGGTTGAAGGAGACGGTGACGACCGGGAACTGGCCCTGGTGATTCACCGCCAGGGGGACGTTGGAGACCTGGATGTCGGCAAAGGAGCTCAGCGGCACCGACCCGCCGCCGCCCGCCCTCAGGCGGACGCGGTCGAGATCCTCCGGCTGCCTCTGGAAGTCCGGCAGCGTCTCGAGGACGACGCGGTACTGGTTGAGCTCCGTGAACATCGTCGAGACCTGCCGCTGGCCGAACGAATCGTAGAGCGCATCGTCGAGCATCTGGGGCGTGATGCCGAGGCGGGAGGCCGTGGTGCGGTCGAGCGTCACGTGCGCCTCGAGCCCCTCGGTCTGCTGGTCGCTGGCGACGTCACGCAGCTCCGGGCTCGCCCGGAGCCGGTCGACGAAGCGGGGCGCCCACTGGGCCAGTTCCCGGGCGTCCGGGTCCTCGAGGCTATACTGGTACTGCGTCCGGCTGACGCGGTCCTCGACAGTCAGCTCCTGGATCGGCTGCATGAACAGGGTGACGCCCACGACGCCGGCCAGCCTCGGTTGCAGGCGGCGGATGATCTCGCTCGCGCTGGCCTTTCGCTTCTCGAGGGGCACGAGGTTGATCTGGATCCGGCCGCTGTTGGCCGTCGTGTTGATGCCGTCGATGCCGATGAACGAGGAAAGGCTCGCGACGGCCGGGTCCTTGAGGATCTCCCGGGCCAGCGCCTGCTGTCGCTCGGCCATGGCCGGGAAGGAGACGGTCTGGGGCGCCTCGGAGATGCCGAGGATGACGCCCGTGTCCTGGACCGGAAAGAATCCCTTGGGGATGACGATGTAGAGGATGATTGTCAGGACGAGGGTCCCGACCGCCACGGCCAGCGTTTCCCGGCGGTGCCTGAGGACCCACGTTAGGGTCCGGTCGTAGAACCGGAGGACTGCGTCGAAGGCTCGCTGGGACGTCCGGTAGAAGCGGCTCCGTTCCGATTCCGGCGTGACACGAAGGAGCTTGCTGCACATCATCGGCGTCAGGGTCAGGGAGACGGCCGCCGAAATGAGGATCGTCACCGACAGGGTCACGGCGAACTCGCGGAAGAGGCGGCCGACGACGTCGCCCATGAAGAGGAGGGGGATGAGGACGGCGATCAGCGAGACCGTCAGGGACATGATGGTGAAGCCGATCTGCTCGGAGCCCTTCAAGGCGGCCTCGAGGGGCGGCACGCCCTCCTCGATATAGCGGGTGATGTTTTCGATCATGACGATGGCGTCGTCGACGACGAACCCGGTGGCGATGGTCAGGGCCATCAGGGTCAAGTTGTTCAGGCTGAAGCCGAAGAGATAGATGACGCCGAACGTGCCGACGAGGGACAGCGGCACGGCGACGCTCGGGATGACCGTGCCGACGGCCGTGCGGAGGAAGAGGAAGATGACCATGACGACGAGGGCGATCGTCAGCACGAGGGTGAACTCGACGTCGCGGACCGAGGCCCGGATCGTCGTCGTCCGGTCCGTCAGGACCGAGACCTTGACCGACGAGGGCAGCGAGGCCCGGAGCTGAGGCAGCAGCTGCTTGACGCGGTCGGCGACGGAGATGATGTTGGCCCCGGGCTGCCGCTGGATGTTGACGATGACGGCCGGGTGGTCGTTCGCCCAGGCGGCCTGCTTGACGTTCTCGGCGGCGTCGACGACCCGGGCGATGTCCGAGAGCCGGACCGGCGCGCCGTTACGATAGGCGACGACGAGCGGCCGGTAGTCGGCGCTCGTCAAGATCTGGTCGTTCGCCCAGATCGAATAGGCCTGTTGGCGGCCGTCGAACGAACCCTTGGCTTGGTTGACGTTGGCCTGGACGACGGCCGTCCGGATGTCCTCCATGGTGAGCCCGAGCGACGAGAGGGTGATGGGGTCGACCTGGACGCGGACGGCCGGCTTCTGGCCGCCGCTGATGCTGACGAGCCCGACGCCCGGCAGCTGCGAGATCTTCTGGGAGAACCGGGTGTCGGCGTAGTCCTCGACCCTGGACAGCGGGATCGTGTCCGAGGTCAGGGCCAGGGTCAGGATCGGCGCGTCGGCGGGATTGATCTTGCTGTAGATCGGCGGGTTCGGCAGGTCGCGCGGCAGGTACGTCCCGGCGCCGTTGATGGAGGCCTGGACCTCCTGCTCCGCGACGTCGATATTGAGGTCGAGGACGAACTGGAGGGTGATGAGCGAGCTGCCGGAGGAGCTCGTTGACATCATCTGGTTCAGGCCGGGCATCTGCCCGAACTGGCGCTCGAGCGGCGCCGTCACGGCCGAGGCCATGACGTCGGGGCTGGCGCCCGGATAGAAGGTCACGACCTGGATCGTGGGATAGTCGACCTGGGGGAGAGCCGAGACCGGCAGTTGGCGGAAACCGATGGTGCCCGCGATCAGGAGCCCCACCATGAGGAGGGAGGTCGCGATCGGCCGCCGGATGAAGGGCCTGGAGGGATTCATGCGGCCCGTTTCCTGGGCCCGGAGCCGCTATCCGCGCCGGCCAGGGACACGCGGGTGCCGGCCTGGAGCTTGTCGACGCCGTCGATGACAACCGTCTCGCCGGCCGCGAGCCCCTGCCGGACAACCGTATCTTCCCCCTGCGTCAGCTGGACGTCAACGTTGCGGATCTCCACGGTCTGGTCCGCCTTGATAACGAAGACGTAGGTCGTCGACTGGGGGCCGCGCTGGAGGGCCGCCGTCGGCACCACGACCGCGCCGCGCAGGGTGTCGACGAGGAGCTTGGCGTAGATCAACTGGTTCGGATAGAGGGCCTGGTCCTCGTTCGGGAAGAGGGCCTTGATGCGGATCGTGTTCGTGCTGACGTCGACCTGATTGTCGACGGCCAACAGCGTGCCGTCGGCGAGCTTCTGGGTGGATCCCTCGTCCTGGGAGGCCAGGACGGCGAGGGTCTTCCCGGCCCGGAGCGGCGGCAGGATCTGCGGCAGATACTTGGCGGTGACGGTGAAGACGGCCGTGATCGGCCGCTGCTGGGTAATGACGACCAGTCCGTTCGCATCGCTGGCGTGGACGATGTTCCCCGGGTCGACCAGACGGAGGCCGACGACGCCCGAAATGGGCGCGGTGATGCGGCAGTAGATGAGGTTGAGCTTGGCGCTATCGACCTGGGCCTGGTCGCTCTTCAGCGCGGCCTCGTACTGGTTGACGACCGCCGCCTGCGTGTCGAGCTGCTGGCGGGCGATCGAGTCGTCCTTGATCAGCGCCTCGTAACGCTTGAGGTCGATCCGGGCGTTGGTCAGGGCCGCCTGGTCCTTGGCCAGCTGCCCCTCGGCCTGGTGGAGCTGGACCTCGAAGGGACGGGGGTCGAGCTCGGCCAGGAGGTCGCCCTCCCGGACGGACTGGCCTTCCTGATAGGCGATCTTGACCAGCTGGCCGTCGACCCGGCTCCGGACGGTCACGGTCTTGACCGGCATGACCGTGCCGGGAGAGCCAGCAAGATAGACGGGGAAGTCCATGCGGCGGGTCGTGGCCGCGGTCACCGGCACGGCCCGCGCCGCGGCATCGCGTCCGGCGGCCCGCTCCTTCGCGGACTGGGCCGAGAGCGTCCGGAGCCGCGGGATGCCGACCACCAGAAGGACGACGGCCAGCCCCAGGAACCACGGCCAGCGGCGGCGTCCGCCTTTCTTCGCGGCGGCGCCCGGGCCGGCGCCCGCCGGACGGCCGCTTGGGGAATCCTGATTTTGGGAATTCATGAATGATGCCTCCGAACGATCCCGGGGTGTCCCGGCGGCTCTCGGGACGCGCGGTCAGCCGACCGTCGTCCCGACCCCTCGAATCATCTTCATCCTGATTCGCAACAGAAAATCATAGTCTCCGCCCCAGCCCCTGTCAATAACCGGGCAGAACTCTGCGATCATGAATTAGACTGCGGACGGCCGGAATTCTTCCCGGGAGGGATATTTCCCCATCCGCTGTCGGCGCGGCCCGGAATATGCTATGATGTCGGCGACAAGACCGAGAAGGAGGGCCGTTGGCAAAGAGCAGCAGAGCCTATAAAAGCTCGAAGAGGAGCCGGGAGCTGGCCCGGCAGAAAAAGCAGGAAGAGAAACGGCTGAGACGCATCGCGCGGCACCAGAACCCGCCGGCCGAAGGCGAGGCGCCGCCGGAGGAGCCCGGGCTCGAACCGGAGCTCGAACAGCCGCAAGGGACCGAGCCGGGCGGCGAGACGCCCGAGGGCGGGTTACCCGAAAACCCGTAATCGAACCCTCCGCCCCGACCCCCGGCAAGCCGCCGGGGTCCCCCGGCGAGTGACCGGCCGCCTCGGCCGACCCCGCCACGCCGCCCCGAAACCCGGACCCTGGCGGAGGCGTTCGCACCCTTTCCGACCCACGCCTTCCCGACGGCCCGGCTTGGCGAGCTTGACAATCCCCTTTTCTTGGAATATATTCCTGTACGTATAGAATGAATTAATTAATCATCATGTCGTACGTATAGGTATAGAATGAACCAAGATATCCTCACGCTCGAGGACCTGGCCCGGCGAACCGACCTGCCCGAAGTGACCATCGCCGGCTGGGTCAAGGACAAGCTCCTCCGGCCGGCCGGGTTCGCCGACGACCG
Organism: Terriglobales bacterium; assembly: GCA_035543515.1. Lineage (GTDB taxonomy): Bacteria > Acidobacteriota > Aminicenantia > Aminicenantales > Saccharicenantaceae > DATKJS01. The sequence continues at coordinate 15,492 of DATKJS010000028.1, read as the reverse complement.
GACGCCCCTCTTCCCCGTCGCCGCCGTCGACCGCATCGCCCAGATCCGGAAGCTGGCCGACCTCGGCTACCGGCCGGACGAGGTCCAGAGGATCGTCAAGAAGATCGGCCTGCCCCAGGACTGCGACGGCCGCATGCCGGCCGCCGAGAAGGACCGTTTCCTCACGGTCGGCAACCTGGCCGAGCGGTCCGGCGTCAGCCCCCGGACGATCAAGCACTGGGAGGACAAGGGCATCATCGAGCCCGACATGCGGACCGAGGGAGGATTCCGGCTCTACTCCGGGTCGTATGTCCTCATCTGCCAGCTCATCCGCGACCTCCAGCTCTTCGGCTACACGCTCGAGGAGATCAAGGCCATCTCGGACGACGTCCGCACCCTGTTCGCCATCCAGGACGACCTCAAGGCCTTCGCCAAGGCCGAAGTGGAGGACAAGCTCGAATCCATGCTCAAGGCGATCCAGGCTTTGTTCGACAAGATGGGGCTCCTCGAGGAGGGGATCGAGCGCTGGCAGGACCTCCTGAAGAAGGAGAAAAAGGACATCCAGGGCCTCAAAGCCAGGAACCAGAAGCGGGGGCCTGCGGCCATGGGAGAAGAACATGCCTAGGATCGTCTTCATCGAACCCCAGGCCCCGAACCTCCATATCTTCTCGGAATTCCCGCTGCCCCGGCTGGGCGTCCTCATCCTGGGGACGATGATGGCGAAGCGCGGCTGGGACGTCGAGGTCTTCGTCGAGGACCTCCGCCGGATCGATTACGACGCCGTCGCCGAGGCCGACCTGGTCGGCATATCGACCATCACCTCGACGGCGCCCCGGGCCTACGCCATCGCCGACAAGGTCCGCGGCCTGGGCGTCCCGGTCCTCATGGGCGGACCGCACGTCACCTTCCTGGCCGAGGAGGCCCTCGAACACGCCGATTTCGTCATCCGGGGCGAGGGCGAGGCCGCCTTGACGGCCTTCATCGACGCCTGGGAGGGGGACCGCGACTTCTCCGCCGTCCCCAACCTCTCGTTCGCAGCGGACGGCGCCGCCGTCCACCACCCGATGGTGCCGGTGGCCAGGGACCTCGACGCGATCCCCTACCCGGACTTCGCCCTGCTCAAGCCCGACCCCGGCCGGCGCAAGTTCACCCCGCCCGTTCCCGTCCAGACGTCCCGGGGCTGCCCCTTCGACTGCTCGTTCTGCTCCGTGACCGGGATGTTCGGGAAAAGGTACCGCTTCCGCTCGACGGAGAACATCATCGGCGAGCTCCGCCGCTACGACCGCCGCGGCGGCGCCGTCTTCTTCTACGACGACAATTTTGCCGCCAACCGGGAGCGAACCAAGGAGCTCCTCCAGGCCATGATCCGCGAGCGCTTCCGGTTCGCCTGGACGACCCAGGTCCGGGCCGACATCGCCAAGGACGTCGAGCTCGTCCAGCTGATGAAGAAGGCCGGCTGCCACACCGTCTACATCGGTTTCGAATCGGTCAACCCCGACTCCCTCGACGCCATGAAAAAGAAGCAGACCGTGGCCGACCTCGTCCAGGCCGTCCGGGTCCTGCGCCGACATCGGATCCATATCCACGGCATGTTCGTCCTCGGCTTCGACCAGGACGACTGGAAGACGGTCAAGAAGACCCTGCGCTTCGCCAAGAAGGCCCGGCTGGCGACGACGCAGTTCCTCATCCTGACGCCTCTTCCCGGCTCGGAGTTCTACGACCGGATGGAGGCCGAGAAGCGCCTGCGCTTCCGCGACTGGGCCCTCTACGACGCCCACCACGTCGTCTTCCAGCCCGCCCGGATCTCCCTCCCGGACCTGCAGAAGGCCCAGCTCTTCTGCCACAGGAAATTCTATTCCCTGAAGCAGACGGCCCGGAAGGTCATGGCCGGCGAGTGGATCAGCGTCGGCGTCGCCCACTACGCCCGCAAGCTCAACCGGACATGGAAGCGCCGCAACAAGACCTTCCTCAAAGCCCTCGAGCTCCTCCGGCCCCGCCCGGGCGGCGCCAAAGTCTCGGTCGATTACCGGGAAACGGTGCACCTCGAGAAGTGAGGGCCGGCGCCGTCGGCCGGGGGAGATTTCCTTTGAATTCCCGCCCCGGATGTGCTTTAGTAGATGCTCTTTCGCGAACATAGGAGACAAACATGAAGAGAACCCTCGTTTTAATCCTCGCGGCGACTTTCGCGGCCGCCGCCTGCAGCCCCAGGAAGGAGGCGCCTGCGAAGATGGCCGCGGGCACGCCGGCCTACCAGCTGGCCAAGGACCTCGCGGCTTCCGTCCCCGCCCTCGACCCGGAGAAGAACCCCGTCATCGTCACGGCGAAGACCTTCGACGTCACAACCGGCGAAGTCCTCCAATGGTTCCTCGACAGGATGGGCCCGCAGGCGCAGGGGCTCAAGAGCCAGGACCCCCAGCGCGTCAAGGGCATCATCGAGCAGGAGGGCGTCCAGCTCGGCGAGCGCAAGCTCCTCTACGCGGCCGCCGTCGCGGCCAAGAAGACGCCGGCCGAGGATGAAGTCAAGAAGGCCCTCGAAGCCCAGTACGCCCGGGCCGGCGGCGAAGCCCAGTTCCTCGAGACCCTCAAGACGAACGGCGTCGGCCTCGATTTCGTCCGGAAGAGCATCGCCGAGGACATGGCTATCCGGAGGTACCTCGAGGGGGCCGTGGCCCCGGGGACCAAGGTCGCCGAGGCCGACGTCCGCAAGGCCTACGCCGAGGACAAGACGGCCAGCGTCCGCCACATCCTCCTCCTGACGCAGGGCAGGGCGGAGACCGAGAAGGCCGCCATCCGCAAGAAAATGGAGGACATTCTGGCGCGGGCAAAAAAGGGCGAGGATTTCGCCGCCCTGGCCAAGGAGTACAGCGAGGACCCGGGTTCGAAGGCGAACGGCGGCCTCTACGAGGACTTCGGCCGGGGCAAGATGGTCAAGCCCTTCGAGGACGCCGCCTTCAGCGTCCCGGTCGGCCAAGTCAGCGGCATCGTCGAGACGAAGTACGGATACCACATCCTCAAGGTCGAGAACCGCAAGAAGGAAACGCGGCCTTTCGACCAAGCCAAGGCCGAGATCGAGGCCGGGCTCAAGCAGGGGAAGGAGAACGCCGCTTTCGACGCGCTCCTGACCACGCTCAAGGAAAAGGCCGGCTTCAAGGCCGTCCCGCTCAGGTAGGCGGCCCGAGAAACCGAGGACAGAGGCCGATTATTTGACGGCCACCTCGTAGAGCGAAACGCTGACGGGCGGCAGGGTCAGCTTCCTTCCGAACGGCACGCCGTCCCTCTCCCGGATGACGACGGCGGGGGGCTTGCCCGGCTCGTTGTATGCCTGAGGGTCGCCGCCGGCGATAAGATAGAGCTTGGCCGTCGGCGAGAGCCGCAGCTTCCCAATGTCGATCCTGACCGTCTGCTCCCCCTTCGTCGGGTTGACGACCGAGACCGTCAGGACCCTCTTCCCTTCGTCCTTCCAGCACGCCATGAGGTCGAGCGGGGCGGCCGGCGTGGGCCCGATGACCTCGACCGGGACCGTCCCGAAGTGAGCGCGGTAGAGCTTGAGGACGAGGCCCGTCGTGTCGAACGCGGCCGCGGTCTTCGTCGTCTTGATGGCCCCGATGACGTTCACGGTCTGGGCGTAGTTGGCCATGAAGTAGATGCCGCTCTGGCGCGCGTACTCGTTGAACCCGGCCGCGACGCCCAGGGCGTCCTTCAGGAAGTAGCGGACGCCGATCTCGCCGTAGAGGTCCGGGCCGTACCAGTAGTTCCACTCGTCGAGGGCGACAGGCACTTCTTTGAGCTTGAGCGTCGGGATCGCGGCGCGGTATCTCCGGTGGGCGTCGGCGATGCGCCGGATCTCGGCCGGGACCTGGCTGACGTGGCTGAGGAGCCCCGGCCTCTCGCCGACATAGAAGTGCTCGCTCAGGAGGTCCATGCGGTTCGAGGCCTCGGCCAGCATCGTCTCGTCCCACTTTCCGACGGCGCCGACGGCCACGATCTTGATCGGCGGGTCGACCAACTTCATGGCCACGGCGAACTGGATGTGCTTGCGCACGTAGTCGGCGAGGGGCATGTGGCCGAGCTGCCAGCTCCCGTACATCTCGTTCCCGACCGACCAGAGCTTGACGCCCCACGGCTCCGGGTGGCCGTTCGCGGCCCGGAGCTTGCCCATGGGCGTCGCGGCAGCGCCGTTCGCGTACTCGACCTCCGCGACCGCCATGCGGACGTCGCCCAGGCCGCTGTTGACCGTGACGTACGGGTCGGCGCCGAGGAGCCGCATGAGGTCGAGGTACTCGTGGATGCCGACGTCGTTGTGCTCGACGCCCCGCCAGGCCGGGTTCTTGCGCGGCGGGCGGCGGTCGCGGTCGCCGATCCCGTCCCGCCAGTCGTAGCCGGAGGCGAAGTTGCCGCCGGGCCAGCGGTAGACGGGTGAATCGAGCTCCCTGAGCAGGGCCAGGACATCGGCGCGGAAGCCGTCGACGTTGTCCGCGGGCATAACGGAGACGGCGCCCACGGCGAAGGAGCCCCGTCCCGAGGAGACGATCTCGAGCCGGGCGGCCTCGGTCGAGGCGCCGGCCCGGAAGGCGAGCGGGAAAGTCTTCCAGCCGGGGCCGATGTCGCCGACCTCGACCGTCTGTCTCATCGTCGGGTCGGCGCCCCAGACCAGGCTGACCCTGACGGGCGCCGCGGCCGGCTCGCCGGCGAGGACGACGCGACCGACATAGTCTTTGCCCTGGACAAGGGCGAGGGCCTCCTGGACGAGCCCGCCCGCCATTCGTCCATCGAGGGCGATGCGCGGCGAGTGGGCGCCGGTGAACGGTCGCGTCTTGTCCATCCGGACGCGGGCCGGGCCGCCGACGGCTTTCCAGGGCGATTCGCCCTGGCCGACGGGCCAGAAAAACTTGCGGTCCTCGAGCATCTCCGCCCATATCCCCTGGTAGATGCAGCGGCCGAGGTGTTCGATGAACTGACCATAGATGTACTTGGAGAGCGGCGGGCCGGTCTTCTCGCCGTTGATCCGGACGCTCGGCGGGATGTACTCCTGGCCCGAAACCCAGGCGAGGCGGACGTCGTCGAACCAGGCCGTGCCGGTCGCCTCGCCCCAGCCGCCGAAGAGGCAGTTGACCTGGAGGGCGTCGTTGGCCCCGGCGTCGAACTCCCCCGCGACCCGGGTCCAGTCCTGGGTTCCGGAAACGGGGGCCGTCTGCCAAGCCGGGAAGCCTTCGATGTTGATGAGCGCGCCCTTCGACTTTCCGGGGGCGAGGTTCTCGGTCCGGATCCAGCCGCTCAGCCGGTAACGGGAAAAGGGCTTGATGGGGACGACCGTGGACCAGGCGGCGTCCGCGCCCTTGGCCGAGGAGATGGCGACGGAGCGCATCCCCGTCCGGCCGGAGGGCTCGACCTTGAAGGCCGGCTCGCCTCGAAAGGTGCGCGGCTCCCAGCCCGCGACCTTGTCGCCGGCGCCGTCCTCGAAGGACGGGTTGGCGATGAACTCGAGCTTGCCGGCGAACTCGTCGGCCGCCCGGGGCGGCTCCGACTTGCAGCCGGCCGCCGCGGCGATGGAGAGGCCGGCGAGGACGATCAGGATGATCCGGCAGGACGGGATCCCGTCAAGACGCCTCTTGCGGAGCATGGTCTTGCCTCCTCCCGAGCGGGTTTTCGGCCTTCACCCCAAGAAAAGACCGGGGGGAAAGCTGACGCCGCGGAATTTACAACGCGCCCCCCCAGGCTGTCAACGCGCCCGAATTATTAAGAGGGACAGTCCCCTTTATGGGGCTGCATCCCTTATTCTCTATTCTCTTATAGACGGCCGCGGGGGATGACTTCGACCTCCCCCTCCGGCGCTTCGCCCTTCAGCTCCTCGCGGATGACGCGCCTGAGCACCGCCTCCAGGCTCTCGCCGCCCTGATGGACGTGGTCCCGGAGGGCGTTGTTGATCATCGTCTGATAATTCCCGCCCTCGCCGCCATCGGCCCGGGCCCGGAACCAATCGAGGACCTCGCGGTCGAGCCGGATGGTGATGCGGACCTTGCCGCCGCTCTTGGCCGGCTCGGTCTTCATGGCCATGTCCCTCCTCATGGCCAATGTATGCACATTCGTGCATATTGTCAAGCTACTTGATCTTCCACTCGTGGACGCCGACGGACCAATCCTTCTGCTCCTCGATCTCGAGGCGCAAAGCCGTCGTCCTCACCGGCGCGAACCGGACCCTGTTCCACGCGTCCTTGGCCGTGCCGTACTTCCCGGCCGCGGCCGCCGGCAGCCACTTGTCCCCCGCCTTGCAGAGGATCTTCCAGGACGCCGGCACCCGGCACGCGCCGCCGCCCGTGTCGTCGAACCAGTAGACGGACGCCTCGGAGACGCGGACCGGCGCCTGGAAGGCGTACTCGACCCACTCCGTGCCGCCCTTGTTCGGCCACCAGTGGACGTAGCCGGTGCCGTCGTCGGAACTCTCGGGGTCGTACCCGTCGTTGACGCCCTTCAGTCCCTTGGCCCCCTCCGAGGCCGTCACCGTCGCCTTGGACGCGAGGCCCGGCTCCATGGCCATTCGGGCCTCCGACGGCTCGCGGGCCAGCCAGACTTCCATCTCGCCCGCGCCCCGGTTGGCCCACGCATAATAGGGAATGAGAGTGATCGGCTTCTTCTCGACGGCCGCCTTCCCGCCCTTCTCGCTCACCGCCTCGGCCGTGCCCTTGATGACGACGACGCCGTCGAGGAATCCATACCTTCTCTCGCCCTCGGCAAACAGGTTCGCTTCGTCAGGGAGAACGAGGTTCAGGGCCCGGCCGCCGTTGTCCGGGGCCTCGGCGCAATAGACGAGCGGCCCTCGCTCGACGGCGACCCGGCCGCGGTCGGCCTCGACCTTGTCGTGGGCGAGGACGCGGCGCACGGGCATGGGCAACTCGAGTTCGACAGTGTCTTCCGCCTTCCACGTTCGGTCGATAAGGACGTACCCTTTCTGGAGGGCGAGATCGACGGGCTCACCGTTGACCTTGACCGTGGGCATCTCGGCTTCGCGGATGGGCGTCTCGGCCACGATCTCGGCCTGGGCAGCTTTGCCCGCCGGCTTCGGCGCCGGCGCGTCCGCGTACCTATAGAGGTCCGACGGCACGGGCCGGCCCATGGCCCAGCCGGGGATTCGGACATAGAGCGTTAACGGCGTCGGCTTCTCCGGCCGCACTCCGATCTTGACGTGTCCCGTCCAGGGGTACTGGGTCGTCTGGACGATCTCGAGCTTGGCTTTGCCCGCCGTGACCTCGGCCGTGCCGTGGACGAAGAGGTTGACGAAGACCTTGCCCTCGCCGGCCGCGTAAACGTAGCCCGGCACCGAGGCCAGGACGCGGGACACGTTCGGCGGGCAGCAGGCGCAGCCGAACCAGGGCACCCGCGCGTGCTGGCCGTGGGACTCGAGCGGGTTCGGGTAGAAGAAGAGGTCGCCCGAGAGAGAGATCCCGGACAGGACGCCGTTGTAGAGGATGCGCTCCATGACGTCGACGTACTTCGCGTCCTCCTCGAGCCGGAACATCCGCGAGTTCCAAAGGAAGGTCGCGATGTTGGCGCAGGTCTCGGCGTAGGCGCTGGCGTTCGGCAGGCGGTAGGCCGGGCCGTAGCCCTCCCAGGCGCCGGCCGCGCCGACGCCGCCGGTGAGGTAGAGCTTCGTCCCGGCGACGTCGGCCCAGATCCTGTCGAGGGCGGCGAGGTAGGCCTTGTCGCCCGTCAGGGCGGCGACGTCTGCCGCGCCCGCATAGAGATATCCGGCCCGCACGGCGTGCCCGACGGCCTCCGTCTGCTCGACGAAGGGCTTGTCGTCCTGGGAATACGGCCCGTAGAGGAGAAACTCCCGGCCGTCGCCCCCGCGGTACGGGATGCGACCGGCCGTCCTGCCCCGGGCGTCGGTGAAGAACTTGGCCAGGTCGAGATACTTCGTCTTTCCGGTCGCCCGGTAGAGCTTGACCAGGCCGACCTCGATCTCTTCGTGCCCCGGGGGGTTCGTCCGCTTCCCGGGACCGAACTCCCGGGCCACGAGGTCGGCGCTCTTCACGGCGATATTGAGGAGGCTCGTCTTCCCCGTCGCCTGGTAGTGGGCGACAGCGGCCTCGTAGAGGTGGCCGAGGTTGTAGAGCTCGTGACTCATGTAGAGGTGCGACCAGCGCTCCTTGCCCATCCAGTCGACGGGCGGCGGGCCGCCGACCGTCCGGACCGTATAAAGGTAGCCGTCCGGCTCCTGGGCCGCGGCGATCCTGTCGACGACCCCGTCCACGTACTTTTCGAGCTCGGGGTCGGGGCGCGCGGCCAGGGCGTAGGAGGCGGCCTCGATCGTCTTGTAGACATCGGAGTCGTCGAAGGGGTAGCTCGTCGAGAACTTGAGGCCCGTCGCCCCGCCCAAAGCCTCCTTGGCCAGGTCGAAGTTCTTGAGCCGGCCCGTCTCCTCCTCCATCTTGAAGAGGTGGGGGATGGTCACGGCCCGGTTGCGCTCGAGCCGCGGCGCCCAGAAGGCGTCGTCGATGTGGACGTCCGTGAACGGCACGGGCTTCACCGCGTAATCGGCCTTGGGCGCCTTGGCGCAGGCGGGGCCGAGCACGAGCGCGGCAGCAAGGAGTGCGGCTCCGGCCTCGCGCCTATTATTCGGGGACACAATACTCATTTCCGAATTTCCTTTCATACGCGGACGACGAGCATACGCAGACACTATACCCCATCCGGCGAACGGTCGGCAACGGCAGAAGGCGGACAAGAAATTCGGAAATGAGTATTGTGTCCCCGATTAGCGCTACTTGATGACCGCCGGGACCGGGCCGACGGTCCAGCCCTGCCGGCCCCGGATGACGAGATGTTTCGCGAGTTTCCGGCCGCCGGTCTCGAACGTCACGACGTACTCGCCTGGGTCGACGAGCCGGCCGCCGCCGAAGCCTTCGAAGCCCGTCGGCCCCCCCTTCGCGGGCCTCGGCCGCATCGGCCACAGGATCGTATTGAGCCCGGCCTCGCCCGGGCCGGAGAGCTCGGCCAGGACCTCGCCGGACAGGCTAGCCACGGTGACCTTGACCGGCCCCGCGGCCTTGGCCTTCAGATAGTAGCGGACGGCCGCGGCGTTCGCCCCGTTGGGCGTCGCAAGGTGGCTGTCACCGAGGAGCCCGTAGTTGCCGATGCCGCCCGTGACCCTCTCGGTCCTCGGCTCGATGTCGAAGAGGTGGACGTCCTCAGCCAGCGTCGCCCCCGTCATCTCCTGGAGCGGCGAGATATCGGTGATCCACAGGCTCCGGCCGAAGGTCGCCACGACCAGGTCGTTCTCGCGCGGGTGGATGAGGAGGTCCGTGACCTTGAGCCAGGGCATGTTCGCCTTGAACGGCCACCAGGCCTTGCCGCCGTCGAGCGTCACGTAGACGCCCTGCTCCGTGCCGGCGAAGAGGAGGTCCGGGTTCTTCCGGTCCTGGATGACGACGTTGACGGGCTTGTCCGGCGGGAGGTTCCCGGCGATCGACGTCCAGGTCTCGCCGTAGTCCGTGGTCCTGCAAAGGACCGGCTGGAAGAGGTCGAAGCGCAGTCCCGTTTTGGCCACGAAACACGTCCCGGCGTCGTGGGGCGAGGGGAAGACGCGGCTCGCCCAGAAGTTCGCGGGGGCCCCGGCCGCGGCGAGCTTTGCCGTGCGGTCGAGCCAGGTCGCGCCGCCGTCCCGCGTCACCTGGACCTTGCCGTCGTCGGCACCCGTCCAGATGACGCCGGGTGTTACCGGAGACTCGGCGACCGTCGTCAGCGTGCAGTAGGAGATATTGCCCTGGCCGTGCTCCTTGCTGTCGTCGTCCGTCGTCAGGTCGGGGCTGATCTCCTGCCAATGATCGCCCCGGTCGAGGGAGCGGAAGAGGACCTGGGCCCCGGCGTAGATGATGGCCGGGTTGTGCGGCGACATGGCCAGCGGCGGGGTCCAGTTCCACCGCAGCGGCTTCTGGCCGGCGGCTCGCTTCGGCTGGATGTCGGTCTGGACGCCCGTCTTCTGGTCGAAGCGCCACATGACGCCGAACTCGCGGTTGTTGTAGACCCACCGGCTGTCGGAGGGGTCGACGAGGTTATACATGCCGTCGCCCTCGCCGACCGTGACCCAGTCGGCCAGCGTGACCTCCCCGGCCCAGCCCTCCGACGGGCCCTTCCACGAGTCGTGGTCCTGGAGCCCGCCGTAGATGTTGTAGGGGTCTTCCATGTCCGCGCCGATGGCGTAGAACTCGCCGCCGGGGACGTTGTCGAAGTGGCGGCAGGTCCGGCCGCGGTCGTAAGAGGCGTAGGCGCCGCCGTCGCTGCCGAAGATGAGGTGGTTCGAGTCGGCGGGGTCGACCCAGAGCGTCCGCCAGTCGCCGAAGCCCCGCTCGAAAACGCCGTTCGACGGCCAGCTCAAACCCTGCCAAGTCTTGCCGCCGTCGTTCGTGCTGGCCAGCGACTGGCCCGTGACGTAGACCGTGCCGGGGTCCTGCTGGTCCATCCTCAGCATGTTGAAGGAGTACGGCGCCTTGTCCAGGGCCGCCTCATACCCCTTGTTGACCTTGTGCCAGGTCCTGCCGCCGTCGTCCGAACGGTAGACCTCGTTGCCGGCCGTCCGCGGGCGCGGCGTTCCGCCGCGGCGCTTGTCCTGCTCCGCTTCCTGCGGCGTCGCCGGACGGGGATTGCCGTTCTCGACGATGGCGTAGAGGATGTCCGGGTTCTTCTGGAAGACGTCGAGTCCGATCCGGCCGATCCGTCCCGTCGGCAACCCGCCAGCGAGGCGCGTCCAGTTCGCCCCGCCGTCGGTCGTTTTGTAGATGGCGCTCCCCGGTCCGCCCATCTCGTAGTTCCACGGCTCCCGGACCTTGTCGTACATGGCCGCGTAGAGGGTGTCGGGCGCCGAGCGGACGAGCATGAGGTCCACGGCCCCGATCTTGTCGTCGACGTAGAGGACCTTGTCCCATTTCTTCCCGCCGTCGACCGTCTTGAAGACGCCGCGCTCGCCGTTGGTCGAGAAGAGGTGCCCCATGGCGGCGACGTAGACAATGTCGGGATTCGTCGGGTGGATCATGATCCGGGCGATGTGGTGCGTATCGCGGAGGCCCATGTTCGTCCAGCTCTTGCCGCCGTCAGTCGATTTATAGATGCCGTCGCCGGAGGTCGACATCCGGGTGCAGAAGGCGTCGCCGGTCCCGACCCAGACGATGTTCGCGTCCGACGGGGCCACGGCGATGTCGCCCATGGAGAGCTTCGGCTGGCCGTCGAAGACGGGCTCGAAGGTGACGCCGTCGTTCGTCGACTTCCAGACGCCGCCGTTCCGCATGCCGACGTAGATCGTGTAGAGGTGCTCGCGCGCCGGCGTCTCCGGCACGGCGATGGCCGAGACCCATGACCCGGCCCGGAAGGGGCCGAGGTTGCGGTAGGCGAAGCCCTTGAGCAGGTCAGTGACCGAGGGCGGCTGGGCCGGAGCAGCCCCGCCGGCGGGCTTCTGCTGAGCAACGGCCGCGGAGCTAGCGGCAAGAAGGGCGACCAGGATCGCGGCGGAAATCGGTTTGCCAAAGCGGGTCGTCATGGGTCCTCCTATGATGTCCGAGGTCAGGCCCAATCATTATATCGCAATTCTCAGAGGGACTGTCCCTTCCCTTCAGACGAGTCGCGGCGCATGCCCTGGCACGGTGGCGCCGGGGTCACCCGAAAGCCCCCGTTTGGAGGGGGACCCGTGCCGTTCCGTTGCGGAACGGTACGGGGGAACCGGGACAGGTTCCCGGGGTGCGGGGGATAAGGGTGGCCCGGCGCCACCGGGACTAGGGATGGCCCCGGAGTGAATCCGTCCGGCAGAGAGCGGCTGAGTGTTGCCCTGCCCTTGGGAGTGGATATAATAGGGAGCGAGTCGGGCGGCCCCGGGCCGGAAAGGAGCGGACGTTGGCGGACAAGGCGAAAGCGAAGTACGCGATCGGCCTCGACTTCGGCACGAACTCGGTCCGGACGCTCATCGTCGACGTCCGGAACGGGGACGAGGTCGGCACGGCCATCTACAATTACCCGACCGGCAAGGCCGGCGTGATTCTGGATGCTAGGGACGCGAACCTGGCCCGACAGAACCCGGCCGACTGGATCGAGGGGATTGAGGCCGCGGTCAAGCACGCCCTGGCCGGGGCCGGGAAGAAGGTCCGCGGGTTCGACCCCGCAGCGATCATCGGCATCGGCGTCGACACGACCGGCTCGACGCCCCTGCCCGTGGACCGGGCCGGAAAGCCCCTGGCCATCTACAAGGAGTTCCGGAAGAACCCGAACGCCCAGGCCTGGCTGTGGAAGGACCACACCGGGTTCCGCGAGGCGGCCGAGATAACCGCTCTCGCGACGAAAGAGCACCCCGAGTACCTGGCCAAGTGCGGCGGCACCTATTCCTCCGAGTGGTTCTGGAGCAAGATCCTGCACTGCCTGCGGGTCGACCCCAAGGTCGCCGCGGCCGCCTTCTCCTGGGTCGAATGCGCCGACTACATCCCGGGCGTGCTCACCGGCGTTATCGACCCCTTGACGATGAAGAGGAGCCGCTGCGCCGCCGGCCACAAGGCCATGTTCAACGATGCTTGGGGCGGCCTGCCGGCCAAGGACTTCCTGGCCAAGCTCGACCCCCGGCTGGGCGAGCTCCGCGATCGCCTCTATAAGAAGACCTATACGGCCGACATTCGCGCCGGCACGCTAACCAAGGACTGGGCCGCAAAGCTCGGCCTGCGGCCGGGCCTGCCGGTCGCCGTCGGCGCCTTCGACGCCCACCTGGGCGGCGTTGGCTCAGGCGTCGACACCGGGCGTTTCGTCAAGATCATCGGCACGAGCACCTGCGACATCTGCGTTTGGCCGGCGTCGAAGGCGCTCGCCGACATCCCCGGCCTGTGCGGGATCGTCGACGGCTCGGTCCTGCCCGGCTACCTCGGCCTCGAGGCCGGCCAGTCGGCCGTGGGCGACATCTTCAACTGGTTCGTGAACGAGCTCCAACCTGGCGGCCCGAAGAAGGGCTCGCACCAGGCCATGACGCGGCGGGCGGCCGCGCTCAAGCCGGGAGAGTCCGGCCTCCTTGTCCTCGACTGGCACAACGGCAACCGCACGGTCCTCGTCGACCAGCGGCTGACCGGCCTCATCCTCGGCCTGACCCTCCGGACCAAGCCCGAGGAGATCTACCGGGCCCTCATCGAGGCCACGGCCTTCGGCGCCCTGACGATCATCGAGCGCTTCCGCGAGTACGGCATCGACATCCGCGAGGTCCGCAACTGCGGCGGCATCGCCGAGAAGAACCCCCTCGTCATGCAAATCTACGCCGACGTCATCGGGCTCGAGATGAAGGTCGCCCGTTCCGCCCAGACGTGCGCCCTGGGCGCGGCCATGGCCGGGGCGGTCGTGGCCGGGAAGGGCGCGGGCGGCCACAACGGATTCGCCGCGGCCCAGGCGGCCATGTCGGGGGTCAAGAAAAAGACCTTCAAACCAAACCCGGAAAATCATAGAATCTACACGGAGCTCTACCGGATGTACCGGACGCTCCACGACGCCTTCGGCACGAAGGCCTGGACGGGGAACCTCTTCCCCGTCATGAAGGACCTTCTTGCCGTCAAGGACAGGCAGCTGGGGCCCTCGACATGATGACCGAGCTCAAGGAAGCCGTCTGGAAGGCCAACCTCGACCTGGCCCGCTCAGGGCTCGTCCTGCTGACCTTCGGCAACGTCAGCGGCCTCGACCGCCGCCGCGGCATCGTCGCCATCAAGCCGAGCGGCGTGCCCTACGAGGAGCTCAAGCCGGAGGACATCGTCCTTGTCGACCTCGAGGGCCGGCTCGTCGAGGGCGGCCTCAGTCCATCCTCCGACACGCCGACGCACACCGAGCTCTACAAGGCCTTCCCCGACATCGGCGGCGTCGCCCACGCCCACAGCGCCTACGCCACGATGTTCGCCCAAGCCCGGCGCGAGATCCCGTGCCTCGGCACGACCCACGCCGACCTGGCCCACGGCCCGATCCCGGTGACGCGGCCGCTCACGGCGGCCGAGGTCGCGGGCAACTACGAGCTCTATACGGGAAAGGTCATCGTCGAGCGCTTCGCCGCCCTCAGCCCGCTCGTCATCCCGGCCGTTCTCGTCGCCGGGCACGGCCCATTCGCCTGGGGCCGGACCCCGGCCGAGGCCGTCCACACCGGGATCGTCCTCGAGCACGTGGCCAAGATGGCCTTCGGGACGCTCGTCCTCGGCCAGGGCGAGCCGCCGCTCGAGGACCACGTCCTGGACAAGCATTTCCAGAGGAAACACGGGCCGCACGCCACCTACGGCCAGAAAAAAGGAGAATCCCGATGAAGAACCTGCCCAAGGTCCGTCTCGGCCTCGTCGCCGTCAGCCGCGACTGCTTCCCGGTCGAGCTGTCCCGGAAACGCCGCGGCCTGGTCATGGCCGCCTGCCGCAAGGCCGGCCTGGCCGTGACGGAGATCAAGGCCACGGTCGAAGGCGAGAACGACGCCCTGGCCGCGCTCGAGGAGATCAAGGCGAAGGGCGTCAACGCCCTCGTCGTCTACCTCGGCAACTTCGGACCCGAAGGGCCGACGACGCTCATGGCCCAGAAGTTCGGCGGACCGGTCATGTTCGCCGCCGCGGCCGAGGAGACGGGAAAAGACCTCGTCGGGGGCCGGGGCGACGCCTACTGCGGCATGCTCAACGCCTCCTATAACATCGGCCTCCGCGGGCTCCGGACCCACATCCCGGAATACCCCGTCGGGACGCCGGAGGAGGTCGCGGGCATGATGAGGGAGTTCGTACCGGTGGCACGCATCATCCTCGGGCTCCGCAAGCTCAAGGTCTTCGCCTTCGGGCCGAGGCCGCAGGATTTCCTGGCCTGCAACGCGCCGATCAAGCCCCTCTACGACCTCGGCGTCGAGGTCATGGAGAACAGCGAGCTCGACCTCTACGACGCCTTCCTCAAGGCCAAGGGCGCGCCGGGCGTCAAGGCCGTGGCCAGGGACATGGCGAAGGAGCTCGGCGCCGGCAACGCCTACCCCGACCTCCTCGACAAGCTGGCCCAGTTCGAGGTCGCCCTGCTCGGCTTCATGGAGAGAAACCTCGGCGCCTCCGAATACGGCGTCTTCGCCGACAAGTGCTGGCCGGCCTTCGAGTCCTACTTCGGCTTTGTGCCCTGCTACGTCAACTCCCGGCTGGCCGGCCGGGGCATACCCGTCGCGTGCGAGGTCGATATTTACGGCGCCCTGAGCGAGTACGCCTGCGCCTGCGCCACCGAGCTCCCGCCGACCCTCCTCGACATCAACAACACCGTGCCGTACGACATGATCAAGGCGTCGAAGAAGGCCGTCGGGGACTACAAGCCGACGGACCTCTTCATGGGCTTTCACTGCGGCAACACGCCCGCGCCCTGCATGATCGGCCCGGAGCTCCGCTACCAGCTCATCATGCACCGGCTCATGGAGCACGGGAAGACGCCCGACATCACCCGCGGCACGCTCGAGGGCCGCATCCGGACGGGCGAGGTCACGATCTTCCGGCTCCAGTCCACGGCCGACGCGGTCCTGCG
>DATKJS010000027.1:0-26046 GCA_035543515.1 Terriglobales bacterium | reverse complement strand
TCTCCTCGACGTCGGCGACGTAGGGGAGGGCCTCCCGGTCGATGTTGTCCTTGCTCCAGAGCTCGCCCTTGGCGTCCCAGAAGTCGCCGTTCGGCCCCTTGACCTCCGTGCCGAGGACGCGGACGCCCGGGAACCGCTCGGGCGTGAAGCCGGCCTCGAGGAGCTCGAAGTGGCGCCGGTCCCAGATGACGATGTTCGCCTTGGGCACGCCCGCGGCGACGAGCCCCTCGATGATGGCGTCGACGACGACGGGCTTGGTCGAGAGGAGCTTCTCCCCGATGGGGTTGACCTTGATGCCGACGACGTCCGAGGGCGAGACGAACCGGCGCCAGGCGGCCCGGACGTCCCTTTCCCCCGTCAGCGCGGCCAGGCCCTCGTTGACCGCGGCCTTCACCTTCGAAGCGGCGATCGACCCGGCCACCGAGGCCGTCACCGTATCGAGCTTGACCACCCGGCCGGGGTAGAGCCCGGGCATGGAGCCTGGGACGCGGGGGATTCTGCGGACCTCGTCGATATTCGTCTTGATCTCCGCGGGCGGCGCGGGCTTGGGCTTCTCGCTGGCCGGCTTCTCCTGCGAGGAGAGGCGGGGCGCGAGGGCCAGGCCGGCCACCGACATTGCGGAATACCGGAAGAAGCGGCGGCGTGAGAATAAGCCGCCGCTTGGAACGTCTTTTTCATTGGTGAGGGATAGGAGGGAAAGTTTCTTCATGGGGACACCTTGCCTTGCGGAATGTCCAAAGTATAGGCTGGGGAGAAGAAATGTCAACAAAACTCACGTGACGGGATCTCATCATGGAGGCCGGGTTGAAATGGAGATCATCCTGCGGAGGCTTGACATCGCTCTTGCTGGAAAAATATAGTCTGCCCGGATTGACGGGGAAGACGATGATGGGGAGAGTGGTTCTCCTCTCCATTTCTATCTTGTTCTTCCCACTGTCGGGCCGTCCGCAAAGGACTCCGGATCCGAGGACGGCTGATCAGACCAAACCTCCTCTCGCCCTCATCGAGAAAGCGCAAGATGAAAGGAGCGCGGGCAACTTCGCGCAGGCGGCCGAGCTATTCAAAGAAGCAGAGAGAAGGTCCATCGCCTTGAACGGCCAGCGGGACAGGGCCCTCTGTTCGATGAGCCTGGGGTTGACCTCATGGGACCTCGGCGAGATCCTCGAATCTTCGCGGCATTTTGCGGAAGCGGCAGCTCTCTATCACAAGCAAAAACAAACCGAGCTAGAGGACCTGTGCGGCAAGGGCTTGGAAATCATCCGCTTGTACAACTTGGGCAAGCAAAAGCATTCGCAAGAGCGAGATAGCGAGTCCGTCGATTATTTTGACAAAGCCATCAACATCGGGCGCCAAATGGGGATTGACGACTTCGAACTCAAGTGCCGTCGGCTGCAGAGTTTGAGCTACTGGGAGATGGGTGACATCGGCATGTTCTTTGCGTGCAATAAACGCGCACTGGAGATCGCAAGACATCTCAACCATCGTCGAGAAATTGGCCGCTGCCTCAATAATATCGGCATTTATTACTCGAAGATAGGAGATTGTTCGAACGCTCTGCGAAATTACGAGGTAGCATTGCCACTGTTACATAAGGAAGTTGATTTATACACCGAAGCTGGATGCATAAACAACATTGCTATCATTTATAGGAATGTCGGGGAATTGAATAAAGCCTTGAGCAAGATGGCTGACGCGCTCGGGATCGATGAGCAACTTGGAGATCCAAAGGCCATTTTAGAGGATCATGGGAATCTGGGCGCCATGTACTTGCACCGCGGGTGGATCAATGGGAATAGGGAGGATATCGGAATTGCCCTGGGGGAATTCAATAAGTGCATAAAAGGACTCCGAGCTTCCCCGGATTCAAAACTCGAGTTCATGGCATTGAATAACATAGGATTCGCTTATTCCCTCATTCAAGAATACGATCGGGCTCTTGAGATACTTGAGGAGGCACTAACTAAGAAAGCACGCAACCTGACTTCAGAAGAACACTGCCACCTCTTGAATAATATCGCAGCATCATATCTAGGAAAGGGAGATATTGAGGAGGCTCTCAGTTATTATGCCCGCTCAGTGGGCATAATCAAGAAGAATAAGAATCTTGAAGTCTTATGGGAAGCCTATTTCGGCCTCGGCCGTTGTTATGAAGTCATGAAGGATCTACACACGGCGCTGGAGTATTTCATTAAGTCCATCGAAGCTATGGAGCAACTCAGGCGCGGGATCAGTCTGGACCCCTTCAAGATCAGTTTTGCCAGGAGTAAGTTCGCCGTCTATCAACACGCGCTCGACATCCTTTATTCGTTCTATGCGGCCTCGCCTACGGTGGCTCACCTAGACGGCGTTTTCCGAATCATCGAAAGAGCTAAGGCGCGGGCTTTTCTTGAGGGGTTGAGCGTATCAAGCGGCGAGGATGCCTCCAAAGACAGTCCCGAAATGGTCCTTCGTGAGAGGGAGCTATCACGCGAAATCACTATCCTGAACAAAAACGCGAGGAAGCCCGGCCAAAGCAAAGCCGAGAGAAACGCGAGCCTAAGGCAATTGGAAGAGAAGGAAGACGAGCACATGAGGGTCCTTGCGAGCCTTCGGGCTGGGAAGTCGGATTCCCGCGGCTCGCCGCCCTTCCGTGATATTTCCGTTTCGGATGTCCAAACAGCCCTGGTTGACGGGAGAACGGCGCTTTTGGAGTATCTTATCAGCGAAAATCGGTCCTATCTCCTCTTGATCACGCGCCAGAACGCTCAGCTCTATACTCTTGCTGGTAAGGGAGAATTGGAAAGATCCCTGCGCGGATATCTGAAGAGCCTGACCTCTTCGGCTTCCAGCTCCTTTGGCGGAGTCCCGGCCGCCGAAAGGATTGGCAAGGATCTCCTTTCCTCTCTCAAGAAAGATCTGCCCCCCGGCATCGACACGCTCATCATCATCCCCGACGGCATCCTCAACTATCTCCCATTCGAGACGTTGAGGCTGAATGCCGCGGGGGAAGCGAAGTACCTTATCGAGGACTATCGGGTCTCCTATTGCCCGTCGTCCGCCGCCTTCCTTCTCCTGAAGCAAAAGCCGCGAGCGGATTCCCGTGCGAAAGCCCTCTTGGCTTTCGGGGCGCCGGACTACGGGCCGTCTGCACTCTCTGAGGACGACACCGGCGTGAATCATCGGGAGTTCATGACGGACCCTTATCTCGGCCCAGATAACTTTCTTCCCTCCTTGCCTTTCAGCAAAGAGGAGGTTCTTGGAATTGCGAGACATTTCCCCGTTTCCCAAAGCGACGTCTTCCTGGGAAAGCAGGCAAATGAGACAACCATCAAGAGCCTGCCCCTCAGTGACTATCGGATCATCCACATCGCCTGCCATGCCATCCTCGACGATCGGCTCCCATTCAGGTCGGCGTTGGCCTTCTCCCAGGATGCCGGCAAAGAAGAGGACGGATTCCTTCAGGTCAGGGAGATCTATAGCTTGAAGTTGAACGCCGACCTCATCGTCCTCTCCGCCTGCCAGACAGGAAATGGGGCGCTAGAAAAGGCCGAGGGACTCGTCGGATTGACCAGGAGTTTCTTTCACGCTGGAGCGAAGTCGGTCTTGTCCGCCATCTGGTCCATCAATGACAGGACAACCGCTCTCCTTATGGAGCGATTCTATTCATGCATGGCTAAAGGCCAGGACAAAAGTAGCGCCCTGCGGGAAGCCAAGCTGGCTATGCTGAAGTCTCCGCATTCACACCCTTATTATTGGGCGGGCTTCGTTTTGAACGGCGACCCGGCGCCCATTCGATTCAACGACGAACCGGCCCGACGTCTGAATTAACGGCCTTTCGAGGTCAGAACGAAGGGAAGGAGCGCAGATTCTGCGATTCTGTCTCCGCCGCGGTATGCAGTGATCATCCAGAAATAGCGCCTGTTCGATGGAAGCCGTCTCCCAATTTCCTCAGGCAAGACAATACGGGTCGCTCTGGTCTCCGGGCTCTTCCAGACCGGCAGGAGCGCCTCGTCGAACAGTTCTAAGACGAAAGCTCCTGCCCCCTTGAATTCCTCCCATTCGAACGTGAGTGGAAGAGAAGCGGGGCGTTTTTGATTCGGGGTCGTCAGGACCACCGCCGATGGCGCCGCCCGGGTTATCCCGGGATGGCTCCAGTTCTGGATGATTATTGCTAGGGAAGCCAGGGCCAACAAGACCCCCGCGGCAACGGAAGAGTACCTCCAGAGGAAAGGCACTCCGACACGCCCGGATGGAGACGGCGGACGTTGCCGTTCCACCTCATGTGCGATTTGCTTGCCCCACAACCACACCTGACGCAGAAACTCGAACTCCTCGGCACATGCCGAGCAGCTGGTCACGTGGTCGACGATTTTCAACTTCCTCCCAGTTCGCGTCCTGTTCTCGAAGAAATCGGAGACTGCCTTCCACGAAGGGCAGGCCTTTCTGTCCGGCCTGGACTTACTGGCTACGTAAGACTGATAAAGGTGCTTCAGCTCGTTATCTCTTAGCGTCATAATGAATATCCATGGCCTTGAGGACCTTTTTCAGGTCGGACAGTCCCCGATAGAGAAGGTTCCGGGTCTTATCCGTGCTCCAATGAAGATATCCGGCGATTTCCGGTATGCTCAAGTTGAGAAGATACAACTTCACGACCTGGCGTCGAGAATCGATCAGGGAATCGACCGCCTTGCCCACAGTCTCCTCCAACGCCCGAAAGCGGGAGAGTTCGATCGAGTAGGCCAATTCCCGTTCGGCCACCTGTTTCTCGTGGTTGAAGATTCCTTCTTCTCTCCGGAGTTTCCTGAGTTGGTCGATGACCGAGGAGTTCACGATCTTCTTAATATAGGACGAATAATTCGAGATGTTCTTCTCACTGTGCAGGATCTTCCAGATCTTGAAGCGCACGTCCTGCGAAATATCATCGGGGTCCAGGCCGTACTTATAGAGATTGTACTTCTGGACATGGATCCTGATGAAATCGGCAAAGCGGCTCAGAAGCTCTTCGAACTCCCTGTCTTTAGAATTCCCATTGCCCATCATCGCGACAGCCATTCCCCCAAGGGCTCCTAATTTCATACTGTATAGATATAGATGTCAAGGAGGCTTTCTTTTTCTCATGGCGGGCCTTCTCCGTGAGAAAAATGTTGTCCAGGGGCGTTCTTTCTAGGGGCGGGAGGGACATGAACGAGGCGGCCTCCCCGTCCAAGAAGAACTCGGATAGCTATGGACATCGATTTTATTGGATCGAGTCCGGCCATGGCCGGCGTTCTTCAAGCCTTGAGGAAGGCGGCCCGCTGTGATACGAGCGTGCTCCTTCTTGGGGAAACGGGGACCGGCAAGGATCTCGCCGCGCGGAAGATTCATGAACTTAGCCCCCGGAGGGCCAGCCCATTCGTGGCGATCAACTGTTCCAATCTGCCCGATACACTCTTCGAGTCGGAGCTCTTCGGACACACCAGGGGGGCCTTTACGGGAGCGGTCCACGAAAAGGCCGGGCTCTTGGATGCGGCCCAAAATGGCACGGTCTTCATGGATGAGATCGGTGAGCTCGCCCTCCACCTGCAGGCCAAGATCCTTAGGCTTTTGGACAAAAGGGAAACCAGGAAGATCGGGGAAACTCAAACCAGGATCGTGAAGGCCCGATTCATATTCGCCACCAATAGGGACCTGTACGCGAACGCCGTCGCCGGGAGTTTTAGGAAAGACCTTTATTATCGAATCAACATCCTGCTCATAAGGATCCCGCCCCTTAGGGAACGGCGGGAGGACATTCCCCATCTTGTAGCTCACTTCGTCAGCCGCGAGAACTGCAGGAGCGGGACGGTCAAACGCATGTCCTCTGAGGCGTCTCAGAAGCTCCTCGATCATGAGTTTCCCGGGAATGTTCGTGAGCTGGAGAATGTCGTGGCGCGGGCCTGTCTCTTTGCCGAGGACGAAGTGATCAGCCCCGAGGACATCCGTTTCGATGGTGAGGGAAGTCTTCCGAGCGGCGACTGGACCCGCGATTCGCTGCAGCAGACCCTCCGCCAGTGCCACTGGAATAAGACCAAAGCCGCGCTGCAATTGGGCAAAAGCCGCAGGCAGCTGTACCGGATGTTAAAAAAGTTCCGTCTCGATGGCAAACATTCAGAATGATCTTCAGGCGTTCCGATTGGATATCCAGATACAATTAGGACGTCTTCCGTCTCCGCATGACGGTCATAAAAGCGATGAGCGTGCCAAGGCAGAGGAGGATTATCAGCACGACAGTTGACGCTTGCGGACTAGGAAAGACCCGCGCATCCGTCCTCCCGTTCAAAACGAATCCGGCCCAATAATAGGGATGGGAGAGCGAGCGGGAACGGATCATCTCGAGCTGGGCGTTGCGGAGCGCCTCCATCAGCGATTCTCCCCCCTTAAGGCGCCGGTAGAACCGCTCCATGAGCAGATACGTGGCCTGGTCGTTGACGGACCAGAGGCTCATGAGGACGGACGACGAGCCCGCGTAAAAGAAGGCCCGGCTTAGTCCTTCGATGCCCTCGCCGCGGATGAACTGGCCGAGGCCCGTCTGGCAGGCGGAGAGCGTTACGAGGTCAGCGTTGAGCTTGAGATTATAGATGTTCCTCGTTTGGAGGAGCCCGCTTCCAGCGTGATTCTTGGGATAAGAAAGGACGATCGCGGAACGGGCAGGCTTCTTGTCATCGATCACGCTGTGGGCAGCGAAATGGATGATCTTGTAATCGGCCAGCGAGTTCGACCTCAGCCAGCGTTCCGTGGCGTTCTCCTTTTCCAGGAGGGTGACCTTGCCCCGGCGGAAGAGCCGAGAAACGTTCTCGATTTCGAGGCCGGAGTATTTCAGCGCGGGAAGACTGATTCCCGATCCGGAACTGAGGTCATAAAACATCGGGGAATCGGAAGCGCTGCGCTTCCCGTCGTCGCCGAAGCCATAAACCGGGTTCCCAATTGCCAGGAGGTCCTTCCGCGGCCTGCTCCCGTTCCCGTGCCTCTGCATTAGAACCAAGAGAGAAGAGAGCGAGGGAGCGTATCCTATTGAGTGGTCCCGGATGAGCCAAGAACCGGGCTGCGGGCTTGTGAGCAGGGTTTCAAAGGGAAGGAGGTTCAGGATATCGTCGGGGACGAAGATGAGCTTCTTGAGGCCGGGGTCCAGTCCGGGCGCGACAAGTTCTCGGAAGAGCTCTTGACCGAGCTGGAAGTCGCGGTTTTGTCGATCTGATATAACCTTCCGATAAGCCGTGACCTGTTCCTGCAGGGCAGCTCTGGGAGGCACGTCGAAGACCCTGAGGCCCTGGGGGGAAATGGCGAAGCCGTGCGATGCCTGTTTGCCGATGGCGTAGGCGAAGAAAACGGTCCTCGGCGATACCAATCTCTGACGGACTTCATCGTAAGTGATGACCTGGGGATACTTCAGGTCGGCATAGGCCGGGCTCGTCGTCCGGATCTCTCTCTTCAGAGATTCGAGCTTGTCCTCGGAGGCCTTGATTTGATCAAAGATGGCATCCTTGTCCTCGGACGAGACGCCGGCGGCTAGGAGCTTGTTGTAGGACCTGGCGATATCTCGCATGAGCTCTCTTTCACGATTGGCCAGGGCCGGGCTGACCCCCTCAGAGATATCGACCTGCGCCACTTCCAAGCCATCCAGGAACGCCCTTGCCTTAGCCCTCTCCAGGTAATTAAAGGCTTCCTTATCATATCCCCTCGCGGGGGCAGTCTTGTGAAGTGTCGCGAGGAGGTCGATCAGATTCTGATAGGCCTCGAGCCTTTTATCCGTTCCGAGATAGCTGGCCTTAAGGTCTTCGGTCTTGATCCTCGACCGGATGCTCTCAATGGAGGCTATGGAATTTTCATAGTACTTTATGGCACTGTCGAAGTCTGCCTGTTTCCGCGCAGTATTCGCCAACTCGAAGTAAGTCTCCCAGACGAAAGTGCCATCCTTATAAGTACTTGAGAACTCAATAGCTCTATCATAATACTCGGCCGCCTCTCGATACTTACCCAGGCTAGAATAGATTATTCCGATATTGTTATAAACCATGCCCAAATAAGAGCTATTATGATTATGCTCTGCGATCGTCGCCGCCTGCCGGAAATACGCTAGTGCCTGGTCGAACCTGCGGAGGTCTGCGTGGACTGCCCCGAGATTGTTTAATACCTGGACTTGCAGGTTTCTATCTCCCACCTCTTTAGAAAGCTCCAGGGAATGGCTGAAGTTAGCTGCCGCTTCCTCGAGATCCGCTTGGTGGTCCTTGGAAAGACCCCTTAGCCGCATCGCAATTCCGATGTTGTTTAAGTCGGCCGCAATGCTGCTCCTGTCGCCAGATTGTTCGAAAAGCTCAAGTCCCTTTCTTAGATATTCAAGCGACTTGTCAAAATTGCCAAGATCCGACCATGTTCCTCCGAGATTTAAGAGAGAAGCCGCCATGTCATCCTTATAACCGCCCTGGGTTGCGATACTAAGGGCTTTTTCATAAGAAGCCAGCGCGGATCCATAATTATCGTACTTGGCATAATAAGCTCCGATGTTATTGAGGCATCGCCCCCTTTCTCGATTATGATTGATGGCCTCTGCGATTTCCAACGCCTTCCGATTTAGATTGTAAAATTCCGCGAAGTCACTGACCTCCCAGTACGTCAGGCTCAATAGCCGAAGGCACTTGAGTTCCAGTTCAGGACATTGGATTTCCGCGGCGAGCTTTATAGCCTGCTTGAAGTCCTCTGTCGACTGGTTATAGTTTTCCTTTAGACGCGCGGCTTTCCCTGATTGATAGAGGTCCAAGATCCTAATTGCTGCATGAGGTCTGTTCGCCTGGCCACTATTATGGGATTTCGTCGCCGTCAATTCCGATTTCAAAAAGAAATCTTTCGAATCACTAATATTCCCTAAATTCCAGGATACGATTCCGAGCCCGTAGTAGCATTCGTACTTGTATTCTTCGTTTTTTTCAGAAACGAGACCCAAGCAGATTTTATAAAGATCTAGTGACTTCTGGTAACTTCCGTTCGCTTGTTCTTGCCTCGCCAGCTGAATAAGACTTAGGAAATCCTCTCCCTCCCCTTGGCTTCCCTCGCCTAAAATTGTGCTAAGCAATATGGATAAAAAGCAAAATAGAATGACGGCCAGAATCGAGGGCGAGTTTAATAGAAATCTAGGGCGAGAACCCAGAAAACCTGTTCGGCACCTCTCTAGGACCCAGTCTGCTACTCCCATATCTCGAGGATAACAGGCGGTTCTCTATGCTCTATCGCCAGGAGAGGTGAAAAGAGGGGTGAATTTGGAAGCCTATTTTCAGAAACAAGGAAGAAAAAACAGCGCCGATTATTCTATTGATAAAAATAGATACGCGGCGATTTCGCCGATCAATCCCCGCCGCTCAACTTAATCGATTTGATCGTGCCAGTCGGCTTGACCGTGATCGTCTGTCCCTGATTAACCGTCGTCCCGGGGTTGTTTTGCCCGAAAAGGCCGGGGAACAGGGCGGCCAGGAACTGGGCGGGGTTGCGGAAGAGCAGGCTGAAGCTGAGCTTCACCGTTTTGCCCGAGGTCGAGGTCGTCCCGGCCATGAGGCCGGATGCCGAGAGTCCCAGGAAGGAGAGGAAGACGAGAAGGACGACGGCTTTTTGAACGTTCCGTTTCCGCATAGCGGCCTCCTTTACGGACAGCTCGCCTTGGGAAAACGACCGAAGAGAGGACAGAGCAGAAGAGATGCCTAGAGAGGTCCTCTCTTCACGAAATCATCCAAGGCTGACTAAAAAATAAGGCAAAAAAAGGAGGTTGTCAAGCCCCCGTCTTCAGGGGAGAAGCACGCGCTCAGCCCGTGCGGACCCCCCTGGCGCCGGGAGGCCACATCATTTAGTGTTTGAGCCGGGACCCCGGCCCAGATTTAGGGACTCCCGCCCTCTGCGGTCGTGCTAAAAAAAGTCCGTTTCTAGGTCTTCGAAACGAAGAATTGCTGGATCTTCCCGTCCGGCGTGCGGTACATCAAGCCCCGGAGCGTCCCGTTGGCGAAGGTGAAGCGGACGACGGAGACCTCCATGCCGCCGCGCTCGTTCACCGACTCGACATCGGCCTTGGCCGGCTCGCCGTAGGGCTTGAGCTTGAGCGAGGCCGTGCGGAGCTTCGCCTCCGTCAGGTAATAGCTGAATTCCTCGCCGAGCCGGGCGCGGTCGACCTTGCCCGCCTGGTAGGCCGCGAGCATCCGCTTTTGGGCCTCGACGGCCGGTGGCCCGGCGATCGTCGGGATATCGACCGTCGGCGCGGGCAGGACGGCCTCGACGAGCTTGTCGAAGATCGCCGACGGCCCGCCGCCGCTGTAGTTCGAGAGCAGGACGGCCGCCGACCGGGTGCTCGGCACGGCCAGGTTCGAGGCGACGAAACCCTCGACGGCGCCGCCGTGCGAAAGGACGAAGCGCCTGTTCCTGAACGACAGGGCCAGCCCGCAGCCGTAGAAGCTCGTCCGGCCGTCCGTGAGCTGGCGCATCCCGGTCATCAACGCGTAGGACGTGGGCTTGAGGAGCTTGCCCGTCATGAGCGCGAGGTCCCAGGCGGCCAGGTCGGCGGCCGTCGAGTAGATGGCGCCGGCCGCGGCGATCCAGTCCCGGGCCTCGGGCGTCGCCGGCTCGGGATCGCCCGTAGCAAACGTAGTGTAGCCCTGGGCCAGGCCGGGCATGTTCGGGTCGGGCTCATAGAAAGTGTGGGATAGGCCGAGCGGCGCGAGGACCTCCTCCGTGAGGAAGCGGCCGAAGGGACGGCCGGAGACCTTCTCCACGACCCGGCCGAGGATGACGAACCCGGTGTTGCTGTAGGAATAGCGGCTTCCCGGCTCGAAGTCGAGGGGCCGTCCGGCGAACCGGCGGATGAGCTCGTCGGCCTCGATGGGTTTCGCCATGGGCCGGTCGACGAAATCGAGCGGATAGTAGTCGTGGTAGCCCGAGACGTGGTTCATCAGGTCGAGGAGGGTGATGTCGGCGGCGCGGGTAAGGCCGGGGTAGTATTTCGCGACCTTGTCGGTGACCTGGAGCTTCCCGGCCTCGGCCAGCTTCAGGATGCAGGCGCAGGTGAACTGCTTGGTGATCGAGCCGATGGCGAACGGCGTTTCGGCCGTCGCCGTCGCCCCGCCGACGGCGGCGCGGCCGTAGCCCTTGGCGAGAACGATCTTGCCGTCGATCATGACGGCGGCCGAGAGCCCGACGAGGCCCCTCGCCTCGAGCTCCGAGGCGATATAGCGGTCGAGGGCCTGGATGTCCGGGACGGCGGGCTTGGCCGGGGCCTGCGCGGCGGGCGCCTGCGCCATAAGGCCGGCGGTCGAGAATGCGATGAGAAGCCCGATAAGAATCAATGCGCGAAGTTTCTTCATTGTCGCCTCCTAAGCGGATCAAGGGATCGGCGAATTATATTCCACCGCCGAACGGGATTGCCGCGCCCCTTGCAGGGCTCGCAATGACCCGTGCGCCGCTGGTTGTCAATTCTTGAAGAAGTACTTGATCTCCCAGTCGGCCGTCTCGGTGGCGTCCGAGCCGTGGACGGCGTTTCGGTCGATGGAGAACCCGTAGGCGCGGCGGAGCGTCCCGGGCTCGGCCAGGGCCGGGTCCGTCGCCCCCATGACCTCGCGCCAGTGCGCGATGGCCCTCTCGCCTTCGAGGACCATGACGACCGACGGCCCAGAAGACATGAACTCGGTCAGGCTGGCGAAGAACTTCTTCTCCTTGTGGACGGCGTAGAAACCTCTGGCCTCTTCAAGAGTCAGATTGAAGAGCCTGAGCCGGGCGATGGCGAAGCCCTCGTCCTCTATGCGCTGGATGATCTTCCCGACGATCCTCTTCTTGACGGCGTCCGGCTTGATGATGGCCAGGGTCTTCTCGGTCATTGGGGCTCCTCAGGGGATTCATATAACCCAAGCGGGGCGGGGGAGTCAACGGGACGGGAGGAACCTGAATCCCGCTTGCAGAGCCATGGGCCGCAGCCGAAGCTCCAGGAATTCGGCGTGGGGAAGGGCCGCCCTCGCCAGGAGGACGAGGCCGGCAAAGTAGCGGAACTCGAGGAAAAGGGCCAGGCGCCGGGCCGCGCCCATCTGCACCCCCGCTCCCACGACCCGCGTGAAGTCGGCGCGCTTCTGGCCGGCGATGAGGTTATAGAGCGGCGCCGGCCGGGAGGCGAAGGGAGTCAACCCGACCTGGCGGAGGATGTCCGATGTCCCCGCCTCGGCTAGGGCGTAAGGATAGAGCTGGGGGAGGGGCTTGCGGAACCTCGTCCGTGAAGCGGGGCTCGAAAAACGGGCCTCCTGGGCGAATATGCCGGACAGGAACAGCAGGATCGCGACCGCGCCCCAAACCCTTTTCATTCCTCCGTCCTCGCTCGCCGAGGCCGAGTCCATGCCGCGACTTTATCACGGACGAGCGGCGGAAATCAACATGCCATGCGCGGCTCCTTGACAGTTGCCTGCGCTCGCCGCATCTATGAAGGGCGAGATGAATTCATTCCGGCCGAGCTCGAGGCGGCGCGGAAGGACCGCTGACGCTCTTCCTACCCCTCGACGACGTACCTGTGGTTGCAGAACGGGTCGCCCTGCATCAGGGTCTTCGTTCGGATCATGCGCATCTTGGGATTGAAGCCACTGGCCGAAGCATAATCCCCGTAACAGCTGAGAAGGTAGCCGAGGTCGGCGGCCTTCGCGTCGCGGTAGGTCTTGGCCCAGAGGCATTCCGTAATCTTGACCTCGAAGGCCTTCGGCGTGTCTTCGACGATCTCGAACGTCAGGGCGTTCGACCAGAAACGGTCCGGCTTCTTCAGGTCCTGGACGTAAGCGGCCAGGTCGTTTCTCCCGAGCCGCTTGGCCGTTTCCGCCGATTCCTTCAAGACCTCCTCGTCGATGACCCGTTTCATGAGGGCGACGAACTTCTCCTTGCCCAACTCCTTCTCGAGCCCTCTCCAGATGGGCAGGTTGTTGCCGTAGGCGGTCCTGAAGACCTCCGCGAAAGTCAGACCGGAGTCGCTGAAGAACTTGTGCTTCGGACCTGCCGTCGCGGGCTTCTCCTGGGCCCGCGGAGAGCCGATCAGGCAACGGCCCCCGAGGCACAGGAGCGCGCCCCCGGGCAGGACGACCCTGAGAAAGGCCCTCCGGCCGGAGAACGGACTCGACACATGTTCGCTCATGGAAACCTCCTCTGCTTTCCCCCTGCGGTCATCATGAATCTAGGCCAGCGCGGCGTGATTGTCAATCGCCGGCGGGAAGGCCGGGGCCGGGACGGCGTTCGGGGCCGGTTTGACAGGTCCGGAGCCGGCCGATAGAATGGCCGTCGGACATGGAGAAGAGCGCGGACAGGGCGGCGAACCGGCGGCGGCTCGAGACGCTGGCCATGGGGGCGGGCTTCGACCTCTGCGGCGTCGCCGACGTCTCTTCTCTCCGGGCCGATTTCCTGCTCGAGCCGAAGACGCGCGACCGGTTCGGGCTGGCCGTTTCGCTCGGCAAGCGGCTCAACGACGCCGTCCTCGACGACATCGGCGACCATCCGACGCCTCTCTACTTCCACCACTACCGCCAGACCAACGCTTTCCTCGACCGCGGCGCCCTGCTCCTCGCCGACGCGATCCAGAGAGCAGGGTTCGCCGCCCTTCCCGTCGCGGCGTCGCAGATCATCGACTGGGACAAACAGCGGGCGCACCTCTCGCACAAGCACGTCGGCCGGGCCGCGGGGCTGGGCTGGTTCGGGCGGAATAACCTCCTCGTCAACCCCGCCCTCGGTGGCCGCTTCCGCCTGGTCACGGTCCTCACAGACATGCCTCTCGATCCCGACACGCCGTCCGCCGAGAGCTGCGGGACCTGCCGCGCCTGCCTCGCGACGTGCCCGGCCGGGGCCATCAAGGAGCGGCGCGAGCATTTCGATCACATGGCGTGCTTCGAGAAGCTCAAGGAGTTCCAGAGGCAGCGGCTCGTGAGCCAGTTCATCTGCGGCGTCTGCGTCAAGGCCTGCCGCGGGCCCGCCGCGGGCCCCAGGGGATAGGCGGAGCCTCGCGCCATGGACGGAGCTTCGGAATGACGCACAGAACGCTCATGCCCCCGCCGCCGCCTCGGTCCTCGGGGGCGCTCGCCGGTTCGGGCGGCACACGGGCCGCTTTTTCGGTCCGGGCCCGGGCCGCCGCTTTCTTTATCGCCGTCCTCGCTCTCGGGGCTTGCGGGTCGAAGGCTCGGCCGCGGCCGGCGAATTGGGCCCAACCCGTCGCGTCAGCGTCGATCAAGAACTGGTACCAGGTCGACGCGGACGTCTACCGCTCGGAACAGCCGACGCGAGCCGCGTTCGCGGAGATGCGGGCGAAGGGGATCAGGACGGTCATCAACCTGCGCCACGACCTTTCCGACGAGTCCCTCACCTCGGGCCTCGGCTTCGGGCTGGTGGAGATCCCGATGAGGGCCTGGCGCGTCTCGGAGGACGACGTCGTGAAGGCCCTGCGGGGCATCCAGGCCGCGCCGAAGCCCGTCCTCGTCCACTGCCAGTGGGGCGCCGACCGGACGGGCGCCGTCATCGCCATGTACCGGGTCGTCTTCCAGGGTTGGACGAAAACGGAGGCGCTGGCCGAGCTCGAGGGCGGCGGCTTCGGGTTCCACCGCTACTATCTCAACATCCCCGCCCTCGTGAAGGGCGCGGACGTCGCCCGGATAAGGGCGAGACTGAAGACCGGCTAGGCCCGGCCGCCCCGCTCCCCGCCCCTCTCAGCGATCAGACTCCCGGATGAAGTGCTCGACCTTTTCGACGAGGTCCCGGGTGCCGATGTAGAGGGGAGTCCGCTGGTGGAGCGAGTCGGGGGCGATGTCGAGGATCCGCCTCCGGCCGTCGGAGGCGTATCCGCCCGCCTGCTCGGCGATGAAGGCCAGCGGCGCGGCCTCGTAGAGGAGGCGCAGCTTGCCGGACGGGGCCTTGGGGTCCTTGGTGTCGGCCGGGTAGTAGAAGACGCCGCCGGCGAGGAGGTTGCGGTGGAAGTCGGAGACGAGGGTGCCGATGTAGCGCAGGGACAGGCCCGCGCCCCCGCCCTCGCGGCCCTGGAGGTATTCCGTGTAGCGCTGGACGCCCCGGCTCCAGAACATTTGGTACCCGAGGTTGACGCTGAAATATTTCGGGGGCCACGGGATGCGGATGCTCGGATGGGAGAGAAGGAACTCGCCGACCGACGGGTCGAGCGTGAAGCCGTGGACGCCGTGCCCGGTCGTGTAGATGAACATCGTGCTCGTGCCGTAAGCGATATAGCCCGCGGCGACGAGGTCCCGGCCGGGCTGGAGGAAATCCTCGAGGGTCACCTCGCCGCTCTCGGTCCTGCGGCGATGGATGCCGAAGATCGTGCCCACGGGCATGTTGAAGTCCACGTTCGAGGAGCCGTCGAGCGGGTCGTAGAGAAGGATGTACTTGCCCTTGGGGTACTTCTCGGGGATCTGGAGGATGTCGGGGTTCTCCTCGGAGGCCATGCCGGCAAGGCGGCCGGTGTGGTCCGTCAGGCGGGTCACGGTCAGGTCCGCGAACCTGTCGAGCCGCATGACCTCCTCGCCCTGGACGTTGACGTCTCCCGTCCGGCCCAAGATCTCGGCCAGGCCGGCGCGGGTCGTCTTGCTGGCGATGACCTTGCCGACCAGGGCCAGGTCGTAAAGGAGGTTGGTCAGAGCGCCGGTGGCCTCGGGGTGGAGGGTCTGCTCCTCGATGATGTGCCGCTCGATCGTGATGATATTCGTATGATGGAGAGTATCCTGGGGCATCGCTCCTCCTCTGCCGCCTTGGTTCCGCTTCCAGGGTATCACGCCGCGGACCGGGAGGCAAGGCCCCCGGCCGGGCGCTTTTTCGGGGCGGGCGCCCGCCGGGCGGCGGCGGGCCGGGGTGGACTTCGCCCCTGGGACTGGTGTATATTCGGGCCAACCGGGTGGCATCGGGCTGGGAATGAAACGGGGAGTTCTTTCGCTTTGGGCGTTGGCCGGGCTCCTCATCGTTTTCCTCAGCCTGGCCGGGTTTTTCAACCTGGCCGGCCGTCCGGGCCTTCCCAAGCCGTATTCGCCTCGCGCCGCCGTCAGGGTCGACGCCACGCCGGTCCACGACATCCGCGACCTGGACTACATCTTCAGCCGGATGAGGATCGGCGACCCGGCCGAGGTCGAGCTCCGGGCGGCCGGCGCGAACGAGGTCATTCGGACGACCCTGACGCGCTATTACCAGCCACTGCCGTGGGTCTTCCTCGTCATCGGGGGGTCCGGCTTCCTCATCGGGTTCGCCGTCCTTTTCCTGAGGCCGGGGGACCGGCGGGCGCGCATCTTCTATTGCGCGACCCTGGCCTTCGGCTCGGCGGTCATGATCAGCGGCGACGTCTACGGCCTCCAGGGATCGGTCCTGCCGTTCTTCCCCGGCGTGCTGTTCAATTTCGCCTACCCGCTGGCGCCGGCCCTGCTGTGGCGGTTCTGCCGGACTTTTTCCGGCCGCCGGGAGAAGTCCTGGACCTATGCCTTCTGGGCGGTGCCCGTCGCCTTCGGCGCGGCCCTCAACGCCGCCTTCCTCGTCTCCGAACTCCGTCCGTCCTTCGCCGTCTACCAAGCGGCCCAGCGCTGGCTCTTCGTCTTCCGGCTCTACGTCGCCGCGGCCTCGATCGCCGCCGTCGTCGAGCTCGTCCGCTCCTATCGCGCCTCCGAGTCCGAGGCCGTCCGGGCCCAGATCAAGTGGATGTTCTTCGGCATGTGCGTCGGCCTCGCGCCGTTCGTCTTCCTCTACCAGCTCCCCATCGTCCTACTCGGGAACGGACGGGAGATCACGTCGGAGGACTTTTCGATCGTCTTCATGCTCATGGTGCCGGTCTCCCTGGCGGTGGGCATCCTGAAGTACCGGCTGATGGACATCAACGTCGTCATCCACCGCTCGCTCGTCTATTCGCTGCTGACCGCATTCATGGTCGGGGCCTACCTCCTCATGGTCGAGGTCCTGCGCACGGTGTTCGTCAGGGTGGCGAGGGTTCACGAGAGCTGGATCCCGATCGGCGCCGCCGTGCTCGTCGCGGCCGCATTCCAGCCGGCCCGCCGCAGCATCCAGCTGGCCGTCGACAAGACCTTTTTCCGCCAGCGCTATGACTACCAGAAGGCCGTCCTGAACTTCAGCGCCCGGGCCCAGAAGAGCCTGGCCCCCCGGCGCTTGGCCGGCCAGTTCGCGGAGACCGTCAACGGCGCCCTGCCGCTCGAGAAGCTGGCGGTGGCGGTCTGCGAGCCGGCCGGGGGGGAGCCGAGGTTTGTCGTCCGCGAAGGACTGGACGAGGCGTCGGCCCTGGCCTTCCTCTCCCCGCGGCGCCGGGCGGGCGAGGCCTGGGCGCGGCCGGAGGCCGTCCGGACGACCGAGGGCCTGGATTTCTCCGAACAGGCGCTGCTCCGCACGCTCGGCTGGGAGCTCGTCATGCCCCTGCCGCTCGAGCCGGGCGCGCTGGCCGGGTGTCTCGCCCTGGGGCGGAAAAAATCCGGCCAGAAATTCTCCCGGGAGGACCTCGACCTCGTCGCAACGCTCGCCGGGGAGCTGGCCGCGGGGCTCCAGCGGATCCGGCTGCAGGAGGAGATCTTCGCCGAGCGGGCCTCGCGCGAGAAAGCCGATGAGCTCAACCGCATGAAGACCGAGTTCATCTCCTCGGTCTCCCATGAGCTCCGGACGCCGATGGGCTCGCTCCAGGGGCTGGCCGAGCTCCTGGGCTCGGGCCGGGTCACGGACGAGGCCCGCCGGGAGCGGCTGCTGCAGCTCATGGCCGGGGAAGCCGGGCGGCTGTCGCGCTTCGTCCACAACGTCCTCGATTTCGGGAAGATCGAGCAGGACGCCAAGCAGTACGACATAAAGCCGGCCGCCGTCCAGCCGGTCATCCGCGAGGTCGTCGAGCTCTTCCGCTCGGGGACGCCGGACGAGGGCGTCGTCCTGCGGACCGAGCTCCCGGAGGAGCCGGTCGTCCTCGAGATCGACCAGGACGCCCTCCGCCAGGCCCTGTTGAACCTCATCGACAACGCGATCAAGTACAGCCGGGAGCGGAAGGAGGTCACCGTCCGTCTCATACCCGGCGAAGAGAGCGTGGAGATCCAGGTCGAGGATCACGGCATGGGCATCGAGCCAGGCGACCGCGACCGGGTCTTCGAGGCCTTCTTCCGGTCCGCCCGGGGGACCCGCCAGAACCCCAAGGGGGTCGGGCTGGGACTGAGCATCGTCAAGCACATCATGGACGCCCACGGGGGGCGCGTCGGGCTAAGGAGCGAGCCGGGCG
Organism: Terriglobales bacterium; assembly: GCA_035543515.1. Taxonomy (GTDB): domain Bacteria; phylum Acidobacteriota; class Aminicenantia; order Aminicenantales; family Saccharicenantaceae; genus DATKJS01. Next base: position 7,823 of record DATKJS010000027.1, on the reverse strand, counting down.
AGGGCGCGACCTTCAGCCTCATCTTTCCTCGAAAGGGGCGGTCATGAAAAAGATCCTGATCATCGACGACGACCCGGTCATGCGCGAGTCGCTGGTCGCCATGCTCGAAACCGAGGGCTACAAGGCCTCCCAGGCCGCCGACGGTCGGGAGGGCTTGGCCAAGGCCCTCGAGGGCAGCTACGACCTCATCGCCATGGACCTCGTCATGCCGCAGCTCGGCGGGCTCGAGGTCTGCCGGAAGCTGCGCGAGAAGGGGGTCCAGACCCCGATCATCATCATCACCGGGGAGAAGAAGGAGGAGATCGACAAGGTCCTCGGCCTCGAGCTCGGCGCCGACGACTACCTGGTCAAGCCGTTCGGGACGAAAGAGTTCGTGGCCCGCGTCCACGCCGTCCTCAGGCGGGGGCAGGTCCAGCCGCCGGCCCTCGAGGAATGCTCGTTCGGCGCCGTCCGTGTCAATTTCAAGAAGAAGACGGCCTCGCGGGCGGGCAAGGTCGTCCACCTGACGGCCAAGGAGTTCGGCCTGCTCGAGCTTCTCGTCTCGAAGGAGGGCGAGGTCGTGACGCGCGAGACCATCCTCAACCAGGTCTGGGACTACGACCGCTTCCCGACGACGCGGACGATCGACACCTTCATGCACAACCTGAGGAAGAAGGTCGAGGACGACCCCGCCAACCCGGTCCACCTGATCACGGTGCCGTGGTCGGGCTATAAATTCCAGAAGTAGCGGCTCAGCCTCAGAAGTTCTACGGGTTTGAACCGCACGGGATTGCTCTCAGAACATCCACGGCCGGTCATTGCTGCCAGCTGCCCCTGATTTCTATGGGGCGCGCTTCAGCCCCGCCAGCCGCGCCCGGGCGTCCCTGAGCTCGACGAAGCGCGGGTCCGCGTCCGCCCAGAACTTCAGGAATTTCTCGTATTCGGCGCGCGCCCGGACCTTGTCCCCCTTCTCCTCGAGGGCCCGGCCGAACCGGTAGTGGTAGAGCGGGTGGATGAGCATGCGCAGACGGTTCTTGGGGGTGATGGTCGTCAGCCGCTCGTACTCGCCGGCGGCCTTGCCGAGGTCGCCTTTTTTCCAATAGGCCCGGGCCAGGACGTCCTTGAGCAGGGGGAGGTTGTAGGTGACCATGTTTGGCGTGTTGATCGAGCTCAGGACCCCGAAATCGATCTTCTCTCCGATCCTGACGGCCTCATCGACCGAACCTCCGGCCAGGGCCACCTCGGCGCTCAAGAGCCGGGGGAGGCACCCGAGGCGCTCCCGGCCGCCCTGGTCCGGGCCCGCGAGAATGCCTTCGATTTCGGCCGAGCGGGCCTTCGCTGATTCCAGGCGCCCTTGCTTGAGGTCGACCCAGCCCGCATAAAAGCTGCGCAGGGCCGAATTGCTGGCCCGGTCCGCGGGGTCGGTTTTTTCGACGTATCCCATCCAGCCCTCGAAGGCCGTCCTTGCCTTCTCGAATTCCCCAACATCCGTGGACATGAACCCCGTGACCAAATCCACCGCCCCGACGCCCATGTCGAACTTGAACTTCTCCGCTTGACCGCGGAGGGCGAGGAGGCTCGTGCGCGGCCGGTCCAGCCGGCCGAGAAGATAGCCGTAGAAGGTCTGGAGGTAGAACCCCTCCATTTTGGCCTGGGGAAGCGGCTCCTGCTTGAGGCCCTCAGCCAGCCAGCGTTCGACGTCTTCGTAGTCCTCTTTGAGGGCGCTGACGTAGATCAACCCCGGGAACGAATTGTAATAATCGGGGTGCTTGGCCAGCACCGCCTTATATCTCGCAGCGGCCTCGTCCAGGTTGCCCATGAGGAGGTTCATCTCGGCGAGGGAGTCGAGCGGATTGGGAAGCCCGGGATTCAGCTCCGCGTGCCGCTCAAAAGCCTGCGCGGCCTTGGCGAAATCGCCCAGGGCGGAGTAGGAATAGCCGATCATGTTGTAGGCGGGAGAGAACTTGGGGTCGATGGCCGCGGACCGTTCGTACTCCGCCGCGGCCTCCCGGAAGCGGTCGTTTGCGAAGAGGAACTGTCCGAGGTCGTAATGGGCTTGCTTGTCGTCCGGATACTTCCCGACGAGCTCCTCGAGGATTCGAAGCCGCTTCGGGGGGTCTTTCTCGATGATCGCCGCGTACCGGGCTTCGATGAAGAGCCGCTCCCTTTCCGAGGCCTTGGCGGAATAGAGCTTGGCTTTTTCCAGGGCCTCGTTGCGCGCGGGGTAATCAAGGAGCTGGCCGGCCTCCTGGGACAGCATGAAGTACGCTATGGCGAAGGTCGGGTCGATGACGACGGCTTTCTCCGCGAGCTTCCGGCCCTCTTTCCAAAAGAAATTGTCGTCCGCTTCCTTGGCCTTCAGATAGTAATTGTAGGCCTCCATGGAACTCGTCGTGAGGTCGATGATCTTCCGGGCGGGGGCCTCGATCTTGAGCGGCGGGAGGGCGATGCCGCGGCGGATCGTCCGGCTGATGTCGTCGATCTGGGACTTGAGGATGCTGTCGATGCCGTCCCCCCTGGCCGAGGCGCTCTTGAGAATGTGCTTCGTTGAGGCATCGAGGACCTGGACGTCCGTCGCGAACGTCCCGCCGGCCTTGACGAAGCTTCCCAGGACGATGGCCTCGATGCCCTCCTTGCGGCAGGCCTCGAAGCCCGCGTCCTCGTCGAAGATCGCGGCCGCGTCCCGGCCGGAATTGCGCAGGAGGTCCTTCATCCTCTCCCAGGACGTAACGCGCAGGCGCTTCGACTGTTCGAGGCTCGTGATGAGAAGATGGGGGATGGCCTCGCGGAGGTAGTCGAGCCCCGGGTCGCCGCTCTGGTTCTTGAAGCCGACGACGGCGATCGTGCGCCTCGCGCCTTCCTTCTCCGGGATGAATTGCCAGACGAAGAGGGCGGCGAGGGCCAGGAGCACGGCCGCGGCGGGGACCCAGACCTTCCTCGACGGCAGCCGGACGGTGATCTCCTTCGACGTCGGCGGCTTGCGGGCGGGCAGGGGATGGGCTGTCGTCGGCAGCGATCTCTCGACCCCGGCCAGGTCCGCCAGGACATCGGCCGCGCTCCGGTACCTTCTCTCCTTGTCCTTTTCCAGGCACTTGAGGATGACACGGTCGAGGTCCGGGGGGATCTGCGGGTTGAGCTTCCGGGGGTCGGGCGGCGCCTCGCTCTTCTGCTTGACGGCGACGCTCAAGGGAGTTTCCCCCTCGAAGGGAACGCGGCCGGTCAGCATCTCGAACAGGACGACGCCCAGGGAGTAGATGTCGCTCTCCGGGCCGGCCTCCTCGCCCTCGACCTGCTCGGGCGACATGTACTCGGGCGTTCCGACCATCATGCTGCCGCCGGTTATGCCCCTGGCGCCGACCAGGCGGGCGATGCCGAAATCCATGATCCGCGCGTTCCCGTCGCGGTCGATCATGATGTTCGAGGGCTTGAGGTCGCGGTGGACGACGCCTAGCGCGTGGGCTTCGGCCAGCCCCTCGGCGACCTGGCGGGCGACGCGCAGAGACGTGCCGACCGCCATCTGGCCGGAGCTGCGGATGAAAGCCTTCAGGTCCTCGCCCCGGACGTACTCCATGGTGATGTAGTACGTGCCCCGGTCCTCGTTCAGGTCGTAGACCCGGCCGACGCTCTTGTGGACGATCTTCCGGGCGATCTTGAGCTCGTTCTTGAACCGCTCGACGGTGCTCTTGTCGGCCGCGATCTCGGGCTTGATGACCTTGACGGCGATCTCCTCGCCGACCTTCGTGTCGTGGGCCCGGTAGACCCTGCCCATCCCGCCGCCGCCGAGCTCCTCGACGATCTGGTAGCGCGAGGCGAAGAGGCTTCCGTGGGCAAGCTCCCCGCGGGCTGTTTCGATCGTCCTGGTCGGCGGGGCCGGGCCGGCGGGCGCATGGGGCAGAGGCGTCGCGCACTCGCGGCAGTACTTCGAGTCGACAGGGTTGTCCGCCTGACAGCGCGGACACCTGATGCCCATATTTATCCCCGTTCCGCTTTTTATAACACAATCGCAGGGGCGGCGAAAGCCCCGGCGGGCGCGGCAGGCGGCCTGCCGCGGGCGGCCTACTTCTTTTTGACCGGGATCCAAATCTCCGTCAGAAGCTCCTCGGGCTTGACCTGCATCGGGTTGTTCAGGTAGCGCTCCAGGGTGGGGCCGGCCACGGCATAGCCATTGGCCTTGGCCCAGTCGATCAGCCGCCGGATTGTCTCCCCGGTCTTTTCGTATGCACCTTTGTGCATACAAATGGCGCAGGCCGGGAACTTCCATTCCTTGACCACGAGCGGGAGCTTGGGTGCAGCGCCCTCGGCCACGGGAAAGCCCACTTCCCACGCGAGGTCCGCGGGCTTGGCGTCTGCGGGAGAGTTATAATAGACGCCGATCATGGTCCCCCGGACCGAGGCGAACAGGCCCTGGCCCTGCATGGCCTGCATGAACTCGCCGATGACCGTTCCCATGTCCGTGAGAGGGCCTTTGTGGGGCAAACAGCAGTAAGGGAAAGGCTTGCCTTCCTTGACCGATGCGAAGGGGGCCTCTTCGCCGGACCAAGCGGCGATGGAGGAGGACAAAAAGACGAAGCAGACTCCGATCACCGAGGCTAAGTGCTTGGTTCTCATCGCTTGACCTCCGATGTCCCTATTTCCAAACCAATTTTTCCAAACGCTTGAGGGGTTCGAGGCGGGCCGCGTCGGTCTGGTCGAGGGAGAGCGGCGTCACGGCGACGTAGCCGTTCCGCACGGCCCAGGTGTCCGTCCCCTCCGGGCCCGCATCCAGCGTTTTATACGACGGCCAGTAGTCGGTCTCCCCGTCGCGGACCTCCTTCTTCTCGAAGAGCTCCACGGTCGGCCGGCTGTCGAGCCGCGTGAGGAGGACGCCGCGCATCGCGGCCCGGGGCAGGGCCGGGATGTTGACGTTGAGGAAGAGGCCTCGCTCGAGCCCCGACCGGGCGAGCTCGCGGACGAGCGCGGCCGTGAAGTCCGCGGCGGCCCCGTAGTCCATCTTTTCGCCGCTCTGCAGATTGACGGAAACGGCGGGGATCCGGAGGAACGCCGCCTCGCGGGCGGCGGCCACCGTGGCCGAGTAGAAGGTCACCAGGCCGACGTTTTCCCCCCTGTTGACCCCCGAAACGACGATCTCGGGCTTGTCGGCGAGCAGGGATTCCATGGCCAGGCGGACGCTGGACGCCGGAGTGGCTTCGATAGCGTACCACCTCGCTCCCTCCCGCACGCTCTCGCGGACCGGGATGAGCCGGCGCGTCGTCATGCCATGGCTGACGCCGCTCTGGTCGCGGAGCGGCGCCGCGACGGTGACCGCGCCGACCTTGCTGAGGGCGGCGGCCAGGGCGGCGAGCCCCGGGGCCTCGATCCCGTCGTCGTTCGTGACGAGGATGCGCAACGGCGCGGGCTCGGCGCCTCCGCACCGCAGCGCGGAGGCGAGGAGGAACGCCACGATGAGGGCCGCGGCGGGCTTTCTCTTCGTCCTCATGTCGGTCTCCTTGTTATCCCGGGCGCGCGCTGCCCAATTGTTGTGCAGTTTACGAAAAATGCGCGTCCTTCAATCCGTTAGACCTCTCCGACGCCTGCTTTTCCACAGGCTTATGCACATAAACTGTGGAAATCGATGCCACATCGCGGCCGTCACTTCCTGTTCTTGACGTACCGGTCGAACCACCCGAGCATCTCGGCCAGGACGTCGAGGACCGATTCCCTCGCGGAGTAGCCATGGCTCTCGTAGGGAAGCATGACCAGCCGGGCCGTGGCCCCGAACCCCTTCAGCGCGGCGAAGAGGCGCTCCGATTGGATGGGGAAAGTCCCCGAGTTGTTGTCCGCCTCGCCGTGGATAAGGAGGAGCGGGGTCTTGATCTTGTCGGCGAACATGAACGGGGACATCTTGATGTAGGTGTCGGTCGCTTCCCACAGGGTCCGCCGCTCGCTCTGGAAGCCGAAAGGGGTCAGTGTACGATTGTATGCACCACTCCGGGCAATGCCGGCGGCGAATAGGTCGCAGTGGGCGAGGAGGTTGACGGTCATGAAGGCGCCGTAGCTGTGACCCCCGATGCCGACCCGCCTCGGGTCGCCGACGCCCATCTCGTCGAGCTTGCGGATGGCCGCGCGGGCGTTGTCGACGATCTGCTGGACGAAGGTGTCGTTGACCGTCTTGGGGTCGCCGATGACGGGCATGGTGGCGTTATCGAGGACGGCGTAGCCCTGGGTGACGAAGAAGAGCTCGGACGTGCCGCGGTAGAAGGTGAACCGGTCGGCCGAGCCCCGGACCTGGCCGGCCGTGCCCCGGTCCCCGTATTCGAGGGGGTAAGCCCAGATGACGACGGGGAGCCGGGTGCCCGGCTTCCAGTCCGCGGGCAGGTAGAGCGTGCCCGAGAGGTCGACGCCGTCGTCCCGCTTGTAGGTGACGAGCTCCTTTTTGACGGCCGTGAGCTCGGGGGCCGGGTCCTTGAACCCGGTCAGCGCCTTCCGCTTCCGCGACTTGATGTCGTGGACATAGTAGTTCGGGGGCTCGGTCTTCGATTCGCAGCTGGTGATGATCCGGCCGCGGGAGGCGCCGTCGAAGGCGACGAAGGTCTCGTAATACGGGTCCAGGCACTGGAAGAGCCGCTCCTTCTTCATCGTCTTGAGGTCCATCCGGTCGAGGAAAGGGTGGTCGCCCTTGGGCGAAGCGCCGTTGCCGCTGAGGTAGATGGAGCCCCTCTCATAGAGGATGACGCGCTCGCCCGTCTTGAGCGCCGTCGTGACGGGATAGCCAGGGTCGTTGTACTGGTCCTGGATGCTGAGGTCGGAGAACTTGCGCGGGGCCGCCCCGGGGTGGTCGAAGTCGACCAGCCAGGTCGTGCGCCAGCGCTTTTTCCAGTTGAACTCGGAGGCGAGGGCCAATCCCGACGCGTCGAAGAAGCTCAGGCCCTGGGCCCTCTCCGCGAGCTTGAGGACCTCGGCCGGCGTCCCCGAGAAGGGCGCGGCCAGGGTCATGATGCGGTCGCGGAAAGGAACGTTTTTTTCCGGGTCGCCCCCGTCCAGGGCCTCCGTCCAGAAGAGCGTCGCGGGCCTGCCGGCGATCCAGTCGGCGTTGCGGGGTCCCGTGGGAACGCCGTTGATGGGCACGCTCTCGGCCGGCGGGAGGTCGGCCAGCACGTTGACCACGCCCCCCTCCGTGTCCCAAACCTCGAGGGCGTGGGCGAACTCGGGGTACGGAACGGAATAAGAGTAGGGCCGCTTGACGCGGTCGACGAGGATGTAATTCATGGCGGGAGACACGGCGACGTCCGAGAAGATGCCGGGCCGGCCGATCTTCCTCGGGCCGCCGCCGGCGACGTCGACGAGGGCCAGCTGGGCCGTGGCGTAGTAGTCGAACAGGGTCTCGTCGAAGGCCGTTTTGAGGAGGTCCTCGAAGGTGGCGACCTTGGCCGACGTGCCGGAGGTTTCCTGCACGTTCGGGCCGACGGGAACGCGCGGGGCCTCGGGGGCGGGCCCCCGGCCTTCGGGGACGAGGGTGACGAGGAGGGCCTTGCTGTCGGGCATCCAGGCCATGGCGGAGACGACGGCGTTGACGACCGGGCCGGTCAGGGCCTTGGCGGCGCCGCTCGCGACATCGACGGCCCAGAGCTCGACGCCGGCGTCGCCGAAGCGGAGAAAAGCGATCGTCCGGCCGTCCGGGGCCCAGGACGGCGAAGTGAACCTGCTTCCATCGGGGAGGGAGACGCGGCGGACATGGCCCGTTTTGATGTCCTGGAGGCTGAGGCCCGTATTGAAGCTCAGGACCTGCCGGCTGTTGTTGAAGGGGGTGATGCGGATCCCGGCGATCCGGAGGATGGGCCGGGAGAGGTAGGCGATCGTCGGCATCG
>DATKJS010000026.1:0-10233 GCA_035543515.1 Terriglobales bacterium | reverse complement strand
GCGGGTCGGACTCTCTTGGAAGGGAACCCAAGGGGAAATCTCCCCTTGGCCGCAGGCTCTGGCCGACGAAGGGAGGAGCGAGCCGAGCGAGCGTTGGAAGGGGGGGCTCCGGCCCCCCTGCAAATAGGCGCCGGGGCCAATTCGCGACGTGACGGAGGGGACACCCCGAGCTCGACCTTGATCGCAACGTGATTCGGGCGGCATGCGGAAACGTAGTCGAAAGGCCGAAGGGGGATGGCCGAGACGTCATGTGCGGCTTAGCGCAAGCCGCACTCTGGAGTGAAGGCCATCCCCGAGGTCCTTTCGAGCGACGGTCCGCCACAGGACTCGATAGATGAGCTCTCCGAAACGGCCGATGCGGGTTCATAAGTTCGCGCACGAGGCGATGTCGACCGTCTTCGAGATCGTCGTCGCCGGCAAGAGCAAGACGTATGCCGGCCAGGCCGCCCGGGCCGCCTTCGACGAGGTCGACCGCATCGAGCGCCTCTTCAGCCGCTTCGACCCGTCGAGCGAGATCAGCCGGATGAACCGCCTGCGGCCCGGGGAGCGGATGAGGGTCGGCCTCGAGACGGTCGAATGCCTGGCCGCCGCAGCGCGGGTCCAGGCCGAGACCTCCGGCGCCTTCGACGTCAATTACAGGGCAAACCTCTCGGCCACGGCGCACGAAGAGGGACAGTCCCCGCAGAGGGCCAGTCCCCATTGGGGGCGGTCCCCTTCGGGGACGGTCCCCGGTGCGGCCCGCGGCGCAGCCCGCCGCCGTAGCGGTCCGCGGCCCGCCGACATCCCGGCGAACCTCCTCAGCCTCCTCGGGTTGCACATGGTCCCGGGCGGCTTTGAGGCCGAGCGCTACGCCGGCCGGGCGGGACGCCGGGCCCGCCCCCTTGACCTCGACCTGGGCGCCATCGGCAAGGGCTACGCCCTGGACCGGGCGGCCGAAGTCCTCGCCCAATGGAGCGTCGGGAATGCCCTCCTCCACGCCGGGACGAGCACGGCCCTCGGCCTCGGTCCCGGCCCGGCCGGCCGCGGCGCGGGCTGGGCGGTCGGGGTCGCCGCCGCCCGGCGATGCCGGGGCGCGCCCCGCCTGGTCCGCCTCCGCGGCTTGGCCCTGAGCGGCTCGGGCACGGAGGTCAAGGGCGAGCACATCGTCGACCCGCGCACGGGGCGCCCGGCCCGCGCCCACCCCGCGGCCTGGGCCGCGCACCCCTCGGCCGCGCTCTCGGACGCCCTCTCAACGGCCTTCTTTGTCCTGCCGGCGGCCGACGTCGCCCGCTACTGCCGGAGCCATCCCGAGGCCTGGGCCCTCGTGATAATCCCGGGGAAAAAGTGTAGAATATCCAACGCGAACGCCATCGCCCAGCCCAAGTGACAAGGAGACCCGCATGAAGAGAGCGTTTCCGCTCGCCGCCGTCGTCCTTGCCCTGGCCCTGGCCCTCCCGGCCCAGGAGGCCTCCCAGGAGCAGGGCAAGGAGCCCCTCAAGCTCCAGCTGCCCAAGCCCATGTTCGTCGGCACGCCCAAGAACATCCGTACGCCGAACCTCGAGCCGATCACCGGCCGGCCGCGCGGGCCGTTCCTCGTGCCCGCGGGGACCATCCTCCTCTCGGCCGGCAGGCCCGCCACGGCGAGCGACAAGGAGCCCGTCATCGGCGAGCTTTCGTACATCACCGACGGCAAGAAGTCCGGCGAGGACGGCTATTATGTCGAGCTCGGCCCCGGCCTCCAGTGGGTCCAGGTTGACCTCGGCAGGTCCCAGACGCTCGAGGCCGTCGTCGTCTGGCACTACCACAGCCAGGCCCGCGTCTACCGCGACGTCGTCGTCCAGGTCTCCGACGACAAGGACTTCATCAGCGGCGTCACGACGCTCTTCAACAACGACCACGACAACACCGGGGGCCTGGGCATCGGCAAGGACAGGGAGTACATCGAGACCTACGAGGGCAAGCTCATCGACGCCAAGGGCACGAAGGCCCGCTACGTCCGGCTCTACAGCGCCGGCAACACGTCCAACGACATGAACCACTACGTGGAGGTCGAGGTCTACGGCCTGCCCGCCAAATGACATCGAAAGCCTTCCGCGGGCTCTTTCTCTGCGCCGTGCTCGGCGCGCTCGCCCTCCGGACCGCCCGGCTCGACCTCCGGCCGATGCACGCCGACGAGGCCAACCAGGCGGTCAAGTTCGGCGCCCTCCTCGAGCGGGGCGAGTACCGCTACGACCCGAGGGACCACCACGGCCCGTCGCTCTACTACCTGACGCTGCCGGTTGTCCGGGCCCTGGGCGCCCGGACGCTGGCCGACGTCAGCGAGGTCCAGCTCCGGCTCGTGCCGGCCCTCTTCGGCACAAGCCTCCTCCTTCTCTTCCTCCTCTTCGCCGGCGGCCTGGCGCGGGAAACAATCGTCGCGGCGGCGGCGCTCGCGGCCGTCGCGCCGTCGTTGACGTATTTCAGCCGCTTCTATATCCAGGAGACCCTGCTCGTCTTCTTCCTAGCCGGGCTCATCGCCGCCGGCTGGAAGTATCTGCAGACGCGCTCCGCCTGGTGGGCGGCGGCGGCCGGCTTCGCGGCGGGGATGATGTACGCGACCAAGGAAACGTCCGTCATCCTGTTCGGCGCCCTGGCCGCGGCGGGGCTCGCCGACCGGTGGCTGCGGCCGAAGAAACCCGTGGCCGGCGTCGCGCCCTGGAAGGCCGGGACCGTCGTCCTCCACGGCGCCGTCTTCCTCGCCGCGGCCTTCGTCCCGGCCTGGCTCCTCTTCACCTCGTTCCTCGGCAACCCCGGCGGCCTGCACGATTCCCTGGCCGCGTTCGGCGCGTACGCCCGGAAGGCCGGCGAGCCCGGCCTGCACACTCAGCCCTGGTACGCTTACATCAAGACGCTGCTCTACGCGCGGTACGGGCACGGCCCCCTCTGGAGCGAGGCTTTCCTCGTGGCCCTGGCCATCGCCGGCAGCATCTTCGCCTTCGGCTCGGCGCCGGTCAGAGACGGGCACCCGCGCCTGGTCCGCTTCATCTTCTTCTTCACCGTCGCCACCCTGGCCGCCTTCTCCCTCATCCCCTACAAGACGCCCTGGAACGCCCTGCCGTTCACGCTGGGACTCGTCCTTCTCGCCGGGAACGGCGCCGGCCTTCTCCTGCGAACGGGCAGGTTCCGCGTCGTCAAGGTCGTCGTCCTGGCCCTCATGGCCCCCGGCTTCCTCAACCTGGGCTTCCAGGACTACCGGGCGAACTTCGTCGCGTACGCCGACCCGACCAACCCCTACGTCTACGCCCAGACGAGCCCCGATTTCCTGAAGCTCGTCCGCGCCGTCGAGGGCGTCGCCGCGGTCAGCCCCGAGCGCGAGCGGCTGCTGGTCAAGGTCGTCGCCCCGCCCGGCGAGACCTGGCCCCTCCCGTGGTACCTGCGGCGGTTCGGGCGGGTCGGGTACTGGACGGACGCGGCCGCGGCCGGCGACCTGGGCGACGCGCCGGTCGTCATCGCCTCGGCCGGCTTCGCCGAGCGGGTCGGCCGGAGCCTGGGCGACGGCTACGTGTCCGCCTATTACGGGCTGCGGCCGGAGGTCGTGCTGTCGCTGTTCGTGCGCCGGGATCTATGGGACGCCTACCTGAGGTCGCCGAGGTCGAGCTCGTAGCCGTCGTAGCCGGCCCGGACGTCGACGCCGTTCTCCTTGCCCAGCGCCCGGAGCATGCGCAGCGCCGCCCGCGTGTCGGCGTAGAACCACGAGCCGAAATGGACGAGGAGGATGTGCCGGGTGAACCTCGCGAAGAGCTCGACGAGGTTCGGCACACCGGCGTGCCCGTAGGCCGCGCCCGTGGCCCGGTCGCGCCGGATCATGCCTCCCCGGCGGACAAAGCTCGCCTCGGTCACGACGAGGTCGAGCCGGCCGAGAAGCGGCTGGTATGCCTTGTTGATCCAGAACATGTCGCCCGTGTAGAGCAGCCGCTGACCGCCTTTTTCCACGACATAGGCGGTCGACTTCACTTTAAGGCTGTGGTCGGTGGGGACGGCGCGGATGACATAGCCGCGCCAGCGGACCCGGCCGGGGAAGAGCCGGAGCTCCGGGACGCCGGCCCGCGTCTCCGGGGCGTAGATGATCCGGCCGAGCGGGGCGGGCGCCCTGACGAAAAAGGCGTGGTCCGGGTGGAGATGGGTGAGGAAGACGCGTTCCGGCTTCGTCCCCAGGAACTCCGGCTCGCCGAGGTCGAAGAGCAGCCGCCCGTCGACGAGGAGCCCGGAGTGCCGCGAGTGGCGGGGCGCGCTCTCCTCGATCTCACCCCGCGTCCCGAGGACCTTGACCGTCATTTCGCTTCTTCCGATCGGGCCGGGACGGCGCGGGAAACGGAAGCTCCCCGCCAATTCCGGCCTGCGACCTTTATGCCATAGGCAAGGAGCTCGCGCAACAGGAGGGACAGTCCCCCCGGGGGGCAGTCCCCTTCACACGCGGGCGACGATGACCCGGTTGCGGCCCTCGCCCTTGGCCTGGTACAGGCACTCGTCGGCCTTGCGGACGAGCGCCCCCGCTTCCTGCTCGTGGGTCGGCTGGATGGAGGCCGCGCCGACGCTGATGGTGACCTGCTTCGCGGCCGTGCCGCGGGCGTGGGGGATGGCCAGGCCGCGGACGGCCCGGGCGATGCGCTCGGCGACGTGCTGGGCGCCTTCGAGTCCCGTGTCCTGCAGGAGGACGGCGAACTCGGCCCCGCCGTAGCGGGTGGCGTAGTCCCCGGGCCGGCGGGCCGCGCCCGAAACGGCGCCAGCGACCCGGACCAGGCACTCGTCGCCGGCCTGGCGGCCGTGGGCGTCGTTGAAGGCCCGGAAGTCGTCGACGTCGCAGAGGAGCAGGCTGAGCGGCTTGCTCGTCCGCACGGCCCGGCGCCAGGCCCGCTTCATCTCCTGCTCGAACATCCGCCGGTTGGGGATGCGGGTCAGGTCGTCAACCTCGGCCAGGCCGCGGAGCTCCTCGTTCTTCTCCCGGAGCTCCAGGTTCGCCCGCCGGACCTTCTCCTCCTCCTCGCAGAGGAGCCGCTCCTTGAGGAAATCCGTCCGGGCCAGGCGCTCGATCGAGCGGCAGGCCATCATGCCCAGGATGTTCGCGCCGATGAAGAAGAAGTTGCTGGTCCAGGTGGCGGACGCCGAGGAATGGAGGAAGCCGATGGTCAGGACCTCGTAGGCGGCGACGATGAGCCAGCCCGTGAGCGTGGCCCAGACGAAGCGGACCCGCGACCAGGTGTAGAGGACGATGAAGACGAGGATGAGGCCGGCGTAATAAGAGGTCCCGGCCTCGCCCCGGACGGCGCCGATCATGCCCACGACCCCCAGCCCCGCGAGGAGGCTCCAGACGGCGAGGACGGGCTGCCAGACGCGGCGGAAGACGCGGGCCCGGGTCAGGAGGAAGATCAGGGCGCTCAGGGGAAGGAAGCCGGCGAAGCGGATGAGAAAGAGCGTCTTCATCGCCGCCGGGGCCACGGCCGCGTCCAGGATGCCGAACGACGCGTAGAGGAGCGCGGCGACGAGGATCGTCAGCCGGACCTGCCCGAGGGACTTGTCGAAGTAATCGTCCATGAACTCCCGCTCGAGCGGCGGCTCGAACGAGAGGCTCAGCGGCTGGAGCTCCCCCCGGGCCGGGTCCGTCGGCGTGCGGGACTGGCTCATCGTTCTCTCCTTCGCCGCGGACGCGGCCGCCCGGCGCCGCACCCTAGTCGGGGTTGCGGGCCGCCCAGACCATGCCTCTCTCGACGATCGTCCTCGCCTCCGGGACGTCGAAGTCGGCCGCGACGTGCCCGAGGGAGCAGTAGAAGACGCGGCCCGCGCCGTAGTGCTTCTTCCAGACGACCGGCATGACGACGCCCTTGGTCCAGGGGGCGTACTGGCCCGAGAAGGTCGTCGTGGCCAGGACCTCGACCCCGGGGTCGACTTGCATGTAATACTGCTCGGACTTCATGTGGAAGCGCGGCTTGATGCCCTTGACGACGGGGTCGCCGGGCTTTCGGATGTCGACGTCGTAATCGATGATGCCGCCGGGGTGCGCGACCCACTGGCCGCCGACCATGAACTCGTACTCGACGCTGGCCCGGAAAGAGTCGGCCAGGCCGCCATGCCAGCCGGCCAGGCCGACGCCGCCCTTGACCGCCTCCTCGAGATTCCGCTCCTCCTCGGCCGTGATCTCGCCCTGGGTCCAGGCCTGGACGATGAGGTCATAGGTCTTGAGCTTGGCCAGGCCGCGGTAGGACTCGAGGGAGTGGGAGATCTCGACCTTGAAGCCCTGGGACTCGAGCCAGGGGGCGAAGATGTCGACGCACTGCTTGGGTTGATGGCCCTCCCAGCCGCCCCAGACGAAGAGCGCCGTCCGGGGTCTCTTGGGCGCCTGGCCCGGGCCGGCCAGGGCGAGCCCGGCGGCCAGGCCGAGGACGAGGGCGGCGATGATCCATCGGTTTCTCATGGTCACTCCAGGTTCCTGACCCAGATGTCCCTGTAGCGGACGGTGTGGCCGTGGTCCTGCAGGGAAAGCGGCAGGCGGTCGGCGTGCAGCTTATAGGGCGGACGCACGTGGTGGCCCGTCGGCCCGGTCAGCTTCGCGCAATCATGGACGAGGACGCCGTTGTGGAAGACCGTCATGGTCGCCGGAGAGAGGAGCCGGCCGTCCTTGTCGAAGCGCGGGCGGTGGAAGACGATGTCATAGGTCTGCCACTCTCCGGGCGGCCGGCAGGCGTTGACGAACGGCGGGTACTGGCCGTAGATGGCCGCCGTCTGCCCGTCGGCGTAGGTCTTGTTGTTGTAGCAGTCGAGGACCTGGACCTCGTAGAGCCCCATGAGGAAGACGCCGCTGTTGCCGCGGTCCTGGCCCTCGCCCTTGGCCGGCGACGGCGCCATCCACTCGACGTGGAGCTGGCAGTCGCCGAAGCCCTGGGCCGTCCGGATGTCGCCGGTCTTGGGCACGACCTCGAAATAGCCGTCCTCGACCTTCCAGCGCCCCGGCTGGCCCTTGAGGTCGGTCCACCCGGAGAGGTCCTTGCCGTCGAAGAGGACGACCGCGTCGGAGGGCGGCGGCACGGGCGGCCCGGCCGGGCCCGGCGTGATGACGGGGGGCGTGGGCCGGTTCAGGTCGTGGATCTGCCATTCGGCCGAAGGTTTGTCCTGGGCCGCCGCGCCCAGGGCCAGGAGGATGGCCGCGGCGAGGGCCAAGGTCATACGTGCTCTCTTCATCTCTCACCTCATTTATTAAGAGGGACAGTTCTCCCGGGGGGACTGTCCCTCCTAACAATTCGTCAAAGGCTCCAGCCGGGACGGTACTCGTAGTGGAGGAACTGGTTCGCCTCCGGCAGGTTGGTGAAGGCCATCTTCTCGCCGTCCCAGAGGAGCTTCATGTTCTTGTCCTTGAGCCGGACGGCGACGTTGGCCAAGAGCATGGTCTCGGTCAGGGGGCCGGAATAGGAGAAGTCCGTCGTCGACTTCGTCCCCTTCTTTATGGCCTCGATCCACTCCTCGCGGATGCCGGGCGAGCGGGGGATGGTCTTCTCCGGCCGCTTGTAATTCTGCATCAGCGACTCGGGGACGAGCCGCGGGTTCTCGCCGTAGGTGCCGCACATCAGGAGGCCCTTGTCGCCGTGGAAGAGGACGCCGCCGCCATCCTCGTCCCCCATCATCCTCCCGTCCTCGAGCTCGGCCGGGCGCGGGGGCCTGAGTCCGCCGTCCCACCAGGTCAGCTTGACCGGTCCCATGCTGCCGCGCGCCGGGAACTCGTAGCTGACGACCTCGGCCCAGGGATAGCAGTCCTTGGTGAACGGCGTCGAGCTGGCCTGGACGCTCGTCGGGGAGCCGAGCTTGAGGGCCCAGAACGGCTGGTCGAGCAGGTGGGCGCCCATGTCGCCCAGAGCGCCCGTGCCGAAGTCCCAGAAGCCGCGCCACGCGAACGGGCAGTAGGCGGGGTGGTAGGGCCGGAAAGGCGCGGGGCCGAGCCAGACGTCCCAGTCGAGCGTCGACGGCGCCGAGGGGATCTCCTTCGGCGCGTCGATCCCCTGGGGCCAGATCGGGCGGTTGGTCCAGACGTCGACCTGGGTGACGTTGCCGATGGCTCCGTCCCAGATCCACTCGCAGATCAGGCGCGCGCCCTCCTTGGAATGGCCCTGGTTGCCCATCTGGGTCACGACCTTGGTCCCCTTGACCGCCTGGGCCAGCAGGCGGGCCTCCTTGATGGTGTGCGTCAGGGGCTTCTGGACATAGACGTTCTTGCCGAGCTTGATGGCCGTCATGGCGATGATGGCGTGGTTATGGTCGGGCACGGTCACGGTCAGGGCATCGAGGCCCTTCTCCTTCTCGAGCAGGCGCCGCCAGTCGCGGTACTTGGCCGCCTTCTCGTACATGGCCTTCTCTTTCGGCTCGAGCTCGTCGGAGCGGAGGAGCTTCGCCATCTGCTCGTCATCGACGTCGCAGAGGGCGACGATGTTCTCCGTCCGCACGCCGCGGGTGTCGGAATAGCCCATGCCGCCGACGCCGACGCAGGCGATGTTGAGCGTGTCGCTCGGGGCCCTGCGCTGGGGCGTCGCGCCGACGACGTGTCGCGGCAGGACCATGGCCCCGGCCGCGGCGGCCGCCGACGCGGTCAAGAATCTCCGGCGGGAGAAGGGCCGGGTCTCCGGGATGAGGGGTTTCGATTCGCTCATGATGACCTTCCTTGTCCGTAGGATTATTGGCTTCTGAGAGGGTGGGATGGGACGGCGAGACCAGCGGTCGTCGCGGATGCGGGGAGAATGACGGGCGCGGAGCGAGCGTGCGTTGGCGGGGCGGTCGTCGTCTTCATGGAAGACAGGTTCTCAGGTGCCAAAGGGGCTTATACCACAAGGCGCCGACTCCGGTCAATGAGCGGCCGTTGACAGCCGCCGGCCTTCCCCACATAATGACGGTCCGGCCCGGCGGGAGGCGGAAATGGACAACGTGGAAGGCGGAGGCTCGAGGCCCGGGGGGCGACTTTCGCGGCCGAGGGCGGATCTCGCGCTCATTCTCGCATTTGCCTTCGCGGCCCTGGCCTTCCACCTTCTCGTCAACGCCTTCGGCGGCTACGGCATCTTCCGTGACGAATTCTACTATATCGCCTGCAGCAAGCGGCTGGCCGCGGGCTACGTCGACCAGCCGCCGCTCGCGATGTTCCTATTGGCCGCGAGCCGGGCCGTCTTCGGCGTCTCCCAGCTGGGCCTGCGCGTCCTGCCGGCCGTCGCCCATGCGCTGACCGTCCTTTTCGGCGGCCTCATCACCATGAAACTCGGCGGACGGCGAACCGCCGTCGCCCTGGCTTGCCTGGCCGTCTTTCTGGCGCCGATCATCATGGGGCACACGGGGATCTTCCAGATGAACGCCTTCGCCGAGCTTTTCTGGGCCCTGGCCGCCTACCTCCTCGTCCTCATCGCGGACGAGAGCCGGCCGGGCTTGTGGGTCGGCCTCGGGTTCGTCATGGGCCTCGGCCTTCTCAATAAGATCGATTTCCTGTGGTTCGGGGCGGGGCTCGCGGCCGGGCTCCTGCTGACCGACCTGCGGAGGCACCTGGCGACGATCTGGCCGTACGCGGCCGCCGCGATCGCCCTGCTCCTCTTCAGCCCCTACGTCATATGGAACGCGACCCACGGTTGGGCCCATCTCGAATTCATCCGCAGCGCGAGCGCCGGGAAGTACTCGGGCCTGACGCGCCTGAGCTTTCTCGCCGACCAGCCGATCCTGACGAACCCGGTCAACATGCTGATCTGGGTGCCGGGACTGCTGTTCCTGCTCTTCGGCCGCGACGGACGGCGCTACCGGGTCCTGGGGGTCATTTACCTCGCGGCGCTCGCCGTTCTCCTGGCCAACCCCCATAGCAAGTCCGAGTACCTCGGCCCGGCCTACACGATGCTCTTCGGCGCGGGCGGCGTCGCCGTCGAACGCTGGGCGGCGCGCGGGCGTCGGGGCTGGGCCGTCGCTTCGCTCGCCGCGCTGAGCGCCGCGACCTCGCTCCTCATCCTCCCCTTCGCCGTCCCCGTCCTGCCGGTCGAGACGTTCATCAGGTACCAGTCGGCCCTCGGCGTCAAGCCGTCGACGCCCGAGAGGCACCGGTTGTCCGAGCTGCCGCAGTTCTTCGCCGACATGTTCGGCTGGGAGGGTCTGGCCAAGGACGTCTCCGCGGTCTACCTATCCCTGCCTGAGCCCGAGCGGGCCACGGCGGCGGTCTTCGTTCGCAATTACGGCGAGGCGGCGTCCCTGGAGTACTACGCCTCGAGATAC
>DATKJS010000025.1:0-25531 GCA_035543515.1 Terriglobales bacterium | reverse complement strand
ACCGTCCCTCCCCTTTCAAGAACGCGTTCACGTCCCTGTCCGTTCCAGTGTGTTATCACCTTTCGGCCGCTCCGTCAAGGAAGCGAGCCGCGTGGAAGAGCGGTCCCCTCGGCGGAGGCGGGAGCGGCTAGCCGAACCTGTCCATCATCCGGTACTGGACGGCCTCGGAGACGTGCGGCGTCGCGATCGCGTCGGTCTTTTCGAGGTCGGCGATGGTCCGGGCGACTTTGAGGACGCGGTCGTAGGCCCGGGCGCTGAAGCCGAGCCGGGTCACGGCCGTTTCGAGGAGCCTTTCGGCCTCGGCCGGGACGGCGCAGAACTTCTTGATGTCGCGCGGCCCCATCTGGGCGTTGGCGTAGATCTTTCGTCCCTTGAAACGGGCGAGCTGCCGGCCGCGCGCGGCCGTCACCCGGGCCCGGATGGCCGCGGAGCTTTCGGCGGCGTCGCGCGAGACGATGTCCCGGAACTTGACCTCGGGGACCTCGAGCTGGATGTCGATGCGGTCGAGAAGCGGCCCGGAGATCCTCGCATAGTACCGGGCTTTTTCGCTGTCGGTGCAGCCGCCCTTGGCCGCGCCGAGGCCGCGGAAAACGTCCTCGCAGGGGTTCATGGCGGCGACGAGCATGAAGGCCGAGGGGAAGACGGCGCTCATGGCCGAGCGTGAGACCGTGACCCGGCCGTCCTCGAGGGGCTGGCGCAGGTCCTCCAGGACGCGTTTCCGGAATTCGGGCAGCTCGTCGAGGAAGAGGACGCCGCGGTGGGCCAGGCTGACCTCGCCCGGCCGCGGCACGAGCCCGCCGCCGATGAGGGCCGGGTCGGTGATCGTATGATGGGGCGCCCGAAACGGCCGGCGGCTGACCGCCCCCGTCTCCTGGAGGAGGCCGGCGGCGCTCCAGACCTGGGTCACCTCGATCATTTCCTCGAAGGTCATCTCCGGCAGGATGGTCGGCAGCCGCCGCGCCAGCATCGTCTTGCCCGCGCCGGGCGGGCCGATGAGAAGGACGTTGTGGGCCCCGGCCGCGGCCACTTCGAGGGCCCGCTTGACATGGTACTGCCCCTTGACCTCGTCGAAATCCACCGTTTCGGCGGCGGGGGCCACGAGGTCGTCCAGGGTAAAGCGGCAGGCGGGGACCTCCCCGGGCGCGGTCAGAAAGCGGACGACCTGGACGAGATTGTCGAGCCCGAAGACCGGCAGGCCGCGGGCCAGGGCCGCCTCGCGCGCGTTCGCCCTCGGCACGACGAGGCCTCGGCACCCGGACCGCTCGGCCATCAGGGCGACGGCGAGGACGCCGCGGGCCGGCTTGAGGCTGCCGTCGAGGGCCAGCTCGCCGACGAAAAGATGGTCGCGGAGCCGATCGGCCGGGACGACGTCCATGTGGGCCAGGAAGCCCAGGGCGATGGGCAGGTCGAAGGCCGAGCCCTCCTTCCTCCGGTCGGCCGGGGCGAGGTTGATGGTGACCTTCCAGGAATCGAGCTCCCAGCCGCAGTTCTTGAGGGCGGCCCGGACCCGCTCCTTGCTCTCCCGGACGGCCGGGTCCGGCAGCCCGACCGTGACGAACGCCGGCAGGCCGCCGGAGATGTCGACCTCGACCTCGACCGGGTAGGCCTCGATGCCGAGGAGCGCGGCGCTCAGGATCTTGAACAGCATGCGTCCCCAATATCAGGGACGCTCGGAGGGACGCCTTTATCGCACGGGGGACGGCGCGGGGCGGGGCGCCTACTTCGACTTGTCGCCGTAGGCCCTGGAGAGCTTCTCGAGCTCGTCCTCGATGTCCTTGACCGAACCGATCTTGACCTTCGTCATCTGGACCTGGTCGACCTCTCCCGGGGCGGCCGCCTTGGCCGACGGCTCGGCCTCCTGGAGGTCGACGATGTCCCGCTCCGACAGGCCCTCCGGGGCCGCTTCCTCCCGCCTTTTCTCGCCGAAGACCTTCTCGCGGACGGCGGGCACGGTCAGCTTGGAGATCTCGCGGAGCGTCTCGAAGACGCCGACGCCGTTGATGGCCACGGCCTCGACGAAGGGACGCCGCTGGGGGTTGAGGAGGTTGTTGAAGGTCTCGACCGGGATGAGATAGTTGAGGTCGCGCTTGTTATACTGAAAGACGAGCGGGATGGCGTTGAGGTCGATGTCCTGCTGGAGGCAGTTGCGGCGGAGCCCGTCGAAGTTCTCCAGGTTGGCGTCGAGGAGCGGGATCTGGGAGTCGGCGACGAAGACGATGCCGTCGGCGCCCTTGAGGACGCTCTTGCGCGAGGCCTCGTAGAAGACCTGCCCCGGGACCGTCATCAGCTGGAAGTGGACCTTGAACTCGCCGATCATGCCGGCCTTGATCGGGAGGAGGTCGAAGAAGTATGTCCGTTCCGAGTCCGTTTCCAGGCAGACAAGGTCGCCGCGGTAAGCCGGGTCGAGCTTGAAATAGATGTAGCGCAGGTTGGTCGTCTTGCCGCTCAGCCCGGGGCCGTAGTAGACGACCTTGAGAGCCAGGCTTTTCGTGGCATAGTTGACGACCGCCATGTCCCTTACAGTCCTCTAGTTCATCCATGGTTACCATAGTCACCACGGGAAGTCAATCGCCGCCAGGGGTGAGGGGGCCGCGCGCGGGGTGACGCCCCGGCCGGCCGCCCGCCTCGAGGGCCCAGGGAAAGGCCGAAGTTGCCAGCCGGCCGCGGCCTGTGTTAAGAAGAGGACAGACTGGGAGCGAAGCCGGAGGGAGAGAGGCGCGTGATGACCGATTTCAGGACACGTTTACGGATCGCCGTCATCGGCGGCAGCCGGCCCGGCCGGGCGGCGCTCGACCTGGCGCGCGAGGTCGGGCGGCTGCTGGCCGCCCGCGGCGCCGTCATCGTCTGCGGCGGCCTGGGCGGGGTCATGGACGCGGCCGCGCGCGGGGCCAAGGAGGCCGGCGGGCTGGCCATCGGCATCCTCCCGGGCGCCGCCCCGTCCGACGCCGGCCCGCACATCGACATCCCCATCGCCACGGGCCTCGGCTACACCCGCAATTCGCTCGTCGTCATGAACGCCGACGCCGTCATCGCCGTGGACGGCGAATACGGGACCCTGTCCGAGATCGCCTACGGCCTCATCTACGGAAAGAAGGTCGTCGGCCTCGGCACCTGGGAGGTCAAGGGCGTCGTCGCCGCCCGCGACCCCGAGGATGCCGTCCGGCTGGCCCTCGGCTGACCCGTCCCGCCATGCAGAACTACCGCATCGTCCTCGCCTACGACGGCACCGATTTCAAGGGCTGGCAGCGTCAGCCCGCCGAGCGGACGGTCCAGGGGACGCTCGAAGCCGCGGTCTTCAAGATCACCCGGAAGAAGACGCCCGTCCACGGCGCCGGCCGGACGGACGCCGGGGTCCACGCCATGGCCCAGGTGGCCGGCTTCCGGGTCGCGACCCGGCTCGCCGAGGCCGACCTGCAGCGGGCCCTCAACGCCGTCCTGCCCTGGGACGTGCGCGTTCTCGAGCTGGCCAAGGCGCCCGCGACGTTCCACCCCCGGAGGTCGGCCCGGTCCAAGGTTTACCGCTATCGCATCGTCCTTGCCCCCCGCATCACCCCGTTCGACTTCCGCTACGCCCTCCACTGGCCCTACCCTCTCGACCTGCGGGCCATGCGGCGCGCGGCGGCGCTCTTCGTCCGGCGGGCGGACTTCACCGCCTTCTCCTCGAACCGGGAGCGGAACCCGGTGCGGACGGTCCGGCGCTCCGACGTCCGGAAACGTGGCGGCGAGCTCGTCTTCACGATCGAGGCCGAGGGCTTTCTCCGCTACATGGTGCGGACGATCGTCGGCACCCTGCTCGAGGTCGGCCGCGGCCGGATCGCCCCCGAGGACATCGAGGCGATCTTCCGCCGGAAGGAGCGGCTCCTGGCCGGCGCCACGGCCCCGGCGAAGGGGCTCTGCCTCGTCCGCGTCGACTATTGATCGAGGACGAGGCCCATCATGTAGGCGTCCTCGTCGGGGTGGGTATAATAGTTTTTCCGCGTGCCCAGGACCTCGAACCCCAGCTTCCTGTAGAGGGTCACGGCCGGCGCGTTCGAAACCCGGACCTCGAGGGTCATGAAGGTCGCCCCGTTCGCGCGGACCTTGTCGATGACGTGCCGCATCAGGGCCTCGGCGATGCCGCGGCCGCGGAAGTCCGGGTGGACGGCGATGTTGTTGACCTGGACGTCCTCGCGGATGTGCCAGAAGATGATGTAGCCGATGACCCGGTCGCCGGGTTTTTCCACGACGACCATGGGGAACGAGACCGGGGAGTTCTGGATCTCGCCGCGGAAGGTGTCCTCGCTCCAGGGGTTCGAGAAGGACAGCGTTTCGATGGAGCGCACCTCGCCGAGGTCCGCCTCCCTCATCCGTCGGATGAAGAAGCGGGCCTCCCCGGCGGCGGCGCGGGTCACGGCGTCTCGGCCTGCGACCGGCGGAAGTAGATGGGCTCGACGGCCCCGGCGGCGACGCCCCGGCCTTCGAGGACGAGGCGGTGTCCGATCCGGCCGACCTCGGCCGCGATGAAGGGCGAGCGGAGGGGGAAGCGGGCCTTGTCGCGGACGTAGCCGAGGAGCTTCGCCCGGTAAGGACCGAGGCCGCTTCCGGCGAAGGCCGTGACGCGGCGGGAGGGAAGCCGCGCGAAGAAGGCGTCGGGGTCGTAGGCCCCCTGGGGGACGACCTCGACGAGGCGCCCTCCGCGGACCTCGAAGAGCGCGGCGTACACCTCGCCCTTCTTGGCGTCGAGGAGCGGGCAGGCCAGCCGGACGGGAGGCGCGGCGATCTTCGCCGCGAGGGCCTCGAGCGTCGAGACCGCGACGGCCGGCCTGCCGGAGGCAAAGGCCAGGCCCTTGACCGCGGCCAGGCCGATGCGGATGCCGGTGAACGAGCCTGGGCCGGCGGCCACGGCGTAGGCGTCGACGGCCCGGACGTCGAGGTCCAGGGCCGCGAGGAGAAAGTCGATCGAGCGGAGGAGCCGGGCCGAATGGGTCGAGCGCGACTCGACGTCGAGCTCGCCGGCGAGCTCGCTGTCCCGGAGGAGGGCCACGGAGCCGTTCGGCGTCGTGGTGTCGACCGCCAGGACGATCATGGGGTCAGAGCTTGGCCGCCACGGCCCGGCCGACGTCGAGGCTGGTCGACTGACCGCCCATGTCGTAGGTCCGGACCTTCCCCTCCTTGATGACGGCGGCGACGGCCCCCTCGACGGCCGCGGCCTTGGCCGTCTCGCTGATCCAGTCGAGCATCATCTTGGCGGCGAGGATGGTCGCGATCGGGTTGACCTTGTACATCCCCGTGTACTTCGGCGCGGAGCCGTGCGTCGGCTCGAAGACGCCGTACGCGTCGCCGATGTTGCCGCTGCAGGCGAAGCCGAGTCCGCCGACGAGCTGCGCAGCCAGGTCCGAGACGATGTCGCCGAAAAGGTTCTCGGCGACGAGGACGTCGTAGTCGTAGGGGTTCTTGAGGAGCCACATGCAGATGGCGTCGACGTTGGCGTCCCAGAACTTGATGTCCGGGTAGGCCTTGGCGACCTCGCGAGCCGTGTCGAGCATCAGCCCGCCGGTCTCGCGCAGGACATTGGGCTTCTCGATCAGGGTGACCGACTTGCGATGATGCTTGCGGGCGAACTCGAAGGCGGCCCGGGTGATCCGGGCGCAGGCGCTCTTCGTCATGATCCGGGTCGAGACGGCGATCTCCCCGGCCGGGACGTCCTTGAAGCGCTTCATCTTGGGGTTCGTGAGCAGAGCGTCGCGGACGACCTGGGGCAGGGGGAAGAACTCGACCCCGGCGTACATGCCTTCCGTGTTCTCACGGAAGATGACGAGGTCGATGCCCTCCTTATAATTCAACGGGTTGCCGGCATAGGCCTTGCAGGGCCGGAGGTTCTGGTAGAGGTCGAACTCCTGGCGGAGGCGGACGATGGGGCTGAAGTAGGACAGCCCCGCGCCGCGGAGCCCGGGGGCAAGCTCGAGGGCGGCGTCCTCCTTCGGCTTCGAGGTGATGGCCCCGAAGAGGCAGGCGTCGGTCTCCCTGAGCAGCTTGAGGGTCCGGTCGGGCAACGGGTTCCCTTCTTTGCACCAGAACTCCCATCCGATGTCGCCGTAGATGTATTGCGCGTCGAGGCCGGACTTCTCGAGGACGATCATCGTCGCCTCGACGACGTCCTTGCCGACGCCGTCGCCGGGCAGGACCGCGATCTTGTGCTTGGACATGGAGAACTCCTTGGGTCAGGATTTGGGGGTCGCGGCCGGGGCGAGCTTCTTTTTCGTGTATTCGAGGAGGCCGCCGGCCTCGAGGATGCCGATGACGGATTCCGGCAGCGGCAGGAAGCGGAACGTGCCGCGGGACGAGCGAATCTCGCCCCGGGCGAAGTCGATCTCGACCTCGTCGCCTTTCTCCAGGGCGGCGCAGGCCTCCTCGGACTGGATGACGGGGAGGCCGAGGTTGATGGCGTTGCGGAAGTAGATGCGGGCGAAGGAGCGGGACACGACGGCCTGGACCCCGGCGTACTTCAGGCAGGCCGCGGCCTGCTCGCGCGAGCTGCCGCAGCCGAAGTTCTTGCCGGCCACGATGACGTCGCCGGGCCGGACGCCGGACGCGAACGAGGGGTCGAGGTCCTCGAGGGCGTGGCGAGCCATCTCCTCGGGCGTGAGGATCTGGTAGGTGTAGCGGCCGGGATAAAGGACGTCGGTGTTGACGTTGTCGCCGTATTTCCAGACCCGGCCCTTGCTCATAGGTATCTCCTCGGGTCGGCGATCTTGCCTTCGACGGCCGAGGCGGCGGCCGTGGCCGGCGAGGCGAGGTAGATCTCCGAGTCGCGGTGGCCCATGCGGCCCCGGAAGTTCCGGTTCGAGGTGCTGACGCAGACTTCTCCCGCGGCCAGGATGCCTTCGTGGGCGCCGAGGCAGGGCCCGCAACCCGAGTTGAGGATGACGCAGCCGGCTTCGGCCAGGACGGCCAGGGTCCCGGACTTCAAGGCGGCGCGGTAGACCTCCCAGGAGGCGGGGATGACGAGGACGCGGACTCCGGGGTGGACCGTCCGGTCCTTCATGATCCGGGCCGCCTCATCGAGGTCCTCGAGCCGTCCGTTGGTGCAGGTCCCGATGAGGACCTGGTGGATGCGCCTGCCCTCGACCTCGCCGACCGGCTTGACGTTGTCGACGGTGTGCGGGCAGGCCAGCTGAGGCTCGAGGGCGGAGAGGTCGTAGGCGAGGACGCTCTCGTAGCGGGCGTCGGGGTCGGAAAGGACGACCTCGAACGGGCCGCGGGCGCGGCCCCTGAGCCAGGCCAGGGCCTTCTCGTCGGGGAGGAAGTAGCCGTTCTTGGCCCCCATCTCGGCCGACATGTTGGCCAGGGTCAGGCGGGCCCCGATGGAGATGTCCCCGGCCGCCGGGCCGGCGAACTCCACGGCCTTGTAGTTGGCCATCTCGGCGCCGTGGTCGCCGATGATCTTCAGGCTGAGGTCCTTGGCCGAAACGCCCCCGGGGAAACGGCCGGCGAGGTCGATGCGCATCGTCTCCGGGACCCGCAGCCAGATCTCGTCGGTGGCCCAGGTGCAGGCGGTCTCGGTCCGGCCGATGCCGGTGGCGAAGGCGCCCAAGGCGCCGTAGCTCGGGGTGTGGGAATCGCTGCCGACGATGACTTTGCCGGGCGTCGCGAAGCCCTGTTCGGGCAGGACCTGATGGCAGATGCCGGAGTTGATGTCGAAGAAGTTCGGGATGCCCTGTTCGGCCACGAACTCCCGGATGGATTTGTGGTTCTGGGCGTACTTCTCGTCCGAGGCCGGGACGATGTGGTCAAGGACGATGACGATCTTCTCGGGTGAGCGGACCTTCTGGACGCCGATCTTGCGGAACTCCTGGATGATGGCCGCGGAATTATCGTGGGAGAGGATGTAGTCCGGGGACACGGTGACGACCTCACCCGCCTGGACCTCTTTGCCGGCCTTGATGCCGAGGATCTTCTCGGTCAGCGTCTTGCCCACATCGGCCTCCTGGCCCTCCCATTTTATGGGCGGGCCGTGGCCTTGTCAACGGATTCGACGTGGCCAACGCCTTTTATAGGGGTTCGTCTCCCATTTCCGGGATTTCCCCTCGTGGCGGCGATGGGCGTTGCCTCCAAGATCCCCGTTGCCGGAGAGGGGGACCGGCTGGGAGCGGAGGGCGAAGCACACCGGAGCGACCATCAGAAGTACGGCGGCGTGATTCAGAGCCGCACTTCTGACAAAAATACGGTTAGAGCGGGCGGATCCTCTCTCTCCGGATATTTCCCATCGGCCCCGAAGAAGGATCCCGTCGAGCTTCTCTGAAAAGAAAAACGGGGAGGCGGACCGAAGCCCGCCTCCCCATGACGATGCGACTTTTGCTGCCGACTGGTTAAGAGGGACAGTCCCCTGCGGGGACAGTCCCACTCACCTGCCACCCGGCCTATTCCAGCCAGACCTTGATCAGGGCGTCCTCGTCGACGATCTCGATGAGGGCCATCGGGCCGACCTTCTTCAGCTCGGCGAAGAGGGCCTTGAGGTCCACGTCTCGCTTGCACCCGTCGACCTTCATGGGCTTGTCATCGGAGCAATTGACGAGGAGCTCGATGACGGAGAGCGGCAGGGTGACCCGGACCTTGTCCTTGCCGGTCTTCTGGTCCGTGATGAGGACCTTGAACCATTGGGCTTCCTTGCCGGGCACGTAGGCCGGGTTCTGCTTGACGGCCTTTTGGATGGCCTGGAATTCGTCGCCCCGGTCCGCCCGAGCGGCGGGGACGGCGACGAGGGCCATGGCCAGGACGGCCAGCACGGCGATGGCTGTTCTTTTCATGGACGTTCCTCCTTGATGTTTCAATCGATCCAGATCTCGATGACGGACCCGTCCTCGCCCTCGATCCGGAGGATCTTCTCCTTGGACTTGGCCAGGTCGTTCAGGATCCGGTTGATGTCGTAGCCCTTGGCCCTCATGGACGCCTTGTCCGCATCGGACATGGAGCTCAAGGCCAAGTCGGCCAGGGACCAGGGGATGTTGATGGACACGCCCTCCCTCTGTCCCTTCTTGGTGATGCGGATGCGGAGCATGCGGGGCTCGTCCTGGGCCGGCCGGCGGTCCTCCACGGACTTGAGGCTCTCGGGCGAGACGCGGAGAAGGGCGATCCGGGCCCGGTCGGTCAGCTCGGGGTCCTTCTCCGTACGGATGATGCTCTCGAGGACCGGCACGGCCTTGGCCGCGGCGGCCTTGTTCCGGACGAGGCTGAGCTTGTAGGCGGCGTAGTAGCGGACGGCCCGGTTCGGGTGGTCGAGCCGGGTTTCGAGCTGCCCGAGCGCCCCCCGGTCGCCCTTCTCGTAGAGGGCGAAGGCCAGGTCGACGATGGTCCCCTCGGACTTCTCGGCCAGGCTCGGGTTGGCGTCGGGGAGCCGGAGGTAGTCCTCGTAGGCCCGCAGCGCGTCCTTCTCGCGGCCCGGGAGGGCGTTCAGGCATTCTCCTTTATAGAAGAGGGCCTGGCCGTAATACGGGCTCTTGGCGTACCCGTCCGCGAGCTCCCCGAGCTTGGCCAGCGCCTCATCCCACTTCTTGTCGAAGATGAGAAGCTTGGCCTCGTCAAAGAGCTTCTCGTCCGCGGCCTGGGAGAAAGCCGGCGAGGCGAGCCCCAGCCCCAGGACGATGGCGATAGCGGCGGCGATGATCGTCTTGTTCATGTCAAACCCCATTCTGCAGTTCTTTCTTGACCAGGCTGATCTTGAGGACGAGCTGGCGGTCCTCGACGAAGCCGCGGATCCTGGCCAGCTCCGCCTCCGGCAACCCGTCGCCGACCTGGGCCAGCTCGACGAAGAGCCGCTCGATCTGGTCGCAGAGCGCCTTGGCCTTGGCCATCTGGAACTTGTCGAACTGGCCGTTGAGATACTTCTTCTTCGAGAGGAGCTCCCGGACCCGGGCCGTGCTCTCGTCGCGGGCCGCCTTGTCCGGGCTCGAGGCCGAGCCGAGGACGTCGAGGAGGACGTACTGGCTCCGCTCGAGGTAATCCACGGTTTCCCGGCGGGCCATCTCGAGCTCGGCCCGGTCAAGGAACTCCCGGGACGCGTAGAACGGCCTCTCCGCGGCTGGGCCGGCGCCGGGCCTCCCGAGAGCCAGGTA
Source organism: Terriglobales bacterium (assembly GCA_035543515.1). Lineage (GTDB taxonomy): Bacteria > Acidobacteriota > Aminicenantia > Aminicenantales > Saccharicenantaceae > DATKJS01. The sequence continues at coordinate 15,440 of DATKJS010000025.1, read as the reverse complement.
CATCCCGAGGGCGCCCACGAGAAGGCCGAGGGCGACGCCGGCCGCGACAGGCCTGAGGCCGGCCTGGGCGAACCAGAGCCGCACCCGGCCGGCCGCGGCAGCTCGGGCAGGCTTCTCGGCCCGGGAGTAGACATAGTCCGCGACCTTGTCGGGCAGCGCCTCCCAGTCGACCGAGCGGAGAACCTCCCGGATCTCGCCCCGGACGGCGTCCGCCCCGTCGAGGACGCGGCGAAACTCCTCCTCTTTCCTTCGGCACTCGGGACATTCCCTGAGATGTTCGGCCACGGTCGTTCTCCTTCCCTCCTCCGGGTCCCCCGAGAGGTAGGTCCGCCAATCCGCTTTCTTCTTCGGGCAGGCGCTCATCGTTCGATCCCCATGTCCGGCGTCAGCCATTTCCTCAAGTTGCGGACGGCCTTGAAGTGGAGCGACTTGGCCGTCCCGACGGAGATCCGCAGGGCCTCCGAGATCTCGTTGAACTGGAGCTCGTTGTAGTGCCGCATGACGAAGACCATCCTCTGCTTGGCGGCGAGCCTTTCGACCGAGCGGGAAAAGAGCGCCCGCAGGTCGGAGTCGCGGGAATCCGTCGACCGGTCCTCGACGGCCACGGGGATCTCGTCCAGCGGCCGGGCCGTCTCGTATTCCAGGCGCCGCTCGCGGTGCTTGCGGTAGTAGTCGATGCTGATGTTCTTGGCGATCTCGAGGAGCCAGCCCTGGAAGCTATGTCCCGGGCGGAAGGTCCCCGACTTCTGGTAGAGGCGGAGGAAGGTCTCCTGGACGGCGTCGAGGGCGTCCTCTTTATTGCGGAGGATGGAGAAGGCCATGATGAAGACCTTCTGCTGATAGCGCCGGACGATGGCGACGAAGGCCTCGCGGTCTCCGGCCCGTGCCCGCTCGAGGAGAAGGACGGCGTCCGGGGCGTCCGTCATCGGCGGGCCGCCCTCATCCGCGTCAGCATGGTCGAGCCTCACTGTCCTTGTCCTCTCCGGGCCTTTTCACAGTGTACTACGGCGGGCCGGAAGGAAAGGTTCACCCCCGCCCGGAGCCGGAAAAAGGGCGGTCGTCGCCCTGCCCCCGTCCGGGGGGATGAGGCCGGTATGATAGAGGAGAGCGATCTATAAGGTCAGAACCTCGAGAATCCCCGCCGGTCTCCGCCGCCGGGACGCCTGTCGTTCCGGGGCCCTCCCTCGGCGCGGGGGCGGGCATCGTTGACGATGAGCTTGCGGCCGTCGAATTCCGTGCCGTTCAGCTTGCCCTTGGCTTCCTGGGCCGATTCGGGGCTGGTCATCTCGACGAACCCGAAGCCGCGGCCCTGGAGGATGTTGACCGAGGTAACCTCGCCGTACTGGGCGAACAGCTGCTTCAGCGTGTCTTCCGTGGTCCGGTAATTGAGGTTACCCACATAAAGCTTTTGGGACATAGAAGAAATACCTCCTCTCCGCCCGCCGCTGCCGCGGCCTCGGGCCGGAGGACCGGCGCGACGGGGGTCGAGGTCATTGTCCACATTTCCGCAGGACAAATCAAGTCTCTCCGTCAAGCGCCGCCGTCCGCGCGCCGCCGGGCCGGCTTCCTTCCGCCTCCCCGGGGAATCTGCTATAGTTGGAAGGTCCGGACCGACCGGGCCACGGAGGAGCCGCCATGAAAAAACGGACCTACGTCCTGCTCATCGTCCTGTTCTTCGTCATCCTCGCCGTCGCCGGCGCCTTCTTCCTCTTCGTCTCCGAGCTCGGGCAGCCCGCGGCCGAGGTCCCCGGCCGCGCCTACCTCGAGGTGACGCTGGGCGGCGCCGTGGAGGAGGTCGCCCCGCCGAGCCTCCTCACGGCCCTGCTCCCCGTGGCCAAGCCTCTCACCGTCTACGACTTCTGGATGAACCTGCGCAAGGCGGCCGTCGACGGCCGCGTCCAGGCCGTCCTGCTGCGCCTCTCCCCTCTCCAGTGCGACTGGGGCAAGGCCTCGGAGCTGCGGGACGCCGTGCGCGAGTTCCGGCGGACCGGGAAGAAGGCCTACGCCTATATCGAGGAGGCCCCCGAAGGCGACATGGAGTACTACGTCGCCACGGCCTGCGACAAGGTCGTCCTCCATCCGCTCGGCTGGCTCGGGGTCAAGGGCATCGGCGGCTACGTCCCCTTCTTCAGGAACACGCTGGACAAGCTGGGGGTGAAGGCCGAGTTCGAGCACGTCGAGGAATACAAGACGGCCTACAACATGTTCACGGAAAAGGGCTTCACCCCGGCCCACCGCGAGGAGACGGAGTCCCTGACCTCGGACATTTTCGACGAGTACGTGAGGACGGCCGCCAAGGCCCGCGGCAAGACCGAGGCCGAGTTCCGGGCCCTCCTCGACCGGGGCTTCTTCCAGGGCGAGCGGGCGCGTCAGGCCGGCCTCGTCGACCTCTGCCTCTACGATGACGAGCTCCAGAGGCTCCTCCAGGACGACGAGGGCCGGGGCCTGGCCCCGGTCAAGTTCGACGAGTACACCCGCGTCGCGCCGTCGTCGGTCGGCCTCGAGGGCGGCCGGAAGGTCGCCCTCGTCTACGCCACGGGCATGATCGTCACGGGCGAGAGTATGCCGCGGGTCATGGGCGGGACGACGGTCGCCGGCTGGCTCCGGACGGCTCGCCGCGACGCGTCGATCGCGGCCATCATTATCCGCGTCGACAGCCCGGGCGGCTCGTCGGTCGGCTCGGACGTCGTCTGGCGGGAAGTCGCCCTGGCAAAGAAGGAGAAGCCGGTCGTCGTCTCGATGTCGGACGTAGCCGGGTCCGGCGGCTACTGGATCGCCACGGCCGCGACGAAGATCGTCGCCCAGCCGCAGACGCTGACCGGTTCGATCGGCGTCCTGGCCGGCAAGTTCAGCTTCGCCGGGCTGCTCGACAAGCTCGGCGTCACGTCCGAAAAGGTGACGTTCGGCGCGAGGGCCGACATTCTCTCTCCCTTCCGGCCGTTCACGCCCGAGGAGCGCAAGGCCCTCAAGGACCAGATCCTCTGGACCTATGACCAGTTCCTGGCCAAGGTCGCCGAGGGCCGGAAGATGACCAAAGAGGAAGTTAACAGGGTCGGCCGGGGGCGCGTCTGGACCGGCCGCCAGGCGAAGGAGCGGAACCTCGTCGACGAGCTCGGCGGCCTGTCCACGGCCGTCGGCTTGGCCAAGAGGCTGGCCGGCGTCCCGGCCGAGGAGGACGTCCGGCTCGTCGTCTGGCCGAAGAAGCTCACCCTCTGGGAGACGCTCTTTGGCGCCTCCTCTTCCGGCCTCGACCTGAAGTCCGCGGCGGGGCTGGAGAAGGCGCTCGGCATGCTCCGCCTGATGGAGCGGACGAACATCTGGGCCGTCATGCCCTTCCGGGTCCAGCCGCAATAGAAAGGCCGGAGCGGTCCTATCGCGGCGGGTTACTGTTCGGCCTTCGGGGCTTCGGGGTTGGCCTTCACTCCAGAGTGCGGTTCTCGACGCCTCCCCGAACCGTTCTTTCTCGGCGTCTGCGGAACTCGCTCAACACTCACCGATCCGCCCCGAGTCTAAGAAACGGGTTTCCTTTTCTCCCGTCTTTTTCCGGTCCATCGCACTCCGATGGATCAGGCTCAGACATCCTCGCCGCCCCCATGAGAGGGAAATCTCGAGAGAGAGTTCCCTCTCATGAGGATACCCTCGAAAAACGCTTCGGGAAGGCTAAACCGCACATGACGTTCCGGCCAATCCCCAAGGCCCCTCCGGCCATCGGGCGGGCGCTAACGCAGGAGGCGCCGAGGCCGTCTGAAAGACCCCGTTTGGAGGGGGACCCGGCGGGAATTTCGACGGGGGAACCGGGACACGTTCCCGGAGCCGGCGGATAAGGACGGCCTCGACGCCACCGTGACCGGGGACGCACACGAACAGGACCCACCCGACCTCTCTAATAGGCGTACGATGAAGGGCAGATGGTCTTGAAATCGCAGAAGTTGCAGGTGTGCCAGTCGGGCGTCGGGGCGAAGTTTCCGGCCCGGATGCCCTCGGCCGCCCGGCGGATCTTGTCGGCCGCGCGCCGGAGCTCCCGCTCGCCCTTCACGGCGCGCCCGACGACCCCCGATTCGAGGAAGTAGAGCCGCGTCTCCGCCGGCGCGAGTCCCTGGGTCTTGAGGAACGACAGGGCGTAGATATCCATCTGGAGGCTGTCGGCGGTGCGGCGGTCGGCCTCCTTCTCGGTCGCCGCCTCGGTCGACTTGAAATCGATGATGACGGGGCCCGCCTCCTCGAAGTCGACGCGGTCGAAGCGGCCGGAGAAGCGGATCCCGGCCTCCTGCCAGCGGAAGGGCTTCTCGAGGAAGGCCGGCACGCGCCCCGACGCCTCCTCCCGCCCATAGAAGAGCCGGAGGGCCCGCTCCCCGGCCGCCTTCCTCAGCTCCTCGTGCTCGCGGCTGAGGTAGCCCTCGTTAACCCAGTTCTTCCGGTATTCCCCGATGAATTCGTCCTCGGATGTCGCCTTGCCCTTCATCCGGCGCGCCAGGTAGGCGTGGATCGTGGCGTGGAGGACGCGGCCGAAGACAAGCGTGTGATGGGGCATGACCGGGACGCGCATGACGTGCCGGAAGCGGTATTTGAGCGGGCAGAGCAGGTAATCCTCGACCCGGACGTGGCTGAGGGCGAGGACGGCCGGCGCCCTGACCGCGGCGGGCGTCCGCGGTCGCTCCGCGGCCAGCGCATAGCGGCGGAGCTCCTCGAGCGCCGAGGCCCGCAGGACCTCGTCCGGCATCTTGGGGATGTCGAGGGCCTCGAGGACGAACGGGCTGACCTTCTTCAGCCGCTTCAGCCCGAAGTCCTTCGCCCAGGTCAGGTGGAGGGCCCGGCGCGCCCGGGTCATGGCTACGTAGAACAGCCGCCGCTCCTCCTGCAGGATGTTCTCCTTGCCCGGCAGGCTCTCCTTGAGGATGGCGTCCGGGACCGGGATCCTCTCGCGCGGCTCGCGCCCCGGGAAGCGGTCCTCGACCAGGCCGACCATGAAGACCGTCCCGAACTCGAGGCCCTTGGCCTTATGCACGGTCAGGACGTTGACGGCGTCCTCGTCCAGGTCGGCCTCCGACGTCGCCGGGTTGTCGCCGACCTCGCGGAGGAGGTCGAGGTAGCGGGCGAAGGCGTGGATGGAGTCGTTATCCGTGAGGTCCGAGAACCCCCTGATCTTATCGAAGAACAGCCGGATGTTCTTGATGCGGACCTCGGACTCGAGCGACGGCGTGGCCACCAGGGACTTGAGAAACCCGCTCCGCTCGAGGAAGCCGTAGACGACGGCGCCGGCGTTCCGGCCGCCGGCCTGCTCGACGAAGAACATGAGGTCGGCGAAGAGCCGCCGGACCGCCGCCTCCGTCTCGGCCGAGACCTCGACGGGCTGGCGGCCCTCGGCGATCATCTTCAGGACGCCGTGGAGGGAGGCGTTCGTCTTCTGCGCGTAGCCGGCGATCCGCGTCAAGTCGTAGGACGGGACCCGGTAGACGTCGGACAGGGCCAGGTAGAAGAGGGCGCGGCTGTTCTCGAAGTCCGTCAGGGCCTCGATGAAGGCCGTCAGGACCTTGATCTCCTCCTGCTGATAGAGCCCCCGGCTGCCGGAGAAGCGGTACGGGACCTGCTTGACGTTGAAGGCCCGGAGGTAGGGGTCGGCGTCGGCGTTGCGCCGGACGAGGACGGCCGTGTCGCTCCACGCCGCTCCGCCGGCACGGGCCTCGAGGACGAGCTCGGCGACGCGGTCGGCCTCGTGGGAGAGGGTGTCGAACTGGAGGACGAAGATGCTCTTCCCCGAGCCCGGCGCGGCCGCCCGGAGCCGCTTGTCCACCTTGTCCTTGGCCTCGAGCCGGCCGGGGTTGTTGTGCTGGATGAGCTGATAAGAGGCGTCGAGGATGGCCTGCGTCGAGCGGTAGTTCCGGGTCAGGACGACCCGCTTCGCCTCGGGATAGACCTCCTCGAAGCCGAGGATGTTGCTGAGGGACGCGCCCCGGAAGCGGAAGATGCTCTGGTCGTCGTCGCCGACGACGGTCAGGTTGCGGCGGCCGGCGGCCAGCATCTTCAGGAGCTCGAACTGGACGAAGTTCGTGTCCTGGAACTCGTCGACGAGGATGTACCGGTAGCGCTCCTCAAACTCCTGGAGGACGGACGGCCGCGACCGAAAGAGGTCGACGACGAGCGTCACCTGGTCCTCGAAGTCGATCAGCCCCTCCCGCCGAAGGAGGGCCTGGTACTCGTCGTAGACGCGGGCGACCTCGAGGTGCTTCCGGGCCGTCTCCTTCTCCCCCTCCCCGGCCGCCCGCCCGGCTAGGTCGCGGGCGTAGCGCTCGTAGTCTCCGGGCCGGACGTCCTCCTGCTTCAGCCGCCGGATGGCCTCGAGGAGCTCCTGGATGTGCCGCGTCGGATAGCTCAGCGGCCGGTAGTATTCGAGCGAGAAGCGGAAGAGGTTCTCGCGGAAGAAGATGGCCTGTTCGACGTCGTCGAGCAGCTTGAAGTCCGGCGGGTAGCCCAGGTCGAGGGCGTAGTCCCTGAGGACCCTCTCGCCGAAGGAGTTGAAGGTGCTGATCTCGACGAACGAGTAGGTGTAGGGGACGAGGACATCGACCCGGGCCTCCATCTCGCTCGCCGCGCGCTCCGTGAAGGTCACGGCCAGGATCTCCTCGGGCCGGGCCCGCTTCGAGGCGATGAGGTGGGCGATGCGGTGGGTGATGACCTTGGTCTTGCCCGTGCCGGCGCCGGCGATGATCAGGAGCGGGCCGTCACCGTGGACGACGGCGCGGCGCTGGGCGGGGTTGAGCGAGGCGAGGAGGTCGGCCTCGTCCGGCTCACTTTTTCGGGGCTTTGGGGACAACGAGGACCTTTTCGCCGGGCTTGATCAGCCACAGTTTGTCACGGGCTTCCTTCTCGACGGCCCGGGGGTTCGCCTCGAGGGCGCGGATCTCGGCCTCGAGCCGGGTTTTATCCTGTCCCAGGCGGCGGGCCTCGGCCTCGAGCCCGGCCAGCCGCTGGCGGGCCCGGTGGATGTCCATGACCCCCTTCTTGCCGAAGATCGTCGTCACGGCCATGACCAGGAACAGGCAGGCTAGGCCGAGGCCGAGGACCTTCTTCCGGAAAGCCGGCCCGGTCCGCGGCGCCCCGTCCCTCACAGGAACGCCTCCATCCCCTTCGCCAGCAGGGCCTCGACGCGGGGCTTGGTCGCGGACTCGGCGTAACAGCGGATGACGGGCTCGGTTCCGGACAGCCGGAAAAGCAGCCATTCCCCGTCGCCGAGGTCGAGCTTGACGCCGTCGATCGTCTCGACCCCGACGACCTTGCGCCGGCCGAGCTCCGCCGGCGGGGACTGGGCGAGGGCCTTCAGCCGCTTGGCCCGCTCCGGCGTCAGGGGGACGGACCTCTGGCAGCCGGCGACCGTCCCATAGCGCTCGAAGAGGTCCTTGCGGATGTCCCGGAGGCCCTTGCCCTCGACCGCGATCATCTCTGCGACGAGGAGCCCGGCGAAGATGCCGTCCTTCTCGGGCAGGTGGTCCTTGACGGCGATGCAGGCGCTCTCCTCCCCGCCGAAAATGATCTGGCCCCTGAGGAAGAGGTCGGCCATGTACTTGAAGCCGACTTTCGTCTTGTAGAGGGGAAGACCGTAGCGCGCGGCGATGCGGTCGAGGAGGTGGGTCGTCGTGATGGACCGCGCCACGCCGCCCCGCCAGCCCTTGACCCGGACCAGGTAGTCGAGGAGCATGGCCAGGATGTAGTTCTGATGGATGAAGGCCCCTCCCTCGTCGATGATGCCGAAGCGGTCGCCGTCGGCGTCGGTGGCGACGCCGAGATGGCATTTCTTCGCCCGGACGAGACGCTTGAGCTCGTCCAGGTTGTCCTCCGTGCAGGAGGGAGTGACGCCGCCGAAATACGGGTCGAGGTAGCCGTGGATGCCCTCGACGGGGACGCCGTTCTCCTCCAGGACCTCGTCGAGGTACTCGCGGCTCGTGCCGTAGAGGAGGTCGACGCCCACTCTCAGCCCGGCCGCCCGCAGGGCGGCGAAGTCGATCTTGTCCTGGATGAAGGCGAGGTAGTCGGCCTGGAGGTCGATCCGCGTGATGTTCTCCTTCGGCGCGTAGAAGGGGAGGTGGGAGAAGCGCGGCATGAGCCGGCGGACCTCGTCCTCGAGCCGGTCCGTGACCTCGGGCAGGGCGGGGGCCCCGGTCTCGACGTTGAACTTGAGCCCGTTATACCAGGGCGGGTTGAACGAGGCCGTGAAGTTGATCCCCCCCTGGCACTTGCGCCGGATGATCTGGAGGGCGAGGGCCTGGGAGGGCGCGTCCCGGTCGGCCAGGCTGACGGTAACGCCGTTCTTCGAGAGGAGCTTCGCCGCCTCCTGGGCGAAGCGCTCCGAGAGGAATCGCGTGTCATAGCCGATGACGACGGCGATGGGGCCGCCCGGGAACTTGTGCCGGAGGTGGTTGGCGATGGCCTGGACGACGACGCGCACGTTGTGGAAGGTGAATTCCTCCCCCATGAGGCCGCGCCAGCCGGAGGTGCCGAAGCGGATCATCATTTGCGGGAAAATTACCACAGCCAATCCGTAAAATCAAATTCAAGAGGGATAGCCCCAGGCCTGCCGGGATAGGCCGGGGGCAGTCCCTCTCTTGTGCAGGCCCACGCCTCGGGGCGGCGCCGGCATGACCGTCGCCTCGTCGGCGGCGCGGGACTGAGAGGGCGAGCGGGCCGTCCTCTCCTCTTGAGAGGGGAGAATTTCATCCCCGGTTTCACCCCGGGGGATGATTGACCCTTCGCGCAGGCGAGCCACAATGGCCCCGGAAGGAGAGAGCCGCGGCAGGAAAGGCGCGCGGGACGGGCATGAAAGAACCATTCGTTTGCGGCGGTTGCTTGGCCGGCTTCCGGCTCGCGCCAATTTTTGTCAACAAATTGATGCCGGATCCCGTTTTTCCCCTGTCGGGCGAGAGGATTTCCGTTGACAAGGTACGGGAATTTTGATAATTGGAAGATAAATCTTGATAAGGAATTAAGCCAGAGAGCCGGACCATGGAGAGGCGAGTCCTATACCCCGGGTCGTTCGACCCCATCACCAATGGGCACGTCGACATCATCGAGCGGTGCCTCGAGGTCTTCGACGGCGTCACCGTCGCCGTCCTGGGAAATCCCAAGAAGGACCCGCTCTTCACGACTAAAGAGAGAGTCGACATGATCCGCCAGCTCTTTCGCCGGCGGGCCGGCGTCAAGGTCGCCTCGTTCCGCGGCTTGCTGGCGGATTTCGCCAGGCGCGAGCGGATTCGCGTCGTCGTCCGGGGCCTGCGGGCCATCTCGGATTTCGAGTACGAGCTCCAGATGGCCCTGATGAACCGGAACCTGGCCCCGGACATTGAGACGTTTTTCATGATGCCGAACGTCAAGTATTCCTTCCTCAGCTCGAACCTCGTCCGGGAGGTGGCCATCCTGGGCGGCGCGGTCGACGACTTCGTCCCTGCGCCCGTCGCCCAGAAGCTCGGGGAGAAGCTTCAGGCAATAAAGAACCCCAAATCCAAATAAGGCAGGCGAACATGTTCGGAATGTCTCGGGAAAGAATGCTGGTCGGGCTGGACATCGGGTCCTATTCCGTCAAGGCCGTCGAGCTGCGGGCCAAGCGGAAGGGGGACCACACGGCCTACGAGGTCCTGAAGGTCGGCTACGAGGCCCTGCCCCATGACGCCATCGTCGAGGGCACGATCATCGACTCGGCGGCCGTCGTCGAGACGATCCGGATGGTCTTCGATGAGAACAAGATCTCCAACCGCGACGTCGGCATCTCCATCTCGGGCAATTCCGTGATCATCAAGAAGATCTCCCTGCCCATCATGGAGAAGCAGGAGCTCGCCGAGTCCATCATCTGGGAGGCCAAGCACAACATCCCCTACCCGTACGAGGAGACGAACGTCGACTATGCGATCCTCAAGCCCGCCCGGGCCGCGGACGACAAGAACCTCGACATCCTTCTCGTCGCGGCGAAGAAGGACAAGATCGCCAACTACAGCAACGTCGTCAACCAGGCCCGCAAGAACCTCGAGAGCATCGAGGTCGACGTCTTCGCCCTGCAGAACGTCCTAGAGGTCAACTATCCCGAGTCGTTCGGCGAGAAGACGATTGCCCTGATCAACATCGGGGCCAACATCACCAACGTCGTCATCGTCGAGAGGGGCACGCCTCAGCTCTTCCGCGACCTGTCGCTCGGCGGCTTCTTCTTCACGGAGAACATGCGCAAGGAGCTCAACATCAGCTTCGAGGAGGCCGAGAAGCTCCTCAAGGGGATCCCCGGCAAGACGGTCACGGCCGATCAGTTCGCCACGGTCCTGTCGATGAACGTCCGGGACCTCCTCGACGAGATCGAGAAGACCTTCTCTTTCTACGAGGCCTCCGAGAAGCGGGAGCGGAAGATCGAACAGATCTTCCTCAGCGGCGGCCTGGCCAACGTCCCGAACATGGTCGGGGCCTTCGAGCAGAAGTTCCGGATCAAGACCGAGATCCTCAACCCCTTCCGCGGCCTGCAGGTGGACGAGGACAAGTTCGATTCGATCTATCTCAACGAAATGGCACCCATCTTTGGCGTCGCCGTGGGACTGGCGACCCGAAAGGCAGAGAAGTAACCATGATACGGATCAACCTCCTCAAGCCGGAAACCAAGGACATCAAGGAAACGGCCGCGGCGCCCGGAGCCGCGGAGGTCCCGGTCCAGAAAGCGCGGAACCTGGGCAGCCTGGTCTTCCTCCTCCTCGTCGTCGTCCTGGGGGCCTATTTCTACGTCCAGCAGCGGGCCTTCGACCGCGAGAACGAGCTCCTGGCCACCGCCCGGCTGGAGAAAGAGAAGCTCCAGTACGTCACGGCCAAGCTCGAGCAGCAGAAGCTCCTCAAGGCCTCGCTGGAGCGCAAGATCAACCTCATCAACGACCTGCGGTCCCAGCAGGACCTGGCCGCCCGGATCATGGACCAGCTCAGCCGGAGCCTGCCGGACTGGGTCTGGCTGTCCGAAGTGAGCTATGACGCCAAGGGCCTCCAGGTCAAGGGCAAGGCCCTCTCGAACAACCTCATCGCCGACTACATGACGAGCCTCGAGAACAGCCCCGTCTTCACGAACGTCAGCCTGGCCAGCTCGACCCAGAGGAAAACGCAGCGGAACGAGTACCTCGAGTTCACGCTCAGCGCCGCCATCGAAAGGCCCGCGCCAACCGCCGCCTCCCCCCCGCAGCCGCAGACGAAGCCCGCCGCCAAGAAAGGGGTGACGACATGAAGACCATGCCCTGGTACGGATCCGTCATCATCTGCGTCGTCATTTTTGCCCTGGCCCATTTCTTCTATTTCAGCCCGCAGAACACCAAGCTCCAGGCCCTCCGGGCCGACCGGGTCAAGGTCGAGACCGAGGTCAAGGACCTGAAGCAGAAGAAAAAAGAGCTCGACAAGATCGAGCAGGAGCTCGTCGTCATGACCGCCCAGCTCAAGGGGCTCGAGTCGATCATCCCCCAGCGCAAGGAGCAGGCCGAGATCCTTCGGCAGATCCAGCAGTTGGCCTACGACGCCCGGCTCGACGTGACGAACTTCACCCAGCAGAAAGAGGTCAGCCGCGAGTTCTACGCGGAGTGGCCGATCGTCGTCCAGGTCACGGGGACCTACAACAACCTCGGGACCTACTTCGACCGGCTGAGCCAGTACGCGCGCCTCTTCACCATCGACAAGTTCTCGGTCAAGGCCCTGAGCCGCCAGACGGACCAGTCGACCATCTCGGCCAACTGGACGGCCAAGACCTATCTCTTCCTCGAGGAGCCCACGGCTCCCGCCCCCAAACCCAAAGCCAAGAGGCCCGGAAGATGAAAAAAGCCGCGTCCATCATCCTCATCCTCGGTCTGGCCGGCCTCCTGCCCCTCCTCGCGCAGGAAACCCCGGCCAACCCCAGTTCCCAAGACAAGCCGGTCCTCCGCTCGTCCGGCCCGGTCGCCTTCAACGCCGAGGGCCGGAGGGACCCCTTCAAGGACCTCCTCGGCGGCGGAGACACCAAGGCCGGCCCCGGCGAGGGCCAGGGCGCCATCGAGGACCTGATCCTCATCGGGATCGTCAAGGCCAAGAGGGGTTACACCGCGGTCATCGGCTCGGCCCAGGGCTTCCCCCGCTTCATGAACGTCGGCGACAGGCTCGCCGACGGCTACATCCTCAGCATCGGCCCGAGCCAGGTCGTTTTCCGGAAGACCCATGAGCGGGGCGTCCCCCTCATGGTGCCGCGGGAGATCATCAAAGAAATCAACCCGGAGGAGCGTTAACATGAAAAAGAGAATTCTGCCCGCCCTCATCGCATCCCTCTCGATCCTCGCTCTCGTTGCGCACGCCGAAAGCCCGGGCCCGGCCGTCACCATCAGCCGGATCCAGGTCCAGCCGGGGACCCTGGCCGCCAAGCTCATCCTGGAGACCGACGGCCCGCTGGCCGCTCCGAAGGCCTACTACCTGGCCGACTCGCCGCGGACCCTCGTCCTCGACATCGACCGGGCCAAGACGAGCCAGGCCCCGCTCATCCCCTCCTCCGAGGCCCAGTTCATCCGGGACATCCAGGTCCAGAAGGCCGGCGCCCAGGACCTCCGCTTCCTCGTCCGGCTGAACGAGCGCGTCCCCATCCGCATCGGGAGGGAATCCGGCCGGACGGTCGTCGAGTTCTCCAAGATCCTCCGCTCGAGCGGCGGCTATCTCATCGACGCCGAGACCCAGTCCCGGCTCGACCGCCGGCCCAAGGGCGAGATCTTCCTGGACAAGGTCGATTTCACCCAGGCCGCCGACCGGGTTTCCTTCCGGGCCGAGCTCTCCGACCAGGCCGTGGCCCAGGTCTTCGCCCTGGAAAACCCCTCGCGCCTCGTCGTCGACCTCTATGACACCGTCCTGACGGCCAAGACGAACGTCTGGTCCGTCGACCAGCCGCAGGTCGCGGTGGAGAAGGCCCGCGTCGGGCAGTTCCAGCAGAGCAACCCCCGGGCCATCACCCGCCTCGTCTTCGACCTCAAGGAGCCCGGGGTTTATTCCCTGGATTCGGACAAGAGCGGCCTGACGGTTTCCTTTTACAAGACCATCCCCGCGGCCGAGGTCAAGGCCGCGCCGGCCCCCGCCGCCTCCGCCCCGGCGACCGACACGCCCAAGGCGGCCCCGGCCGCCAGGCAGGAGGAGCCGAAGGCGAACCCCGTTCCGATCAAGTTCGACCCGCCAGCGGCGGCCGAGGCCAAGGCCGAGCCGAAGCCGGTCGCGAAGCCGGTCGTGACCCAGGCCCCGCCCACCCCGCCGCCCCAGGCCGCGGCCCCCGCTCAGGAAAAGAAGACCTCGGCCGAGCCCGACAAGTTCAAGCCCAAGACGATCGCCGCCGAGGACGAGAAGTACAGCGGAGAGGTCCTCAGCCTGAAGTTCAAGGACGCGGACCTCCGCGACGTCGTCCTCTACCTGGCGGAGTTCGCCAGCCTGAACGTCGTTTTCGACTCCGACGTCCGGGGGACCGTCACCTGCAACCTCCAGGACGTCCCCTGGGACCAGGCCCTCGACATCGTCCTCAAGCAGAACAAGATGGGCAAGTCGATCGAGGGCAACGTCCTGCGCATCGCCCCGATCGGCATCCTGACCCGGGAGCAGGAGGACGAGCGCAAGATGAAGGAGAGCAAGGAGCTGGCCGGCCCCGTCCAGACGAAGACCTATCCGCTTTCCTACTCCAAGGCCAAGGACGTCGCCGCGCTCATCAAGTCAAAGGTCTCGACGCGCGGCGAGTTGCTCATCGACGACCGGACGAACACGCTCCTCATCACGGACGTCAAGGACAAGCTCGACCTCATCGAGAAGCTCCTCTCCGTCGTCGATACGCCCACGCCGCAGGTCTCCATCGAGGCCCGCGTCGTCGAGGCCTCGTCGACCTTCGTCCGCAACCTGGGCATCCAGTGGGGCTTCAAGATCAACGCCGACTCGACCTACGGCACCTCGACGTCGCTCCAGTTCCCCAACCAGATAGACGTCAACGGCGCCCTGATCCCCCAGGGCACGACGACCAAGGGCATCGGCGGCCCGCTCGGCGGGTACGCCATCAACCTGCCGGCCCCGTCCTTCAACACGGCCCTGGGCATGTCCTTCGCCAACGTCCTCGACACCTTCCGGCTGGATGTCGCCCTGACGGCCCTCGAGAGCCAGGGCGAGGGCAAGATCATCTCCCATCCTCAGGTCACGACCCAGAACAACATGGAGGCCGACATCATCCAGGGCCGCCAGATCCCGGTCCAAACGGTCGCCAACTTCACCGTCACGACCCGGTACGTCAACGCCGCCCTGGAGTTGAAGGCCACGCCGCAGATCACGGCCGAGGGCACGATCATCATGAAGGTTGACATCCAGAACAACGCCGCCGACTTCGCCAACCTGGTCAACGGCATCCCCCCCATCACGACCCAGAGCGTGACGACGACGATCATGGTCCCCGACGGCGGGACGACCGTCATCGGCGGCATCTACCGCACGGAAGATTCGGTGACCCGAGAGAAGACGCCCTTCCTCAGCCAGGTCCCGATCCTGGGGAGCCTCTTCCGGAATTTCGCCCGGACGAAAACGAGCCGGGAGCTGCTCATCTTCATCACGCCCCGGATCATCAAGTGACGGGGGACAGAGGAGGAGAGAAAACCATGAAAACGACCACTGCGACGCTCAAGATCCTGGCCGCCCTGGCGGTCGTCCTGACCCTGGCGGGGTGCAACGCGGCCGTCAAGGACGCCAAGTCGAACAGCATGCTCATCGTCGAGAGCCTCACGGGCACGACCATCGACGGCACCTCGGCCCTCTATCTCGAATCCGACGTGTCGACGACGACCTCGGACACGGCCACCGTCACCCTCCAGGCGGCGATGATCGACCCGGGGGCGACGACCCCGTCCCAGTACAACAACATCACCGTGACCGGCTATAAGATCGATTACACGCTCATCGACGGCACGGGCGAGCCGGGGGTCACCGTCCCGGCCTCGATGGAAGGCACGAGCTCGACGCTCCTCATCACCATCGGGGAGAGCAAGAGCGTCAACTTCGTCGCCGTCCTGAGCGCGGCCAAGCTCGTCGCGCCCCTCGTTTCGCTCGTCGGCACGACGACGCGGCTGCAGGTCATCGCCCACGTCACCTTCATGGGCGTCGACGGCTCGAACCATCCGGTCCAAGCCACCGGCCAGCTGACGATCGATTTCGGCGACTACTGATTCTGGGACGACGGAACGCATCCGGGCCTTCCCCCTCGGGAAGGCCCTTTTTTTTGGTTCATCTCCCGTCTCCGGGATTTCCTCCCGTGGCGGCGATGGGCGTTGCCTCGAAGATCCCCGTTGCCGGAGAGGGGGACCGGCTGGGAGCGGAGGGCGAAGCACACCGGAGCGACCATCAGAAGCGCGACGGAGCGGCTCGGAGGAGCGCTTCTGAGAAATATCATCGAAAATCCGTCTCTTCGGATATTTCGC
>DATKJS010000024.1:0-48202 GCA_035543515.1 Terriglobales bacterium | reverse complement strand
TCATGGAGTCCGCCGCCAGGACCGGCACCATACGGTGGATTCGGCATGTCGTCAATCAGGGCTTCAGCCGGATGGAGAGCCTCCTTTACGGCTCAGAATAACTCCGGGATTCTCTAGGAAGAGCGGTCGGCGCCCTGACCTCATCCCTTATGGACCAGGATCCGGGGAGCAGATCAGCCTTCGCACATGGGGCAGACGTTGATTTCGAGGCGGTAGCGGGGGCTGGATTCGAACAAGCGACTTCGGGGTTAACCTTCCCTCTTTCCCTTTGATTTATATTCTCACACCTTTTTTCTTGTTTCTAATAATCGTTCAATGTTCCTAATTCGTTCCCTAAGAACGCCATCTTCGATCGTCGCGTCTGCGAAATAGTTCATAAGGCCGGCCCTGCTATGGTAATCCTTAGCAAACACGTAAAAATTGCTTAACGCCCTCTCGGCTACAATTTTAATATAGTTAACTTCTTTCAAGCCGGATTTAGAAAACTTGCCAAGGTGGACAAGTCGATTCCGCGTAGCAACTAATCCATCGACTATCAGTTTTTCTGCCGTCTCCGCTTGACCCATTAAGTTCTTTATCCTCGACGCAACTTCAGACATCTTAAGACCGTCTTCTAGAGTGTTCAAAGATAGGTTTTCAAGTATCTGCCAAAAATTTAAAAAGGCATTTCGCCAATCAAATGTATCAAGAGCTCCAACGTACTTTAGTAAGGAGTCCATGAATATTCCTCGGAGAGCCGGGTCCATTCTAGATACGCCCTCGCAAAGCGAAACTAGACGATTGTCGAACTCTTGCGGAACAGTAGTCTTTGCATAATCGTACGGTTCAAGGTTATAAAACATGCTCAAATAGCGTCCACTATTGTCAAAGATAGGATAAAAGGGAGGCGGGCAGAACTTTGCCAAAGGCTGAGGAGGTCCGAGTTGATACGTTACAATACCAAAAGAAGTCTGAAGACTTAATAGCGAGCGCAGGATCTCAAAACCAGCATTTCCTTCATGGAAAGCGTCCTCAGATGAGAGAGCATCAGCCGAAAAAACTAAAGGAGTGAAAAGCTGCTTTAAAATTGGGACATATATTCCATACGAAAATGACCCGTACTTATGAGTTCTTGCCTCGTCGATAAAGTCGCCCCAGCCCGACAAGCTCTCTACATCGGGCCAATTGCTAAGCTTGAAACTTTTGCCAAAGAACAAGGCATTAAAGGTGGACTCTTGAATCGGCTCGGCTAAGTGTAAGGGAAATAGTATTTGGAACGATTTTTTTGCCTGCGATGTGTATTGAGAAATTAGATTTGCCAACTCCTTCGCGAATCGGCCTATTTCAATCGCCCGTTCATCCTGCTTTCTTAGGTTAATTAAGGCCTTAATGATTAGTGCCCTCAAGATCTCCTTATCATCTTCGAATCCTTTGATCTTAATTCTCGAGCAAATGATTTCCTTTCTAAGTTCATTAATCACATTGAATGGAAAATTGACTTGGCCGTTTGGCGCCTTAGTTAAATCGCTGAAGATCGCCCTCATGGCTCTATTTAGTATTGGAGAGTCTTTTTTAGCGAATAAATCTCGTGGCTTAACCACCTTGGCCTTCACAGACACCCTTTCCCCCATGATATCGGACCTTTTCAATAGTTATCATCATTACGGATATGAGTCAACGGCACCTTCTTTGTCGAGCCACCGGCCTAGAGCGACGACTATATTCTGGTTAAGAAAATAGAGTGATGAGAGTGGGGAATCCCAGTGACAGACTTGTGCCAAACCTGTGCCAGATTAGATTGAAAGGCGCTACAAATACGGGTTTAGGACGGAAAGACGAAAAGAGAGAAGCGCTGGCTTCTCATATGGGGAAACGTTGATATCGAAATGGTAGCGGGGGTTGGATTTGAACCAACGACCTCCGGGTTATGAGTCAGGAGGACGCACAGGAAAGGGCCGAGTTATTCTGGTCGGCTGGACGCTCAGTCTCTATGGACCCGAATCCACTTAATTTTCCGGAAATCGTCAGCGTTGATGCTCATCGTATCGACTCGGGGCGTCCCCTCGGCTTTTGTCAGGGTCACAGAGAGTTCCTTCGACCTCAGTATTTTTCCTTCGGGGGGTATCAGGTCGATTAGGAGCAGGATTGCTGCGCCAACCGGGACATCAATCGCAAGTTCGGTCGGAAGATGACTATGTGGCTCCCAAGTCTTTTCAGCCAACGCTACCAATCCGCCGACAACTGCTCCCACAATCGCGCTGTTTAAGAGATTAGGAACGGTCTCATCGCGTCCCACTTGTATCTCAAATGGAGAATAGCCTGGCGATTCAATCCGGATAATTTGACCAATCCTCCGTCTACTTAACGTGATATCGATGGGGGTCACACCCTGCGCCTTGCCGTTGACCCTGACAGTCGAGGGCGCCGGAGAGGAGGTCACAGAAATCCGTTCCGTCCTCGTTCCCAAGAGTGTCGAGCAGTTTATAGAAACCAGGACGCTCGTGAGGGTTAGAATGAGAAAGTACTGGTATCTTCCTATCGTCAGTCTCCCTCCCAATCAACTGTGCTTCATTTTGCCCCGAATGGACTATTCAGTCAACGGCAACTTTGGGGTTGAGAGGCCGTGGGGGGAGGATCGGACGCTCCACGTTCTTGAGATAGACGCTATCCAAGCGGAGATTGGCCTCGAAAGGACACATTAGTTTTGTGCCAACTTTGTGCCAAATTAGATTGAAAAGGCGCTATAGCTACGGTTTGGGACGGAAAGGCGAAAGACCAAAAGACGGCCCCGCAGGCCTATCGTATCCCTCTGATTTTCCAGAGAGATAAGGCGTGCCGGTGGAGGGAATCGAACCCACACCCGAGTTGCCCCGGACGGGATTTTGAGTCCCGCGCGTCTGCCAGTTCCGCCACACCGGCGCGTTAGGCCAAATATATGCGATTTCCGGGCCCGATTCAACATCGGGTCGGCCAGTCCCATCCGTTGTCCCCGCCCCCGGACTCTGCTATAGTCGGTCCGTGCCGACACCCGAGAGAGTCGCTAGGGTCGACCGCGTCCTTGCCCTCCGCCAGCCCGACCTCCGCGTCGTGCTCGAGGGCGTGACCATCGCCCATAACGCGAGCGCCGTCATGCGGACCTGCGACGCGGCCGGGGTCCTCCACCTCGACCTCATCTCCCCCAACCCGGAGCTCCTCCGCTTCAACAAGGCCATCACGACCCGCGCCGACAAGTGGCTGGAGATCAACGTCCACGGCACGGCCGCCGATTGTTTCGCCCCGCTCAAGCAGGCCGGCTTCGCCGTCATCGCCACCCATCTCCAGGAGCAGGCCGTCCCCTACACGGACGTCGATTACACGCGGCCCGTGGCCCTCGTCTTCGGCAGCGAGGCCGAGGGCATCTCGGAGGCCTCGCTCGCCTTCGCCGACCGGGTCGTGCGCATCCCAATGATGGGCATGGTCCAGAGCTTGAACCTGTCGGTGTCCGTGGCCGTCATCCTCTATGAGGCCCTGCGGCAAAGAGCGGCCAAGGGGCTGCTGGACGGGCCGCGCCTTCCCTCCGGCGAGCTCGAGCGGCTGAAAAAGAAGTGGCTGCGAATCGAAAAGGAATAGCAGAGGGACGGCCCCCTTTCAGGGACAGTGCCAAATAAGGGGGGCGGCCCCTCGCGGGGTCCGCCCCAGCAAGACAGGAGCAGGTCCTTAGACCCGTTTTAAGAGCTGCTTGATCTGGCTCTTGACCTCGCCCAGCGACTGCTTCGACCTCCGGGTGAAATCCTCGTCGATCTTCCGTAAGTTGCTCCGGAGCTCCGGGGCGAACTCGCTCTGCCAGCGCAGGATCTCGTTCTGGAAGGCGTCCGTGTAGCCCTGCCAGGACTCGAGGAGGCTGCGGAGGTCGCCGGACCCGAGCGTCCCGCCGTCCGAATCCTCTTCCTCGACCACGACCTCCCGGCTCAGGAGCTTCTTCTCCCTCAGGAACTCGACCTTGATCTTCTCGCCGGCCTTCTTGTCCTGGATGAGGTCGATCAGGGCGTTGACGGAGGCGACCGGCTTGCCGTCCGCGCGGACGATGACGTCGCCGGCCTGGAGGCCGGCCTTCTGGGCCGGGCTCTTGTCCGTGACTTTGGCGACGAGGAGCCCCGTCCCGTCCTTGACCCCGAAATAAGCGGCCAGCTCAGGGTTGAGGGGATTGCAGGTGACGCCGATGACCTTCCGCACCTCCACGAAGGGAACGCCCTGCCGCGACCTGCCGGAGAACGGCTCACCCAGCCCCGGCGGCTGCTGGCCGGGCGGCCCGCCGGGCGCGCCCCCGGGCCGCATGGGCGGGAAGATCCCCGGGAAGCGGAGTTCCATCTCGCGCCGGGCCTCGCCCTCCGGGAATTGGCCGAGCTTGACCTTGACGTCCATGGGCTTGCCGTCGCGCTCGATCTTGAGCGCGACGGTCTGACCGGGCTTGCGCTTCCGGACCTCGGCTCCGAGCTGTTCGCGGCTGGTGATCTCCTTGTCGTCGAGCTTGAGGATGACGTCGCCCGCTTGGAGCTTGGCCAGTTCGGCCGGGCTGTCGGCGTCGACCTCGCCGATCTCGATGCGACCGTCCTCGTTCACGCCGACCGAGGCGCCCATCCAGCCCCGCTCGACCTTGCCCTTCTCGCGGATCTCCGAGGCGACAGCCAGGACGTCGTCCATGGGGACGGCGATGGCCATGCCGGACGAGGGCGCTTCGGCCCGGCTCATGACGAACCCGGAGCCGGCTTGCTCCCTGTCGCGGAACTGGAAGACGACGGGCTTGTCTTCCGTGTAGACGCCGCGGAGGAGCCCGACCATCTGGCCCTTCTCGTTGATGACGGGGCCCCCGCTCGACCCGGGCGTGACCCAGATGTTCAGGCGGAGCCGGTCGTCGGCGACCGAGCTCACGATGCCCTGGGTGACGGCCGCGGCCCGCTCGGGCGAGACGCCGACGACACAGACCCAGGCGCCGGGGCTGAGGTCGTCCGGGTTGCCCGCCGGCAGCGGCTGCAGGCCCTTGTCCTTGACCCGGAGCACGGCCAGCTGGGTCTCGATGTCGAACCCGAGGAACTCGGCGTCGTACGTCTTGCCGTCCGCCGTGGTGATGGTGATCTTCTCCTTTCGCGGCGACATCAGGGCCGTCGTGACCACGGAGCCGTCCTTGTCGATGACGACGCCGGTGGCCACCCGCCGCAGGCCGTCCGTGGCCTCGACGCGGACGACCGAGGGATAGACGCGCTTGGCGATGTCCGCGATGTCCCTGTCCGGGGGCGCCTCGCCCGGTGGGGCCGCCCTGAGCGACAGGGTCGAGAGCGAAAGGACTGCCATGACCATGAGAGCCGGTTTAAGAATCCTGTTCATGGCCCGAAAAACCTCCTAGTACTTGATCTGCGTGGATCTGTCTTCGGAGACCTGCTCCAGTATGTAGACCGTCCGCGGCTGGGTGGACGCGTTCCGCATCTCGGACGAGTAGTCCACCGTCTCCAGGACGGGGAGATAGGCGGTCGCCGCGCCGGAGCGCAGGGCGAGGGGCACGATGGCCGCGTCCCGAACGGCCGCCACGGGAGCCTGGCCCTTTCCCACGAGCGCGAGGCCCGGCCGGCGGCCGGCGAGAGGGGGGTTCAAGAGGATGAAGCCGATGACAAGCACGGCCGCCGACCCGGCGAAGGCATAGCGGGTGACCGCCCGCCGCCGGCTCCGGGCCTGCTTCTCCTCGCCCAGCCTGGACATGACCCGCCCCTCGAAACCCGGGGGGGCCACGACCTTGTTCACCTTTCCCAGCAGCTCATGCCCTTCCATTTTCGTTCACCTCTTGTTTGGCCGGATAGGCCTTCCCTTCCAGGGCTTTCTCCAGCTCTTTCTTCAGCTGTTCGCGGCCCCGGCTGATGCGGGCCTTGACCGTGCCCACGGGCCGCTTGATGATCCTGGCGATCTCCTCCTGCGAGAAACCCTCCATGTCCTTGAGCATGACCGGCACCCGGTAGCGGGGATGGAGCGCCTCCAGCGCCTCGCGGAGGTTGCGGATGAGCCCCGGGTCCCGGGGGTCCTCGTAATAGGTCCCGGCCGAGTACTGATTGGGGACGTCCTCGATCGAGACGGTGGCCATGCGGCGCGCCCGCTTGGACTCGGTCTTGGCCAGGTTGGAGGCGATGGTGTAGATCCAGGAGGAGAGGGGGGCGATGGGCCGGTACTTGTGGGCCTTGAAATAGACCCGGACGAAGGTCTCCTGCGAGAGCTCCACAGCCCGTTGGTAGTCGCCGGTAAACTGGTAGAGGTAGTTCACGATCCTGTCCTTGTAAGTCGTCATGATCTGGGTGAACGCCTCCTCGTCCCCAGCCTGGACGCGCCGGATCAGCTCTTGTTCATCCATGCTCAGTTCTCTAAACCTTATCCCGGCCCGGAAGGTTGCGTTTTTCCAGGGGCCCGGGACCTATTATAGCGCGTCCGCGGCCCCGGGCGCGCGGATTCTTCGCCCCCCGAGAAAACGGGGACGCCGGCCTCCCGTCCGGCCATACCCAGGTCCATCGAGAAGGGGTCAGGTCTACTTTCTGCTGCTTTGTGTGCCTGACCATGCGACCACGCCTGGGCGACGGCTCAAAAACTAATAGAAAGTAGACCTGACCCCTTCTTTTATAAGAAAATAGGGCCAGTTCATGGAACTTTCGGCCGGCCGTTTCCGTCAACCAGGGTGAATTGAGTGGATTTGAAAGAGATCGTCAGAGAGTGCCTGGAAGGCAGGCAGGGAGCCTGGGAAACGCTCATGAACACGTACGCCAAGCGGGTCTTTAACATGGCCTACCAGTTCTGCGGCAGCCGCGAGGAGGCCGAGGACATGACCCAGGAGATCTTCCTCAAGCTTTACCACTCCCTGCCCAAGTTCGACTTCCAGCGGAACTTCACCGCCTGGCTCCTGACCCTGACCAAGAACTGCCTCATCGACGAGTACCGCCGCACGAAATGGGAGAAGACCCAGCGGGACGCGTTCGACGAGCGGGTCCTGAGCCAGCCCGCCCTCTCCGGCCCGGAGGACAACATCGTCCGCCAGGAGACCCGGGCCATCATCTGGGCAGGCCTCAACCGCCTGTCGTCGGAGATGCGCATGGCCGTCATCCTGAGGGACCTCCAGGGGAGGAGCTATGAAGAGATGGCCGAGATCCTCGGCCTGCCCCTGGGCACGGTCAAGTCCCGGGTCAACCGGGCCCGGCTGGCCCTGGCCGAGGTCCTCAAGGAGAGGAAAGGAGACCTCACGTGACCTGCGAGCGCTTCGAGGAGCTTCTTTCGGCTTATCTCGAGGGCGAGGCCGGCCCGGCCGAGAGGCGGGAATTCGAGTTCCACCTCGCCGCCTGCCCGGCCTGCGCCGAGCTTTTCTCCGTCTTCCGCGAGGCCCAGGCGGCCCTGGCCGGATTCCCCGAGGTCGAACCGGGCCCGGCCCTCATGGCCAGGCTCCATGCCATCCCCGGGAAGAAGAGCTTCTTCAGGCCGGTCCTCGACTTCCTTCTCCGGCCCGACCTGCAGCCCGTCTATGCCGCGTTCTCGGTCCTCTTCCTCGCCCTCTCGTTCATCTTCTTCGCCCCCCAGGGGCGCACCATCCAAAAGGCCATCGACCGCCAGATCCACCAGGGCTACGACCGGGTCGAAAAGCTCTACGCCAAGGCGGGCTCCCTGACGGACGAGCTCGGCTCGCTCAAGAACACCGTCCTCGACTCCATCAAGACCCTGAATCCCAGCAAGGGTCAAGAGGATAAAAAGCAACGCTAACCGTTGGAGGTTCATCATGGACGAAAAGATCGTCATCCAGCAGAAGCCGCCCAAGTCGCCGGCCGCAGCCGGGATCCTGTCCGCACTGATCCCCGGCGTGGGGAACATGTACAACGGGCTGGTCAACAAGGGCCTGCTGCAACTCGTTATCTTCGGCGGGCTGTTCGTTATCTTTCTGCAGGGCTGCATGACCGGCAGCGCCCTGACCATCGTCTTCATGGCATTGATGATGGCCGGCTTCTGGTTTTACCAGATCATCGACAGCGTCAACAGCGCCAAGGCCATCAACGAGGGCGCGGCCGGACAAAAGCCCCAGGAGGCCGCCGGCACGGCAGCCCTGCCGCCGGCGGTCACGGCCGGGTCGGTCTTCTGGGGGATCATCCTGATCGTCATCGGCGTCCTGGCCATCCTGGCCAATTTCGACGTCATCAACTGGGACGACCTGTGGCGTTTCTCGCCGGTCCTGTTCATCGTCCTGGGCGCGTGGCTCGTGTTCCGTTCCGCGCCCAAGAAGAACGGCCGCGAAGAAAAATAAGGGAGAAGACAATGGCCAAGCAAAAACGCAACGACATGCTGGTCTGGGGTGTCATCCTGATTGTCATCGGCGGCATCTTCCTGCTCGAGACGCTCCATATCCGCGTCTGGCACTATTTCTGGCACTACTTCTGGCGCCTCTGGCCCGTGGTCTTCATCGTCTGGGGGGCCAGCAAGGTCTATTATGGGCTCAAGGAGCGGGACAAGAAGGGCGAGCCCTCCCAGCAGCCCCAGGACAAGGGCCATGAGATTTAGGGAGGTCCTCCTCGTCATCGTCCTGCTCGCCGTCGGCCTGGTCGTCTACGAGGCCCAGACCGGGAAGTGGGACCTCCACTTCGGGTGGGAGGACGACGTCTTCGGCTGGGGAAAGGAGTTCACATACGAGGAATCTCTGACCATCCCGGGCCCCCTGCCCTCCTCCCTCGACGTCGCCAACAGCCACGGCTGGATCGAGGTTCGCGGCGCCGACCGGGAGAGCGTTCAGTTGACGTTCCAGAAGAAGGTCCGGAGGCGCGACGAGGCCGAGGCCAAGGCCGTCGCCGACAACCTCCACTTCAAGGTCGACCGGACCTCCGGCAAGCTGTCCCTGAGCACGAACCGCGACGAATTCACCCGCCGGAACTTCGAGACCGGCTTCATCCTGACCGTCCCCCGGGGACTGGCCGTTGCCATCGTCAATTCCTACGGCCGGGTGAAGGTCGAGGGAGTGCGGGAGGCCGACATCCGGGACAGCCACGGCCCGATCTCCGTCGACGGCGTCGCCGGCCGCTGCCGGCTCGAGGGGACGTACGAGGACATCGAGGCCTCGAACCTCCGGGCCGACTGCCAGGTCGTCGGCAGCCACGCCGACGTCAAGGTCCTGTCCGCCGCGGGCGACCTCCGTATCGAAACGTCCTATGCGGAGATCCGGTTCGAGGACATCGGCGGCAAGGCCGACATCACCGGCACGCACTCCTCCGTCGAGGGCCGCCGCGTCAAGGGCCCGGTCACTGTCGATACATCCTATGAGAAAACCGTCCTGTCCGACGTCGGCGCCGTCCGCGTCCGGGCCAGGCACGCCGCCGTCGAGGTCTCGGACGTCCGCGGCGACTGCGACGTCCAGACGAGCTACGAGCCGGTCCAGGCCCGCGACGTCGAGGGCGGCTTCGTCGTCGTCGGCACCAACGCCGCCGTCTCCGCGATAAACGTCAAGGGCGGCGAGATCTCCGTCACGACGTCCTATGAGAATGTCGACCTGGCCGGCTTCTCGGCCAGGGTGCGGGTCGACGTCCGGCACGGCAACGTCACCCTCGGCCCGTCGGAGCTCAAGCTCCCGATGGAGGTCCGGGCCGAGTACGCGAACATCGACCTCGGCTGGCCGGCCGGCGAGACCTGCCCGGTCGAGGCCCGGTCGAGAGGCGGGAGCGTCCACTGGGGGCTGGCGGCCAGGCCGGACGTCGAGAAGAGGAACGGCACGTCGCTCGTCAAGGCCTTCGCCGGGCACACCGGCGGCCCGGCCGTGACCCTGTCCACGACCTACGGCGACATCCGCATCGAGGAGAAGAGCGCGAAGATCTAAAGCCCGCCGCAAACGGGACCGGGGCTGGCCCGGACGGGCCGGCCTTCTTTTTTACCCGTGGCGGGCCTTCGACTGGTAGATCCGCTGGGTGATGAGGCCGTTGACCTTTATGTTGAAGAAGGAAATGAGGTTCGTC
Source organism: Terriglobales bacterium (assembly GCA_035543515.1). GTDB lineage: Bacteria > Acidobacteriota > Aminicenantia > Aminicenantales > Saccharicenantaceae > DATKJS01. The sequence continues at coordinate 38,237 of DATKJS010000024.1, read as the reverse complement.
ACGTCTTTCTTGTACTTCGTGACGTAGCGCACGAAGTCGGTCCGCTGCTTCGACCGCAGGAGGTTCTCGAACTCGCCGACCTCGTCGTGGAGCTCGATGACGAAGTGGTTGATGGCCCGGTACTGGGCGTTGACGTCGATGAGGTCCTTGCCGGTCATCTTGGCGAAATCGAGGACAGGCGGCAGGCTCTGGAGGATGAGCAGGCCCTCGTTATAGAGCTCGTCGACGGATTCGCCGATCTCCTGGACATAGGACTTGTACTCCGAGGTCTTCCTGAGCTTGGACTCGGCCCGGGCGACGAGCTTCTCGAACTGGGACTTGAGGGAGACCACGGAGTCCTTGACGCCGAAATACTTCCGGCCGGAGTTGAAGAGGTCGATGAAATCGCGGCCGATGTAGATCTTGTCCTCGTAATGGGTCGTCAGCTCCTGGGGCGAGTGGGTGTAGAACTTGACCTCGAAGCGCCGCCCCTCGGAGTCCCGCTCCCGGAACCGGGCCAGGACGAGGCCGTTGTTCTGCTCGATGAAATAGCTGCTGATATCGATGAGCACGGAGTAGACGGCCAGGTTCTGGACGACGGCCTCCTTGAGGTACGCGAGGAGGCCCTCCTTGCGGGCGATGAAATCGGAGATCGTCTCGTCGGGAACCGGATTGAGGACGGAATAGCTCGGGGAGATGAGGTAGAGGACGGGGCCGCTGCCGAGCTCCAGGTGCAGGTTCTTGAGGACGTTCTGGTAGAGGTCGTCGAGGAGCATCGGCCGCAGCGGCGGCAGGCCGCTCACTTCGAGCTTGGAGAGTTCGTCGATCTCGTTCATCGGGTCGCCCCTGGGCGCGGGCAAATATTATCATCGCGGGAAAAGGAAAGTCAACCGCCGCCGGGCTTGCAATTCCCCCCGGCCCGGACATAATATCGGCTTCCCCGAGGAGGTCCGGCATGCCCGAAAGACGCCCGCTCTTCAAGGCCGTCGTCACCGTCATCTCCCTGTCGCTGGCCGCGTCTGCGGGCTTCGCCGGCCTGACCGTCGCCCGCGGCGGCCGCGCCGTGGCCCGCATTGTCGTCGCCGGGAACGCGACAGAAACCGAGAAGCAGGCCGCGGCCGAGCTCGCGCTCTTCCTGCACATCGTCACCGGCGGCGATTTCCCCGTGGCGACGGCGGCGGGCACGGCTGGCGCGGGCGGGCGCCTGCTCGTCGGCGAGGGGGCGGCCCGTCTCGCCGACCCGTCCTTTGCCGCGGCCGCCCTGGGCCCCGAGGAGGTCGTCGTCCGCTCGGCCGGGGACGACCTCATCCTGGCCGGCGGGAGCCCGCGCGGGACACTCTACGCGGTCATGGCCTTCCTCGAGGACGCCGTCGGCTGCCGCTGGTGGACGCCCGCGGCGAGCCGCATGCCGTGGCGGCCGACGCTCGAGGTCGGGCCGCTCGCGGTCCGCTTCTCCCCTCTCCTCGAATACCGCGAGCCCTTCTGGTACGTCGCCTTCGACGACGCCTGGGCGGCCCGGAACAAGGCGAACGGCATCCGCTCGGGCGGGAGCGACCTCTACGGCGGCCGCCAGCTCTATGAGGGCTTCGTCCACACCTTCTACCCGCTCATCCCGCCGGAAAAGTACTTCAAGGACCATCCCGAATGGTTCAGCGAGGTCAACGGGAAGCGGACGACCGAGGACGCCCAGCTCTGCCTGACGAACGAGGAGATGCGGCGGGAGCTCGTCCGCAACCTCGAGGAACGCCTGCGCCGCAACCCCAAGGCCACCATCGCCTCGGTCTCGCAGAACGACTGCTTCAACCCCTGCCAGTGCCCGAAATGCCGGGCCGTCGAGGCGGAGGAAGGGAGCCCGTCGGGCCCGCTGCTGCGCTTCGTCAACGCCGTCGCCGCGGACATCGAGAAGGACTTCCCCGGCGTCGCCATCGACACGCTCGCCTACCAGTACACCCGCAAGCCGCCCCGGCTGGCGCGGCCGCGGCCGAACGTCATCGTCCGGCTCTGCAGCATCGAGTGCTCCTTCAGCCAGCCGCTCGACGGCGAGCGGAACAAGAGCTTTTTCGAGGACCTGGCGGGCTGGTCGGCCATCGCCGGCCGGCTCTACGTCTGGGACTATACGACCGACTTCGCCCACTATGTCCAGCCCCATCCGAATTACGCGGTCCTCGGCCCGAACATCCGGCTCCTTGCCGCGCACAAGGTCCGCGGCCTTTTCGAACAGGGCGCCTACCAGTCCTGGGGATCCGAGATGGCCGAGCTCCGGGCTTGGATGCTGGCCAAGCTCCTCTGGGACCCCGGGCGCGACCCAGGCAAGCTGATGGACGAATTCGTCCGCGGCTATTACGGGCCGGCGGCCGGCCCGGTGGCGGATTATCTCGGCCTCCTCGAGCGGGCGGTACGGGCTTCGGGCGATCATCTCGGCTGCTATTCGCCACCGGAGGCCAAATTCCTGTCGCTCGAGACGCTGACTAGGGCCTGGTCGCTCCTGGGCAAGGCCGGACGGCGCGTCGCGGGCACGGTCGAATACGCGCGCCGGGTGAGGCGGGTCCGCATGCCCGTGGCCTACGTCGTCTTGGCGAGGTGGGACGCGTTGCGCAAGGAGGCCGCCGACCGCCGCATGGCCTGGCCGTGGCCCGACCGCCGGGAGGACCTCCTCGGCTGGTTCCTCGACGCGGCCCGAACCGAGGGCGTGACCATGATCTCGGAGGGCCAGACGCTCGAGGATTGGGCGGCCCTGGGCGGCCGCAATCGCTAAATGAACAAGAAGGAACAAGAACGGGTCGGGTCTACGGCTGGGAGCGAAGGCTTCGGAGCGACCGGCAGAATTGTGGCGGAGGAACTCGGAGCCGCAATTCTGGGAAATATCTTTAAAGAAGCGCAAAAGGTCTAAGAAACTTATTTAGGTGGAGGCGGCCGAGCCCGGCGCCGTCATTGGGCCCTGAAATCCGGTTCGGCCTTCGGCTTATTGCCCAGAATCCTCTCGATCTTCTCCATGACCTCGGGGGTCAGGCGCTCGACGGCCTCCAGGGCCCTCATGTTCTCCGCGACTTGTTCGGGCCGCGAGGCGCCGGTGATGACCGTGCTGACGTCCGGGTTCTCAAGGCACCAGGCCAGGGCCAGCTGGGGCATCGTGGCTTTCAACGAGGCGGCTAGGCGGTCGAGCTGTCCGAGCTTCTTCAGCAGGCGCAGCGCTTCGGGCGTCCCATAGCGCTGGCGGAGCCATCCATAGCCCCGGAGCGACAGCCGCGACCCCGCGGGCACGCCGTGGGCGTACTTCCCGGTCAGGAAGCCGCTGGCGAGAGGGCTCCAGACCGTCGTGCCCATCCCGAAATCCCGGTAAAGGCGCCGGTACTCGCTCTCGACGCGGTCCCGGTGGAACATGTTGTATTGCGGCTGCTCCATGGTCGGCGGGACCAGCCGCTCGCGCCGCGCCACGTCGTGCGCCTCCCGGATGAGCTCGGCCGGCCACTCGCTCGTCCCCCAGTAGAAGGCCAGGCCGCGGTCGACGAGATGGGACATGGCCCGCACCGTCTCCTCGACCGGCGTGTGCCGGTCGTCCGGCCGGTGGCAGAAGATGAGGTCCACGTAGTCCATCTGGAGACGCCCGAGAGAGGCCAGCGCCCCCTCGACGATGTGCTTGCGGGACAGCCCGGTGTCGTTCGGCCCGTCCCCGCCCCAGAAGAGCTTCGTCGAGACGACGAGGTCAGACCGCTTCCAGCCGAGCTTGCGGACGAGCCGGCCCAGCACGGCCTCGGCCCGCCCCTGGGCGTAGGACTCGGCCGTGTCGAAGAAGTTCACGCCGGCCTTGCGGGCCGCGACGAGGCAGGCCGCGGCCGTGTCCTCGCCGACCTGCTCGCCGAAGGTGACCCACGTGCCGAAGGATAGCGCCGAGACCTTGAGCCCGGAGCGTCCGAGAGAACGGTATTCCATGATGTCGACTCCTTCTCGAGCCCGGGAGGGCGCGGGGCCCTCCGGGGCTCATTGCATGTAAAACCCGACCGAGCAGAAGCTGACCCAGTGGCGGAGGGAGAAGGGGGCGGTCGTGCCCATGCCCAGCTTCGTCAGCGGCAGCGCGCCCTCGCTGTAGGTGTCCGAATAGCGGAAGAGCCGGCCGGCGATCTTCCGTTGCGCCGTCCTCTCCACGATCTTCTCGGCGGCGAGCAACCCGAAGGGGATGGAGTATTTGCCGCACCAGTACGTGTTGCGGTAGTCGAGATAAGTCTTTCCCCAAAGCTCGCGCGTCAGCTCCTCGACCTTGGCCGCATCCATCGGTCCCGTCAGGTAGGTCGCGATCAGCCGCCGGTCGAACGCGCGGGCCGCCTCCCAGGCCGGCTCGCCCTCGCCGAAGGCCAGGTTGTCGAAGTCCTTGCCGTAGTGGTTGCCGTCGGCGGAGACGAGGAAGACGATGTCCTTGCCGGCCCTGAGATGCCATTCCGTCATGTAGTCCGCGACAACGGCGGCCAGCTTCGTCGAGACCTCGTCCATCCTGGCGAAGGGCATCGGCGCGACCATGATCGGGGTGATCCTGACCTCGGGGTTGAAATACTGGAGGAACGGCAGGAGGGCCTCGATGGAGTGCTCGAGGGCATGGGCCTTGTCGTTGACGACGAACATCGTCCGGTCGAGCCGCGCTTTGAGATACTCCCTCAGGTCGGAGACGCCGACCGGCTTCGCCGCGCCCGGCCAGGTCTTGTATCCGTCCAGAATGAGGACGCTGTCGAGCCCGGGGATCTCCTTCCGGACAACGCCGTGGGTGACGCCGAAGACGACGACCTCCTTGGCCCGCAGGGCCCTGAAGAGCGGGAAATAGACGCGCCCGGCATAGAGGTAATCGTCGTGCGGCGAGATCGCGGCGACCAGCCCCTCGCCCGGGAAGGCCTCCGTCGCGTGCGCCTCGAGATAGTCCACGAGTGTCTTCATGCTCGCGGCGTTCCAGCAGAAGCCGACGTCGTCGCGAACCGGCCGCGTTCCCTGGGCGGACAGCCCGACGGCCAGCGCGAGCCCGGCCGCGATCAGGATCACAGGCGTTCTCATGGGTGCCCTCCTCGAGCGGCGGCGGGGCATCCCGGCCGCTCCCGTTCATTCTATCCTTGTCCCCGCTCCGGTTCAAATCGGCGCCCCCCGCGTCCGTGGTTGAAAAAAAGCGGGCCGCGGGCTAGAATGGGCGGTCGCTATGGGACGAACGACCCGCGCCATGACATCGAGACGCGAAAAGCTCGCCAAGACGACGCTCGTCCTCGCCCTCTCGCTGGCGGTCCTGGCCCCGCTCGCCGGCGCCGCGGAGGTCCGGGCCGTCCACGTCAAGCAGGGCCCCAAGGTCGACGGCCTGCTCTCGGACGCCGTCTGGAGCGAGGCCCCGGCCTTCTCGGACTTTCGCATGGTCGAACCCCGGCCCGACCAGGAGCCCACGGAGAGGACCGAGATCCGAGTCCTCTACGACGAGGCCAACCTCTACATCGGCGTCCACTGCTTCGACCGCGAGCCGCGCCGCGTCGCCGCCAACACCCTGGCCCACGACGCCGGCAGCGAGCAGGGCATGAGCTACGGCGGCTACGGGCACATGCCGTCGAGCTCGAGCGACGACGGCGTCAAGGTCCTCCTCGACCCCTTCCAGAACAAGCGCACGGCCTACATCTTCTCCATCAACCCGCGCGGCGCCCGGAGCGAGGGCCTCATCACGGGCGGGCAGTCCAGCCTCAACTGGGACGGCATCTGGGAGGGCCGGGCCCGCATCCTCGACGACGGCTGGAGCGCCGAGTTCCGCATCCCGTTCAAGACGATCTCCTTCCGGCCCGGGCTGACGACCTGGGGGATCAACGTCGAGCGGACCATCGCCCGCAAGCAGGAGACCATCCGCATGTCCGGGACGGGCCGGGATAGCAACTTCTACAGCCCGATGGAGGCGGCCGGGCTGACGGGGATCGAGGGCGTCAGGCAGGGGCTGGGCATCACCGTCCGGCCCTACGGGCTCGGCAGCGCCCACAAGAACTTCGACGCCGGGACCCACGAGGAGAAGCTCGAGGGCGGCGTCGACGTCTACAAGAACTTCACCCCCAACCTCGTCGGCGTGATCAGCACGAACATGGACTTCGCCGAGACCGAGGCGGACGACCGCCGCATCAACCTGACCCGCTTCCCCCTCTTCTACCCAGAGAAGCGGATGTTCTTCCTCGAAGGGTCCGAGACGTTCAGCTTCAGCTCGAGCGTCAGCTTCCAGCCCTTCATCAGCCGCTCGATCGGGCTCTACCAGGGCGCGCAGGTCCCCGTCCTCTTCGGCACCAAGCTCTACGGCAAGGTCGGCCAGACGAACATCGCCGTCCTCGACGCCCAGACCGGGAAGTCCGGGGACCTGGGGGGCCAGAACCTCCTCGCCGCTCGGATGACGCAAAACGTCTTCGCCGAGAGCAAGGTCGGCTGGATCTTCACCAACGGCAGCCCGACGGGGGGGCGCAACTCGCTGGCCGGAGTGGACTTCCAGTACTCATCGTCCCGGTTCCTGGGGAATAAGAACGTCATGCTCGCCGCCTGGGGCGCCTATAACTGGAACGACGAGCCCGGCCGGCACCACGGCTTCGGCTTTCGGGCCGGCTATCCGAACGACCTCTGGAACATTCAAAGCACCTATGCGTGGTACGGCGAGGGGCTCGACCCTGGACTCGGCTACATGATGCGGTCGGCCATGCAGACCGGATTCCTCAGCGTCTCTTACCAGCCGCGGCCTAGGGGCGGCCCCCTGGCCGGGTTGGTGCGGCAGTTCTTCTTCTCGGCCAGCGGCGATTACTACTGGGACCTTCGGGGGAACCTCGAGACGAGCCGGATCAATCTGACCGCCCTCGCCTTCCGGACGCACAGCGGGGACCAGTTCGGTTTCGGCATCAACCCCGGCCGGGAGGTCCTGACGCAGGATTTCGAGATCGCCAGGGGCGTCGTGCTGGCGCCGGGCTCCTACAGCTTCACCAACTACAGCTTCAGCTTCAACTCGGCCTCGCACCGGCTCCTGGCGCTGCAGTCGAGCTACACGTTCGGCGGCTTTTATTCGGGCCATTACAACGAGGCCACGGCCGGCGTCGCCGTCAAGCTCAAGGGCTACGTGAGCCTGACCGGGAACGTCGACCTCGTCCGGGCCCGGCTGCCCGAGGGCAACTTCAGCGAGAACGTCTATCAGCTCAAGGCGGACTTTTTCCTCTCGCCCGACCTGGGGCTGATGAACTACATCCAGTTCGACGACATCTCGAACCAGCTCGGCTGGAGCGCCCGGCTCCGCTGGCAGGTCTCGCCCGGCAACGAGGTCTACCTCGTCTTCAACAAGAACTGGGAGCGGCGCTGGGACCCGTCCGCCCGGCTCTTCCCCATGGAGCAGAAGGGCGTCCTCAAGGTCACGCTGTCCATCCGTCCCTAATTCGGGGACACAATACTCATTTCCGAATTTCCGGCGGGCCGCCGGTGCGCACTTCCCCCTCGAAAGAGAGAGGCGGGCCGGGGGGACGGACGGCGAGGCTACTTCTTCTTCAACGCCCGCTGGATCTCATAGGCGGCGCGCCGGCCCGTGGCATGCCCGATCGTCTTGTCCGTGTTGAGCGGCGACGGCTTGTAGGGGATGTCCGCCGTGATCGTTTTGACCAGCTGGTGGTCGCTGCGCCGGAAGAGGCTGATCTCGGCGCGGACGGTGCCGACGAAGCCGCTCTTCTTCAACAGGAACTTGCCTTCCACGACGACCGAGTTGGCGGCGTCCGCCTCGGCGACCGTGCCGCCTTCGTCGATGACCTGATCGGCCACCTTCGTCCTGGGCAGCTCCGTGCGCAGGCCGTCGTAGAACTGGTCGATGAACTCCTGGGAGAAGTTCTGGCCTTCGGCGGAGGTGAAGCGCTTCGCCTCGATCGTCTTGAGCGGCAGGGTAACGTCCTGAGCGGCCAGGGTCGCCACGAACAGGAGGGCGACGGCCAAGGGCGCGGCCAGGCCGAGGATGCGGTGAGATGACTTCATGCGGTACTCCTTTCCGCGGGCTCGATCCTCATGGGCTCGATCCCAGACATTATACTCCGTTCCTATTAGTCGACCGAGGAGGACGGCCGGGCGGTGGCGCGGACGGGGGCGCGCCCGCGAGGTCGGCCGCGAGCCGGGTCGGCAAGCAGGTGGAAAGCGCCAGGTTCAACGCTCGCCGGTGAGGCGGCGGAGGTATTCCCTGGCGGCCGTGGAGGGAAAGCCGGGCGGCTCCCACTGGAAGCGGGCCAGGTCGACGCGGCCGGCGCGGCTGACGGCCACCCCCTCGCCCACGAGCCGCCGCTTCTGCTCGGCGAAGCCGCGGCCGCGCGGCAGGGAGATCGCGCCGCGGCTGCTGATGACGCGCTGCCACGGAAGGCGGTCCTTGTCGGACGAGGCGTGGAGGACCCGGGCCACCTGCCGGGCGCCTCGATAGTTGCCGGCGAGGGCGGCGATCTGGGCATAGGTCGCCACCTTCCCCCGCGGGATGGCGCGGATCAGGTCCTTGACCCTGTCCTCGAACTCCATGACGTGGCCATGAGGGTGCCGAAATTGGGAAATGAATATTGTGTCCCCATTTTAGAGGCGGAGAGTCCAGGCGTCGCCGGCGTAGCGCGAATCGCGGAGGGCGGCGGCCTCGCGCAGGTCATCCGGGCCCAGCTCGAACGGTTCGAGCCTGACGCCGAACGTCTCCGAGAATCCCCGGCAGAAGCGCTCGACGGCCCAGCCGAATTCGACCGGCCGGCCGAGGGCGTCGGCGAGCGAGGTCATTCCCCCGCCCCCCAGCGGCGGCGTCCCAGCTGCGGGCGCGGTCCGGGCGGCCGCAGCGGTCACGGCCGCCAGCAGGTCCTCGTCCTTCTCGAGCGGAATGGAGCCGTGCTGAAGGAAGGCGGCGCCCGTCCGCTTCTGGGCGCTGCCGACGATTTTGCGGCCGCCGATCTCGATCTCGTCGCGGGCCGGCAGGGCGAAGCAGGGCATCGTCCCCCGAATGTAGGCCTGCGGGGAGGCCTCGGCCATCTTCGACTCGAGGCCCATCAGGGCCAAGCCGCGGACCAGGGCCCGCGAGATGAGGCGATAGGAATCGCGGAGGGTCTCGGTGAACGTTTCGGCGTCCGAGGAGGCCACGGCATAGGTCACCTCGCGGTCGTGGAGGACGAGCTTGCCTCCCGTGATCCGGCGTACGATGCCCACGCCCCGCCGGCGGCAGAAATCGGCGTCGACGACCCGGGCCGCGGTCTGGGAATAGCCGAGCGAGGCGGTGGGCCGGTCCCACTGATAGAAGCGGAGATACGTGGCCGGGGCGGCCTCGACGCGCCGGAAGAGGACCTCGTCCACGGCCATGTTCCAGGGACCGGGGAGCGGCGCGGGCTCGACGAGGAGCTTCCAGGTCTTCAAGGCGTTCTTCGGCGGAAAAGAATGGAGCGGGCAATGGGACTCGAACCCACAACACCCGGCTTGGGAAGCCGGTACTCTACCATTGAGCTATGCCCGCTCACCTCCCTCGGGAGAGAGGATTCTAGCATAAATCGCCGGAGTATCAAAGCAGAGGGACACGACGGGACGCAGGCCGGCTGGAGGCCGATGTTCGGCCGCGAAGCGGCTCGCCATCCATGAAGGGGCCAGGTCTACTTTCTATCATCTGCAAGAAAGTAGACCTGCCCCCGTCCGGCGTTGACACCCCGGGTCCGGGCCTTTATAATCGGCCAGAACGACACCAAGAAAAGGACAGAACCATGGCCGATGAAGCGACACCGTCCAGCCCGGCGGGCCCCGGGCCGTCCGCCCAGCTGGGAGCGACGAAGCTCGGCCCGACGAGCGCCTTCGAGGGTGAGCTCGAAGGTCACGAGGACACCGTCATCGAGGGCCGCTTCAAGGGCCGGATCGTCCTCCCGTCGAGCTCGCTGACCGTCGGACGCGTGGCCAAGGTCGAGGCCGACGTCAAGGTCCGCGCCCTGACCCTCCTCGGCGAGCTGACGGGTAACGTCACGGCCGCTGAGCGGGTCGTCATTTCCGAAACGGCGCGGATGAGCGGCGACGTCCGCACGCCGAGGATCAGCATCGCCAACGGCGCCCAGTTCAAGGGCGGCATCAAGATCGAGAAGGCGTAACGGCCGCTTCCGGCAAGAAAGGGTCAAACCTACAGATTACAGAAAAAAACTGTAATCTGTAGGTTTGACCCTTTCTTCTTCGCTATAATTGAATCATGCGCCGGTTCGAGCTCGTCTCCGAATTCACGCCCAAGGGCGACCAGGGCCAGGCCATCGACCGCCTGACAGAAAGCCTCGCCTCCGGCGCGCCCCACCAGGTCCTCAAGGGCGTCACCGGCTCCGGCAAGACCTTCACCATGGCCAACATCATCGAGCGCATCAACCGGCCCGTCCTAGTCATCTCCCACAACAAGACCCTGGCCGCCCAGCTTTACCAGGAGTTCCGCCGCTTCTTCCCCAGGAACGCCGTCGAGTATTTCGTCAGCTATTACGACTACTATCAGCCGGAGGCCTACATCCCCGCCTCCAATACCTACATCGCCAAGGAGGCGACGATCAACGACGAGATCGACCGGCTCCGTCTCTGCGCCACGAACTCCCTCTTCGCCCGCCGCGACGTCATCATAGTCGCCTCGGTCTCCTGCATCTATGGCATCGGCGCCCCCGAGACCTACTACTCGATGAGCTTCGGCCTGTCCCGTGGCGAGACGATCGGCCGCAAGGCCCTGCTCGAGAAGCTCGTCTCCATCCAGTACGAGCGTCTCGACGGGGAGTTCAAGCGCGGCGGCTTCCGCGTCCGCGGCGACATCGTCGAGGTCTTCCCGAGCTACGAGGACTCGGCCTACCGCATCGAGCTCGAGGACGGCCGGGTCAAGGACATCTCGGCCGTCGACCCGCTCCTCGGCACGAAGCGCGACACGCTCGACACCGTCATGCTCCATCCGCGGACGTTCTTTTCGACCCCCGCCGAGACCCTGCGCGGCGCCGCGGACGGCATCGAAAAGGAGCTCGAGGAACAGGTCGCCCGCTTCCGCGGCCTCGGCAAGTTCGTCGAGGCCGAGCGAATCGAGGAGCGGACCCTCTACGACCTGGAGATGCTGCGCGAGTTCGGCTACTGCCCGGGCATCGAGAACTATTCCCGCCACCTCAGCGGCCGCAATCCCGGCGACCCCCCCTACACCCTGCTCGATTACTTCCCGGAGGATTTCCTGACCGTCATCGACGAGTCCCACGTCACCGTCCCCCAGGTCGGCGGCATGTACTTCGGCGACCGCTCCCGCAAGCAGACGCTCGTCGAGCACGGCTTCCGCCTGCCTTCGGCCCTCGACAACCGGCCCCTGAACTTCGACGAGTTCCAGGCCCGGGTCAAGCAGACCCTCTACGTGTCGGCGACACCCGGCGTTTACGAACTCAAGCAATCGACCGGCCATGTCGTCGAACAGCTCATCCGGCCGACCGGGCTGACCGACCCCGCGCTCGAGATCCGGCCGATCAAGGGCCAGGTCGACGACCTCATGGGCGAGATCCGGAAGCGCGCCGCGAAAAACGAGCGGACCCTCGTCACGACCCTGACGAAGAAAATGGCCGAGGACCTGAGCCGCCACTACCACGAGCTCGGCCTGCGCGTCCGCTATCTCCACAGCGAGGTCGAGACGCTCGACCGTGTCAACGTTCTCCGAGACCTGCGCAAGGGGAAGTTCGACGCCCTCATCGGCATCAACCTCCTCCGCGAGGGCCTCGACCTGCCCGAGGTCTCGCTGGTGGCCATCCTCGACGCCGACAAGGAGGGCTTCCTCCGCTCCGGGACCGCGCTCATCCAGACCTTCGGCCGGGCCGCCCGCAATGTCGACGGCAAGGCCATCCTCTACGCCGACACGATGACCGACTCCATGAAGCTTGCCATCGGGGAGACGAACCGCCGGCGCGCCGTCCAGGAGGAGTACAACCGCCGGAACGGCATCACGCCCCAGTCGATCGTCAAGGGCATCGACGAGGTCCTGACGAGCGTCTACGAGCGCGATTACCTGGACTACACGAAGATCTCCGAAGACAAGGACATCTACCTCTCGCCGACGAAGAGGAAGAAGCGGATGGAGGAGCTGGAGAAGCTGATGCAGGAGGCGGCCAAGGCCCTCGAGTTCGAGAAGGCCGCCCGCTTCCGCGACGAGCTCGTCAAGCTCAAGAAGCGCGAGCTCGAACTCGGGCTCTGACCCGGGGGATATCGGCAAAAAACGCTCCGCTTGACAGCGACATTTCCTCTGGCTAAATTGAGGGAAGCCAAAAAGGCTCGTCTGGCCAAGTGGAGGGGAAATTGAATAAGATCGTTATTATCTCGCTCATTCTCGTATACTCGAGCCTGGGCGCAACAGCCCAGGCCGCCCAGAATCCCGGCGAAACGATCCCCACCCCCGTTCCACGATCCGAGCAGTCAGTAACCCAGCATAGGATCGTCATCGGCGGCGCGACGATCAGCTATGCGGCGACGGCGGGAACGCTCATCGTCCGGAACGCCAAGGACCAGCCCTACGCAAACATGGGTTACACCGCCTATACCAAGACGGACGTCCCGGACCCCAGCCGCAGACCGATCACCTTCGCCTACAACGGCGGCCCGGGTGCCGCATCCATATGGCTCCACATGGGCGCCCTGGGTCCCAAGCGGATCGTCACGGCCGACGCCGCCATCACTCCGCCGCCGCCCTACAAGGTCGTCGACAACGAGTCCAGCATCCTCGACAGGACGGATCTCATCATGATCGATCCCGTGGGGACCGGTTTCAGCCGGGCCGTCGGGGAGTCAAAGGACAAGGATTTCTTTAGCGTGGATGCCGATATCGAATCGGTCTCGAGGTTCATCAAGCAATACGTCACCGAGAACGGACGGTGGAACTCACCGAAGTACCTGTTAGGCGAGAGCTACGGCACAGTCCGGTCGGCCGGCGTTGTCGACTACCTGCAGACCCTGGAATTCATGTCCTTCAACGGAGTGATCCTCGTTTCCATGGCGACTGATCTTGAGCTCGCGGTCTCCGATGCTTACCCTGGCGGCCAAAGGTCCTGGCCATTCATGCTCCCGACCTTCGCCGCGGTCGCTTGGTATCACAAAGCCCTTCCCGGCACTCCCCCCGAGCTTGAGCCGCTTCTGAGCGAAGCGCGCACGTTCGCCCTCGGCGAATACGCCCACGCCCTGGCGCTTGGCAACGAACTCCCTGAGGCCGACCGTGCGGCGGTCATCGAGAAGCTGCATCGATTGACGGGGCTTTCTCCAGATTACCTGGATAGGGCCAACCTGAGAGTGACCATGCCGCAATTCAGTCAGGAGCTCCTGCGGGAGCGCCGTGAAACGGTGGGCCAGCTCGATGCGCGGTTCCTGGGAGTAAGCTTCAACCCTCTCGGAGAGAAGGCCCTGTACGACCCGATGGATGCGGGGATCTCTCCGGCTTTCATCGCGGCGTTCCTGGATTATATCCATCGGGACCTTAACTTCGGCCTGGAAAGAACTTATTGGCCGCAAAGGGACGATTGGAAGTCCTGGGATTTCAGACACAAGGTCGAGGGCTCCGATATACCTCAGCCGATGGTCAACACCGGCGTGGATTTGGCCCATGCGATGGGGATCAATCCCAGCCTGCGTGTCCTGGTTCTGCAGGGCATCTTCGACCTCGGGACCCCGCTTTTGGCCACCGAGTTCATGGTGTCTCACTTGGATCTCCGTCAGGATCTCCGCTCACACATCGAAATCAAGTACTACGACGCGGGACACATGATGTACCTTCACGAGCCGTCGCTGAAGAAATTCAAGACCGACGTGGCGGCGTTTATCGACGCCACGGACAGACAATAGGCGCTGCCCTGACGGGTCCGTCGGGGATATTGTTCGAATTATTGAAATTCAGGTCGGCAAAGGGGAGAATATCAGCGCTATGGCCGGCTTCGACGAGCTCAAGGCGCGCGCGGCCGAGATGCCCGACAAGCCGGGCATCTATTTCTTTAAGGGCGCGTCGGGCGAGGTCGTCTACATCGGCAAGGCCCGCTCGCTCCGCGACCGCGTCCGCTCCTACTTCCTGCCCAACCCGGATTACAAGGTCCGGAACATCCTCGGCCAGACGGCCGACATCGACTACATCCTGACGGGCTCTGAGAAGGAAGCGGCCTTCCTCGAGAACAACTACGTCCAGCAGTACCAGCCGCGCTTCAACCTCCGGCTCAAGGACGACAAGAGCTTCCCCTATCTCAAGGTCACGGCCGGCGAGAAGTGCCCGGGCATCTATTTCAGCCGCAAGGTCGGCGACAGGAAGTCGCGCTTCTTCGGCCCGTTCAGCCCGGCCCGCCGGGCCCGGACGACGCTCCATCTCGTCAACAAGTATTTCCGCGTCCGTGGGTGTGAAACGGCGGTCTACAGCAACCGGAAGCGTCCGTGCCTCGAATACGACCTGGGGCTCTGCTCGGCGCCGTGCGTCGGGCTCGTCTCCGAGGAGGACTACCGGAAGGACGTCGAGGACGCCTGCCTCTTCCTCGAGGGCCGGACGCAGGAGCTGGCCCGGGCCCTGAAGAAGCGGATGGAGGACGCCGCCGCGGCGCGGCGGTTCGAGGACGCCGCCCGCTGGCGGGACATCCTGCGGACGGTCGAGGACATCAAGGAGCGGCCGAAGGCCATTTCCGTGGCCCTCGAGGACCAGGACGTCGCCGGATACTGGCGGGCGGGACGGAGGGCCGCACTCTACGTCTTCTTCATGAGGCGGGGCAAGATCCGGGATTCGGAGAGCCTGGAGTTCGAGGCCGCGGAGAAGGAATCCGACGCGGCCTCCCTGGCTCGCGTTCTCGGCGAATTTTACGAGAAACGGGAGAGGCCGCGGCGCCTGCTCCTTCCGTTTGCGCCGAAGCAGATCGGCAAGCTTGAACTGCGGCTCGCGGAGAGCGCAGGCGGAGCGGCAGGGTCCCCGCCCGGCCAGAGCCGGACCCAGGTCGTCGTGCCACAGGCGGGCAAGGCCGGGAGGCTCGTCGAGCTGGCTAACCGGAACGCCCGGGCCCTGCTTGAGAAGAGAGATGCCGCCCTCGCCCCGCTCGAGGAGCTCCGGCGCGTCCTAGGCCTCGCCGCGCCTCCCGGGCGCATCGAGGGCTTCGACATCTCGAATACGGGCGGGCAGGAATCAGTCGGTTCGATGGTCGTGTTCTCCGGCGGCCGGCCGGACAAGGACGGCTACCGGAAGTTCAAGGTCCGGACGGTCGAAGGCCCCAACGACGTCGCGAGCCTAGAAGAGGTCATCGGTCGGCGCTATCGCGGGCTTCTCGACAAAAACCTGCCTCTCCCCGACCTGATCATGGTCGACGGCGGCAAGGGCCAGCTCGCGGCCGCCGCAAAAGCGCTGTCCGGACTCGGCCTCGCCGGCCTCCCCGTCGTCTCGATCGCCAAGCGCGAGGAGACCCTGTTCACGCCGTCGCACCTGGACGGGATCCGGCTCGAGCGGACCTCGCCGGCCCTGAAGCTCATCCAGGCCATACGCGACGAGGCCCACCGCTTCGCCATCACGTTCCACCGGGGTCGGCGCGAGAAGCGGAGCTTCGCCTCCGAGCTCGACGGCATCCCAGGCCTCGGCCCGAAGAAGAGAGCGGCCCTGCTCGAGAGATTCGGGAGCGTCGAGAAGATCCGGGCGGCGGCCTCGGAAGAACTGGCCTCGGCCATCGGCCAAAGGCTCGCCCGCTCCCTCATCGATAAGCTGGGCGGCCGCTGACCCCGTCGCGCCTCGCGGGAGGCCTTACTTCATGTTCTTGTCCTGCCCCGGGCCCCCGACGGCGCAGAACTTCGGGATGCGCGCCTCGACCGGCGGCAACGCCCGGAACTTCGCGTGCGGCTCCGTCTGGTACCAGTAAGCCACGGAATAGAGGTTATCGGAGCGCAGGTTGGCGTGGCCGTCCTCGATGGTGACCTTGATCGACTTGTGGAACCGCACGGGCGCCTCGAGGTGGAACCGAAAGTTGGAGAAGCGTCCCCCCGGCTCCCAGCCGTGGAACTCGGTCAGCCCGACGAGCGGGAACGAATAGAGCTGCGAAAACCCCCAAGCCCCGTTGAAGTAATCCTCCCCTCCCGTGCCGTGGATGCGCGGCTCGGCCTCGCCGTCGACCCAGATCATCTCGTCGCCCTCGTTCCAGCCGCCCCACTGGTTCTCGAAGACCGAGAGCGTCACGCCGACGAAGTGGCCGTCGCCCCGGGCCTCGAAGAACACGTAGTTGTCCTTGCCCGAGACATTCTGCCAACGCGGGTCGCGGCGCGCTTCGGAGAAATCGTTGCTATAGAAGTTCCCCTTGTACCAGCCGTGGAACGGCGCGGCTTGCCTGTACTGGGCGTGGAAATAGGCCGTCCCCGGCGGGAGGGCCGGGAGCTTCACCCAGTCGATGTTCCAGTAGAAGTCCGTGATCTCCTGGCTGCCTTCATTCGTGACCGTGACCCGGCCGTACTTGGCGAAGGGCATCGGGAAATAGCAATTGAGGGCCTTGTCCGGAGCCACGACGAGCAGGGCCGAATGGTAGACGGCGTATGTGCCGAGCCCGAGGCCGAAGAAATCGCCGATGGGCGCCTCGACGCTCGGCTCGGCCTCCCCGTCCCAGGACATGCGCAGGACGACCTTCTTCAGGTGGTAGGCCTCGCCGGTGGCCATGGTGATCCACATGTGCCGGATCTCGCCGGGGCCGGCTTCGGAGAAGAGATCCAGCGTTTCGCCGGGCTTGAGCGACCGGTAATCGTGGTTCGCGCCGGTCCGGTCGTAGCTCGAGGCGCGGCGCGATTCGTAATT
Source organism: Terriglobales bacterium (assembly GCA_035543515.1). GTDB lineage: Bacteria > Acidobacteriota > Aminicenantia > Aminicenantales > Saccharicenantaceae > DATKJS01. Next base: position 21,499 of record DATKJS010000024.1, on the reverse strand, counting down.
TCCCGGCCGGCTGAGCTGGTCGACGGCGAACTGGGCGGCGAGGCCGTTCGCCAGGACGGCCACCGCCAGGATGATCATGCGCACCTTCGGCATCGTTCCCTCCTTCGGGCCCGGATTTGCCGCTCGAGGGGCTCCCCGAACGGACGGCGGAGACAGGCGAGCGCGGGCTCTCGCGCCAAAGAGGGGCCGTCCCTCAGGGGGACAGTCCCTCTTTCATTCTAACCTATCGACGGCGGCCCGGGAAAGCCATTGGGCGCCGGCTTTGAATTTTCCCGGCGGCTGCGGCATAATACGGCTTCATTCCCGCAAAAGGAGCCGTGACGCATGAACAAGCCCGCTTTCAGGAAGTTCTTTCCGGCCGTCCTGCTGGCCGTCCTCCTCGCCCTCCCGGTTGTCGCCGACGAGGGGATGTGGCTCTTCAACAAGCCGCCCAAGGACATCCTGCAGAAGAAGTACGGGTTCGCCATGACCCAGGAGTTCATGGACCATCTCCGCTTGGCCTCGATCTCGTTCGGCGGCGCCTCCGGCTCCTTCATCTCGCCGGAAGGGCTCGTCCTGACGAACCACCACGTCGGCCAGGGCGCCGTCCAGAACCTCTCGACCAAGGACCGCGACCTGATGAAGACCGGTTTCTACGCCCGGACCCGGGCCGAGGAGCTCAAGGTCCCCGGCATGGAGCTCCGTGTCCTCCAGGAGATCGAGGACGTCACGGACAAGGTCCTCGGCGCCGAGAAGCCCGGCATGACGCCGGTCGAGGCCGCCGAGGCCCGCGGCAAGGTCATCGCCGCGCTCGAGAAGGAAACGACGGAAAAGAGCGGCCTGCGCGGCGTCGTCGTCACCCTCTACGCCGGCGGCATGTACCACCTCTACAAGTACAAGCTCTTGAACGACGTCCGGCTCGTCTTCGCCCCGGAGTACGCCATCGCCTTCTTCGGCGGCGACCAGGACAACTTCACCTACCCCCGCTACGACCTCGACATCACCCTCTTCCGCATCTACGAGAACGGCCAGCCGCTCAAGAGCGGCAACTATATTAAGTGGTCGACGGTCGGGATCAGGGAGGGCGACCTCCTCTTCTGCTCCGGCCACCCCGGCTCGACCGGCCGCCTCCTGACCTACGCCCAGCTCGAGTTCCTCCGCGACACGAGCTATCCCTTCAATATCGCCAACCTCAAACGCCGCCAGGCCTACATGCACGAGTACGGCAAGAAGGGTGAGGAGCAGGCCCGCATCGCCCTGCGCAACCTCTTCGGCATCGAGAACAGCCTCAAGGCGACGGTCGGCTACCAGTCGGGCTTGCTCGACAAGGCCCTGATGGGAAAGAAGCTCAAGGAAGAGCAGGGCCTGCGCGCGGCCGTGGCCAAGAACCCCGACCTCGAGAAGCCGTTCGGCGGCGCCTGGGATGAGGTCGCCGCCGCCGAGAAGGCCTACGCTTCGTTCTACAAGCCCATGGTCTTCTTCGAGCGCGCCAACGGGTTCTACACGACCTACTTCAATATCGCCCGGAGCATCGTCCGGCTGGCCATGGAAAAGCCCAAGCCGAACTCGGACCGGCTCCGCGAATATCGCGACGCCGGCCTGCCCTCCGTCGAGCGAGCGATCCTCTCCCCCGCCCCGATCTACGACGAGTTCGAGACGCTCAAGCTCGCGGACTCCCTGGCCCAGCTCCAGGAGGAGCTCGGCGACTGGCAGGAGACGAAGTGGATTCTCGGCGGCCGCTCCCCTCAGGACGTGGCCCGCGAGCTCGTCGCCGGGACGAAGCTCAAGGACGTCGCCTTCAGGAAGAAGCTCGTCGAGGGCGGGCTCGAGGCCGTCTACCAGTGTCCGGACCCGATGATCAAGCTGGCGCTGCTCGTCGACCCCGTCTCGCGGGGACTGCGGGCCCGCTACGAGAAGGGGGTCGACGCCGTCGAGACGCGCAACGGCGCCCGCATCGCCCAGGTCCTGTTCAAGCTCGAGGGGACGTCCATCCCGCCCGACGCGACGGGCACGCTTCGCCTGAGCTTCGGGACGGTCAAGAGCTACATCGAGAACGGCAGGAAGGTCCCCTTCGAGACGACCTTCGCCGGGATGTACGAGAAGTCCGACAAGGCGGCGAACAAGGACCCCTATGTCCTGCCCGAGAGCTTCCTCAAGAAGCGGGCGGCCGTGCGCTTGACGACGCCCCTCAATTTCGTGGCCACGGCCGACTCGATCGGCGGCAACTCCGGCTCGCCGCTCGTCAACCGGAAGGGCGAGTTCGTCGGCGTTCTCTTCGACGGGAACATCCAGTCCCTGCCGACGCGCTTCGTTTACGAGGACAAGGTCTCGCGCTCGGTCATGGTCCACGGCCAGGGCATCATCGAGGCCTTGCTCAAGGTCTATGACGCCAAACCGCTCGTCGACGAGATCCTGGGCCGGAGATAGGCGACGCGCGGAGGCGGGGGCGCGCCCCGGCCCGCCTCCGGACGCGGGACGCAACGACAGCGGAGTCGAATGATGAAGCCCGATCTCCTCTCGGTGCTATGCGACCCGTCCACGCACGACCCGCTGGACCTCGCGACCGGACTCGGTCCGGGGGGCCGCGCCCGGGAGTTCCTGGTCAATCCGAGAACGGGCCGGCGCTTCCCGGTCCGGGACGGCATCCCGGTCTTCCTCTCCGAAGGGGACGTCTCTGGCCCCAACCGGAAATACCAGTCCATGTACGACCGGTTCGCGCCGTTCTACGACCTGTCCACCTGGCTCTACTCCCGCTGGAAAGGGATGAGCGTCGAAGCGCGCCTGCGGGAATATCTCGACGAGCTCGAGGTCGCGCCCGCGAGCCTCGTCCTGGAAGTGTCTGTCGGCACGGGTCGGAATCTGCGCTTCCTGCCCCGCGAGGCGAGATACGTCGGCCTCGATATCTCGTGGGGCATGCTGAGACAGTGCCGGCGCCACGCGGCCCGATGGAAGATCGACCTGTCGCTCTGCCAAGGCGCCGCGGAGCGCCTGCCCTTCCGGGACGAGGCGTTCGACGTCGTCTTCCATTTCGGCGGCATCAACTTCTTCAACGACCGGGCGGTCGCCCTCCGCGAGATGGTCCGCGTGGCGAAGCCGGGGACCAAGTTCGTCGTCGGCGACGAGAACGAGACCCTTGCCGCCAAGTACGAAAAGCTCCCGGTGACGGAGAGGTTCTACGGGCGGCGCGAGAAGGCCATCGCCGCGCCCGTCGACCTGCTCCCCCCGGGGATGCAGGAGGTCCGGGTCAAGGACATCGCCGGCGGCGACCTGTACTGCCTGTCGTTCAGGAAGCCGCGGTAGCGGGGCGGCCGCAGCGGCTCCGTCGCGGCGGCGGTCACTTGATCGCGGCCGGGACGGCGAGCGCGGGCGCGACCTCGAACTTGCCGCTGTCCAGGTCGATCGTCACCGTCGTCCCATCCGAGTAAGTGAACCGCTGGCGGCGCCAAGTCCTGTCCAGGAATTCGTGCCTGACGAGCTCGAGGAGTCCGACCCGCGCGTTGAGGGCGCACATCGTCCGGACCTGGTCTAATTCCTCGGCCGCGGGGTCGATCGACAGGTACGGCAGCCCCCCGTGGCCGAGCCCGTGCAGGAATCCAAGGTCGGTCTCGGGAATGCCCCAGGCCCCCTTTCCGAGCGACCACGGCAGAAGCAGCGCGTCATGGTAGACGAGGTCGAAGAGCGGCACGGGGATGCCCATGGCCGGACCGCGGCCCGGGTCGGGGTCGAGCGCGAACGGGCCGTGGTGGACGAGGTCGAGGTGCGGCACGGCCCAATCGGCCGGCTCCTCGCTCGAGACGACGCCGCCCCACGACCGGACGAAGTCGAGCCCGGCCGCCCGGTCCGCCAAGCACTCGGTCCTGGTCACGGGATGCTCGGGGCTATAACACTCCTCTGGGGGGACGACCGAGAAAACGTCGAGGTAGGCCCCGCGCAACTTGACCCCGTGGGCGAGGATCGCGCCGTGGTTCTTTTTCACGTGCCCCGCGACGAGGCTCGGACAGAGAAACGTCTGGGGCCCGCCGAACCACGTGCTATGGAAAGTGTGGCCGCCGTCCTCGTTCATGACGGCGTTCCGCGGACTATAGGAGGCCGCGTCCAGGTAATAATCGCGGTACTGGTCGTGGATGGCGAAGACGAAGCCGAGCGAGTCGCAGGCGTCGGCGAAGCGCTTCATGCCGTCCCAGCCGCCCGCCTCCGGGCACGGCGGCAGCGGGTCGGGGTGAAGGTTGTCGTAGCCGCGGAAGCCCCAGCCGTCGAGATGGACATAGGCCCGGCCGACCCCTTTGGCCGCCAGGCCGCGGAGCTCGGTGACCCGTCCGTCGAAGGTCACGAGCTGGTGGTTCTTGGCCGGGTCCTTCTTGTCGTAATAGCTCGACGTCGGCTGGATATGGTTGAGGATGCTCGTGTGGACGACGGGAGCGCCGATGAGCCGGCCGACGAGCGGGTTGCGGGCGATCTTCTCTTTGAGCGATACGAAATTGCCGGTTTCGATGACATAGCGCCGGTAGCGCTTGGCGAGGTCGACGTAGTCACCGCGGTCGATGAAGGCGAGTCGCACGCGCCGCGGGTAGGACCAGCGGCCGAGCGAGTGGAGCCAGCGAACGTCGATCCGCGTCGGGCCGCCGGCCGGGTGCTCGAAGCGGCAGCCGGCGTCGTCGGGAGTTTCGACGAGGACGAGCGCCGCCCCGCCCGCCTGCTGGTAGCCCCACCACGGCATGTATAGCCCGCGGCCGTACGAGACGGGGTCGTAGAGCCAGACCTTGCGCGGCCAGTCCTTGGGAAGGAGCATGCCCTGCATGAACGGGACGACCGTGGCGTCGAAATCCCGCGGCTCGAAACCGGCGGGCCAGCAGAGCTCGCGGAGGCGGTCGGCGCCGTCCGAGGCGGCGACGCGGCAGACGACATCCTCGTCCTTGCCGTCGAGCCCGACGAAGAGCTCGAGGCGGAGGTCGAGCGGCTCGCCCGAGGCCCGGAAGCCGCCGAGCTCGACAGAAACGCCCGTCTGGAAGCCCGTCCGGTGCGGGAGGGTCTTCACGTCCGAGGCGGAAGCCAGGGCGAGCTTGAGGTCGCGGCCTGCGTGCCGGACCGTGAGGTCGCCTTCGCTCGAGGTGAGCGTCGCCCAGGACGCCGTCCCCGCTCGAACGGCAAGCCGCAGGCCGGCGGGGTCGAGCTCGACCGTCCGCCGCTCGCCGGCGATCTTCCAGCGGCCGCCGTCCCTCGAAACGCGAACCGGCGGCAGACCCCACCCGGCCTGGAGGGTCGGCGCTTCGACCGGGCGGTCGTCGGCGAAGGAGAGCCATTCGATGCCCGAAACGCTTGCCCGGAACTTCCGGGCGCGAATGTTCGATCCCTGCCCTTCCTCGTAATAGACGATAAGCACCGAGCCGTCCTTAAGCTCGATCATGGAGGGATAGGCGCCGATGACATCGTCGACGAGGACGTTCTCGCTCCAGGTGCGGCCGTCGTCAAGGCTCCAGTGGAGGGATGTCTGCGGCAGGCGGTGGGCCAGGACGAGGATGCCGTCGCGGGTGCGGAGAAGATAGGGGCAGTGCCCTCGGAAGCCGAGCGGCTTTGAGACGCTCCAGGTCCGGCCGCCGTCGGTCGAAATAGAATAGCACATCGAGGTCGACGGCTCGCGCTCGACGGCGAGGATCGTCCCGTCGGGCCGGGCGATGACATCGGTCTCGGCGTCGAGCTTCCAGCCGCCGTTCGGGATGTCGACGACCGGCCCCCAGGTCTCCCCGTCGTCCGCGCTGGTGACGACGGCGCCCCAGCTCTTGTCCTTCTCCTCGCGGTAAAGGCCGAGCATCAGCCGGCCGTCCGGGAGGACTCGGATGGGCGAGCTGCAATAGTAGTCGGGCGCGATCCGGCGAGGCGCGCCCCAGGTCTTCCCGGCGTCGCCGGAGTCGACGAGCCATGAGCCCAGGCCGTCATAGGCGGCAGGGTCGACTTTCTTGGCGCGGAGCGAGAAGAAATTGCAGAGGAGCCTCCCCGACGGAAGCTGGACGATGGACGGGTCGCGGTCGTCGTCGGGGCCGTCATAGAGCACGCGCGCCGGGCTCCAGGTCCGTCCCTCGTCAGCGGAGGTGCAATAGCAGATGCGGCCGCCTTTCGGCCACTTGGCGCTCGGCAGGCTGACGTGCGCGTAGCCGGCATAGAAGACGCACATCAGCCGCCCGTCCTTCAGGCGGCAGACGTCCGGGAAGGCCTCGTAGCCCCCGGCGCCGGCGTCTGTACAAATGTACATATAATCGCGGCCACTCTTCCCTGTTGTTTGAGGAGAGGCGGCGACGACCGCGGCGGCCGTCATCCCTGCGTCGCCCCAGCCCGGGCGCGAATCCACCCAGGCGATCAGGAGGCCCGCCGCCAGGGCGGCAACCGCCAGCGCTCTCTGCATGGCCCGACTCTACCGCCGCCGGAGGGCCCCGTCAAGCCCCGGGCCGACGCGCGCGCCTCTCACGAGGGTTTCCCCGGCCAAAATTGACTTCCAGGGGGGTTTCTGATAAAAGATAGTAAATGTTACAGTGGATCAAGCGCAAACTCCGCGGTTCCCCGACCGAGCGGACCCTGAAAAAAATCCAGCCGCTCGTCGCCGCCATTAACGCTCTCGAACCCCGCATCCAGCCCCTCTCCGACGCCCAGCTCATGGCCAAGACGGCCGAGTTCCGGGAGAAGCTCGCCCAGGGCGCCCCCCTCGACGACATCCTGATCGAGGCTTTCGCCGTCGTCCGCGAGGCCTCCCGCCGCACGACGAAGATGAGGCACTTCGACGTCCAGCTCGTCGGCGGCGTCGTCCTCCACGAGGGCATGATCGCCGAGATGAAGACGGGCGAAGGAAAAACGCTCGTCGCCACCCTCCCCGCCTACCTCAACGCCCTCGGCGGCCAGGGCGTCCATATCGTCACCGTCAACGATTACCTGGCCAAGCGCGACACGGAATGGATGGGGGCCATCTACCGCTTCCTCGGCCTCTCCGTCGGGACGATCCAGCACGACCTCGGCGACGCCGAGCGCCAGGCCGCCTACCGCTCCGACATCACCTACGGCACGAACAACGAGTTCGGCTTCGACTACCTCCGCGACAACATGAAGTTCCGCCTGGCCGACCTCGTCCAGCGCGAGTTCAACTACGCCATCGTCGACGAGGTTGACTCGATCCTCATCGACGAGGCCCGCACCCCCCTCATCATCTCAGGCCCGACCCAGGAGTCGACGGCTCTCTATTACAAGGTCGACAGCGTCGTCCGCCGCCTCCAGAAGGAGAAGCACTTCACCGTCGACGAGAAGACGCGGACGATCTCGCTCATCGAGCCGGGCGTCGCCGAGGCCGAACACATCCTGGGGGTCACGAACCTCTACGACCTCTCGAACATGGACCTCGTCCACGCCGTCAACACCTCCCTCAAGGCTCACTACCTCTTCAAGCGGGACGTCGACTACATGATCCAGGACGGCAAGGTCGTCATCGTCGACGAGTTCACCGGCCGCCTGATGCCCGGCCGCCGGTACAGCGACGGGCTCCACCAGGCCCTCGAGGCCAAGGAGCGGGTCAAGGTCGAGGAGGAATACCAGACGCTGGCCCAGATCACCTTCCAGAATTACTTCCGCATGTACAAGAAGCTGGCCGGCATGACCGGCACCGCGGCGACCGAGGCCGAAGAGTTCCGGCACATCTACGGCCTGGGCGTCGTCGAGATCCCGACCAACAAGCCCCTCATCCGGCATGAGTTCCAGGACCTCATCTACCGGACGGGCAAGGAGAAGTGGGAGGCGGCCGCGGCCGAGATCATCGAGAGCAACGAGAAGGGCCGGCCCGTCCTCGTCGGCACGATCTCCATCGAGAAGTCGGAACACCTGAGCAACCTCCTCCGCAAGAAGAACGTCCGCCACGTCGTCCTCAACGCCAAGTACCACGAGATGGAAGCCCAGATCATCGCCCAGGCCGGACGCCTCGGGTCCGTGACCATCGCCACGAACATGGCCGGCCGCGGCGTCGACATCCTCCTCGGCGGCAACCCGGAATACCTGGCCCGCGAGCAGCTGAAGCGCACCGGCGCCGACCTGGCCAAGGTCACCCCGGAACAGCTCGACAAGGCCGTGGCCGAGACGACGAAGGTCACGCAGGAGGAGCACGACAAGGTCGTGTCTCTCGGCGGGCTTCATGTCATCGGCACCGAGCGCCACGAGTCCCGCCGCATCGACAACCAGCTCCGCGGCCGCGCCGGCCGCCAGGGCGACCCGGGCTCGTCGCGCTTCTACATGTCCCTCGAGGACGACCTGATGCGGATCTTCGGCAGCGAGCGGATCTCGGGGCTCATGGCCCGCATCGGCATGAGCGAGGGTGTCCCCATCGAGCACAGGATGATCACGCGGGCCATCGAGCGCGCCCAGAAGCAGGTCGAGGGCCAGAACTTCACCGTCCGCAAGCACCTCCTCGAGTACGACGACGTCATGAACAAGCAGAGGGAGACGATCTACACCCAGCGCAAGGAGATCCTCAAGGGCAAGGACCTCCGGCAGTACTTCCTCGACCTCGTCGACACGATCGTCGAGTGGATGCTCGACACCTACGCAAACAAGGACAAGTCGCCCGACGACTGGGACCGCGAGGCCCTGGCCAAGGCCGTCCTGGCCCAGTTCGGGCTCGACATCGCGACGCTCGGCATCGACTGGGCGTCGGTCGGCTACGAGGACCTCCAGGACAAGCTCGCCGGCGCGCTGCGGGGGCTCTACGAGGCCAAGGAGAAGACGCTGGGCCCCTTCATGCGGGAGTTCGAGCGGATGATCCTCCTCCAGGTCATCGACTCCCAGTGGAAGGACCACCTCCTCGAGATGGACTATCTCAAGGAAGGCATCGGCCTCCGGGGCTACGGGCAGCGGGACCCCCTCATCGAGTACAAGCGGGAGAGTTTCGACATGTTCCAGTCCATGCTCGACCGGATCGAGGAGGACGCCCTGCGCTACATCTTCCTCATCCAGCCCGTCGTCGAGCAGCCCGTCCCCGTCCGGCGCCAGGCTCCGGTCTACTACCAGCAGCCGCAGGGGCCGACCGGGCAGAGGGCCAAGCAGGCCCGCTCCACGATCCCCGGCAAGCGCAAGAAACACTGAGGGAGGCACGAGCATGCTCAAAGACGCCATCCGCGAGGCCCTCACCTTCGACGACGTCCTCATCGTCCCGGCCAGGTCGGGGGTCGTCCCGGCCGACGCCCGAGTGACGACGCGCCTCACCCGCCGCATTCCCCTCAACATCCCCATCATCAGCTCGGCCATGGACACCGTGACGATGTCGCGCATGGCCATCGCCGTCGCCCAGCAGGGCGGGCTCGGCGTCATCCACCGCAACCTGACCATCGAGGCCCAGGCCGAGGAGGTCGACAAGGTCAAGCGCCACGAGAGCGGCATGATCGTCGAGCCCATCACCCTGCGGCCGCAGGACAGGATCGGCAAGGCCCTGGAAGTGATGCGCGAGCACCGCATCTCCGGCCTCCCCATCACCGACGAGCGGAACAAGCTCGTCGGCATCCTGACCAACCGCGACATCCGCTTCGAGAGCCGGCTCAGCCTGGCCATCGAGAAGGTCATGACCAAGGAGCTCGTGACGGTGCCCGTCGGCACCTCCCTCGAGGACGCCGAGCTCGTCTTCCACAAGCACAAGATCGAGAAGCTCCTCGTCGTCGACGATGCCGGCCACCTCAAGGGGATGATCACCTACAAGGACATCCTCAAGAAGATCCAATACCCCGACGCGGCCAAGGACAGCCTGGGCCGGCTGCGGGTCGGCGCGGCCGTCGGCGTCGGGCCCGACCGCCTCGACCGGGCCAAGGCCCTCGTCGCCGCCAAGTGCGACGTCCTCGTCGTCGACAACGCCCACGGCCATTCCGAGCGGGTCCTGGAGACGGTCGCGCTCCTGCGCAAGGAGTTCCCCGACCAGGAGCTCGTCGCCGGGAACGTCGGCACGGCCCGGGCGGCCGAGGACCTCATCGGCCTGGGCGTCGACGGCGTCAAGGTCGGCGTCGGCCCGGGCTCGATCTGCACGACGCGGGTCATCACCGGCGCCGGCATCCCCCAGGTCACGGCCATCGCCGACGTGGCCAGGGTGGCGGGTCCGAAAGGCGTCCCGGTCATCGCCGACGGCGGCGTCAAGTACTCGGGCGACATCACCAAGGCCATCGCGGCCGGGGCCGACTCGGTCATGCTCGGCAACCTGCTGGCCGGGACCGAGGAATCGCCCGGCGAGGTCGTGATGTACCAGGGCCGGGCCTACAAGCTCTACCGCGGCATGGGCTCCATTTCGGTCATGAAGGAAGGCAAGAGCTCTGACCGCTACATGCAGGACGCGCAGGCCGGCACGGACAAGCTCGTCCCCGAGGGCATCGAGGGCCGCGTCCCCTACAAGGGGAGCGCTATGGCCATCGTCCAGATGCTCGTCGGCGGGCTCAAGGCGGGCATGGGCTACGCCGGGTGCCGGACGATCGAGGAGCTCAAGGACAAGGCCGAGTTCATCAAGATCACCCAGGCCAGCCTCAGGGAGAGCCACGTCCACGACGTGGTCATCACCCAGGAGGCGCCGAACTACCATCTCGACTGAGGCGGCGCGACGCGCGCCGGCCCGGGCGCCGAGGGCCCGCGCCGGCGAAGGGCAAGGGAGGGGACAGATGTCGGATTACCTGCTCAAGTCTCTCATCGCCGTCGTTTTTCTGGGCGCCGCGCTGACCTCGTTCTTCAGCATGATGGCGCTGATGGGGAAGGGCGAGCCGAAGGGTGATCCCGTCCGCCTGCGCAAGCTCCACCGGGCGTCCGGCATCGCCTTCCTCGTCCTGCTCGTGCCCCTCGCCATCCTGGGCGCGGGCTTCTTGCGCGAGCTCGGCGAGGGCCTGACCGTGCGGAGCGTTTTCCATTTCGTCCTGGCCGCGTTCCTGCTGGCCGTCGTCGTCCTCAAGGTCCTCGTCGTCCGGGTCTATAAGTCGTTCATGCGGTATGCCACGGCGCTGGGGATGACGATCTTCGTCCTGACCATCGTCATCTTCCTCATCACCGCGGGGTACTTTTTCCTGCGCGGCGGGGCGCTGGATTAACGGATCTCCCTGGCCCGCGTTCGCTCCCTTCAAACGCGGACGCGGGTATTGTCGATGAGGCGCGTCGTCCCGAAATAGGCGGCCAGGGCGACGAGGACCTCGCCGCGGAGCTCGGACACGGGCTCCAGCGTCTCCGGGTCGACGGCCGCGACGTAATCGACCCGGGCGAGCGGCTCCGCTTCGAGGATCGAACGGATGCCGGCGACGAGCCGGCCGGCGTCCCTCTCCCCCGCCCGGACCGCCTTCTCCGCCCAACGCAGGCTCGTCGAGAGGGCCAGGGCGGCCTTCCGTTCCTCGGCCGAGAGATAGGCGTTCCGGGAGCTCAGGGCCAGCCCGTCGGCCTCGCGGACGAGGGGGCAGGTCACGACCTCGACGTCGAGGTCGAGGTCTGCGGCCATCCTGCGGATGATGAGGACCTGCTGGGCGTCCTTGGCGCCGAAGAAGGCCAAGTCCGGTCCGACGATGTCGAAGAGCTTGAGGACGACCGTGGCGACGCCGCGGAAGTGCCCCGGCCGGGACCGGCCGCAGAGCTTGTCCCCGAGGCCGTCGACTTCGACGTAGGTGCGGTAGCCGGGAGGATAGACTTCGGCGGCGTCGGGACAAAAGAGGCCATCGACGCCGGCTCTCTCCAGGTAGGCCGAGTCCTTGGCCAGGTCGCGCGGGTATTTCTTGAAGTCCTCGTTGGGCCCGAACTGGGTGGGGTTGACGAAGATGCTGACGACCGTGACGTCGCACCGCTTCTTCGATTCCCGGACCAGGCTCAGGTGCCCCTCGTGAAGATAGCCCATGGTCGGGACGAGGCCGATCGTCTCGCCGTCCTTCCGCCATTGCCGGGCGAGCGCCTTCATCCCGGCGACGCTCGTCACGAGCTTCATGCCTTCGCCCTTTTTTTCAAGCGCGGCGCAGGCTCCGTCGCGGCCCCGGCCGCCGCCGGGGGCTTGAGATGGTAGGAGGTCGCGTCGTCCGGGAAGCGGCCGGCCCGGACGTCGGCGGCGTACTCCCTGACCGCCCGGCTGATCGTGGCGTGGAGGTCGGCGTACTTCCGGACGAACCTCGGCAGGTAGCCGGTGGAGTACCCGAGCATGTCGTGGACGACGAGGACCTGGCCGTCGCAATACGGCCCGGCCCCGATGCCGATGGTCGGGATGCCGACGCTCTCGGTCACGGTCTTCGCGACCTCGAGCGGCACGGACTCGAGGACGACGGAGAAGGCCCCCGCCTTCTCCAGGTTCGAAGCGTCCTCGACGATCCGCCGCGCCTCCTCGGGTTCCTTGCCCCTGACCTTGAATTGGCCGAGCCCGTGGATGGACTGGGGGGTCAGGCCGACGTGGCCCATGACCGGGATCTCGGCCTCGACCATGGCCTCGACGAGGCGCAGCCGCTTCTTCGAGGCGCCCTCGATCTTGACCGCCGCCGCGCCCGCCTCCTTGAGGAAGCGCGAGGCGTTGCGGACCGTCTCGTCGGCGCCGAGGTGGAACGAGAAATAGGGCATGTCGCCGACGACGAGGGCCCGCCGCACGGCCCGGGTCACGGCCTTGGTGTGGTGGATCATCTCGTCCATGGTCACGGGGACGGTCGTCTCGTACCCCAGGACGACCATGCCCAGGGAGTCGCCGACCAGGACGAGGTCGACCCCGGCCTCGTCCAGGATCGCCGCCGTGGGGTGGTCATAGGCCGTCAGGCAGACGATCTTCGGGCCGGCGGCCTTCCGGGCCCGGAGGGAGGGGATGGTGACGCGCTGCGTCGCAAGTTCCGGCATCTTCCGTCCTTTCTCCCCCTCCCGCCTGCGGCGGGATGGAGGTAAAGTCGCTGCCGCCGTCTTCGCGGCTTGGTCCCGGCCCCGCGCTCCGCAGGGTCCGAGCCGTGTCCCCTCAGGTCTTCTTCGGGGCCTTGGTCCCGTAGCTCTGGGGGACGTAATAGAGCGAGCTTTTCTTCATGTCCCGGACCTGCGCGATGAGGTCCTGGACGTCGTCCTCGCGGCTGAAATCGAGGTCGTCGGCCTTGACGACGAGCAGGGGCGCCGCCTGGTAGTTGAAGAAGAAGTAATCGAAGGCCTCGACGATGTCCTCGAGATACTTCTCCGAGATGTTCTTTTCGACGGCGTCGCCCTCCTTGGCGATCCGCCGGGTCAGGGTCGCCAGGGAAACCTGAAGGTAGATGACCATGTCGGGCTTGGGGACGCGCTCGGAGAGGATGCCGTAGATCTTCTCGTAGACGAGAAGCTCGTCGTCGGAGAGGGTCTGGTAGGCGTAGATCTTGTCCTTCTCGAAGAGGTAGTCGCAGATGATCCGGTCGACGAACAGGTCCCGTTGGAGGAGCCGGACCTGCTGGTTGTAGCGGTTGGCCAGGAAGACGAGCTGGGTCAGGAAGGAGGACCCCTCTTTCTCGTTGTAAAAGTCCTTGAGGTAGGGGTTGCCGACGTGATCGAAGACGACCTTGCCGCCAATCCGTTGGGCCAGGATATTGGCCAGCTGGGTCTTCCGGGACCTGAAGACGCCCTCGACGGCGATATGCTTGAAAGGGATGTCCAGGGCGCTCTTCATACCCATAATCGGAAGCCGAGTCGTTTATACCGAATAACCCCCGGTAAGTCAACCGGGGCGCGCCCTTCCCCTAAGGCTTGCGCGGCTCGAGGGGGACGACGATCCAGGCGATGAAGTAGAAGAGGACCATGGGGAGGATGGCGGTCACCAGGCAGACGGCGACGAAGATCAGGCGGACCAGGGAGACGTCCATGTCGAAGTACTCGGCCAGGCCGCCGCAAACCCCGCCCAGCATCTTCTGGCCGGTCGACCGGTAGAGCTTCTTGGCCATGTCGTCACTCCTTTCCCGGGGGGCTCCCCGGCTATCCAGGCCCTATTATACAGAATATCATACGGAAAGTGTCCGCCGAGAGTTCTCTCCGGGACCTGAGGCCCTTTCCCCTTGACTCCGCCGTCCGCTCCGGATACGATTGTCAGCGGATTTTTATCCGACCGGAGGGCATCATCATGAACGGCTGGACCGGCCAGATCCTGAGGGTCAACCTGACCACGAAGACGTTCCAGGTCGAGGCGTTCGGCGAGAAATTTGCCCATAAATGGGTCGGCGGCCGCGGCTTCGCAGTAAAGATCCTCTACGACGAGCTCGCGCCCGGCATCGACCCCCTCGGACCCGACAACAAGCTCGTCGTCGCCGTCGGCCCCATCGCCGGCATCCCGGCCCCGAACACCGGGAAAACGGTCGTCGCCGCCAAGTCGCCCATCACCGGCGGCTACGGGGACGGCAACCTCGGCACGCGCATGACCGAGCACCTGAGGAAGTGCGGCTACGACGCCCTGATCGTCGAGGGCCGGGCCGAGCGGCCGACCATGCTCTATATCGAGGACGGCAAGGTCGAGTTCCTGCCCGCCGACGAGGTCTGGGGCAAGGGGACCTACGAGACGAACGATTGGATCTACGCCAAGTACGGAAAGGGCGTCGGCGTCCTCAACATCGGCCAGGGCGGCGAGAACATGGTCCGCTATGCCGTCGTCCGCAGCCTCGAGGGGCGCGCCGGCGGCCGGCCGGGCATGGGCGCGGTCATGGGCTCGAAGCGGCTCAAGGCCATCGTCGCCAAGGGCACGAGGCCCATTCCCCAGGCGGACGCGGCGGGCATGAAGAAGCTCGGCACCGACGACCTGAGGACGGTCCACGAGATGGACAAGAAGTCCGGCTGGTCGATCCAGAGCACGACCGGCGTCCTGGCCTGGTGCAACGAGGTCGCGGCCCTGCCCGTCCGGAACTTCCGCAAGACCCATCACCCGGACGCCTGGAAGTGCGACGGCGAGCGACTGAACAACGCCCGCATCGCGACCTACGGCTGCCCGAACTGCACCATGCGCTGCGGGATCACCATCCACGACGACCTCGGCCGCGAGTCCGAGCTCGACTACGAGAACGTCGGGCTCCTCGGCCCGAACCTCGAGATCTTCGACCTGCCCCCGATCGGCGCCCTGAACTACATGTGCGACGACTACGGCATCGATACGATGTCCGGCGGATGCGTCCTCAGCTTCTACGCCGACGCGGTCGAGCACGGCGCCGTGTCCGGCGACCTCCGCTTCGGCGACGCAGAGGGCTTCAAGAAGGTCCTGACGGCCATCGCCCTGCGCCAGGGGAGGATCGGGAACCTTCTGGCCGAGGGCTCGATGCGGGCCGCGCAGGCGTTCGGCCGCGGCTCCATCGACTACGCCATGCAGGTCAAGGGGCTCGAGGTCGCCGCCTACAACTGCAAGTTCATCCCGGGCATGGCCCTGGCCTTCGGCGTCAGCCCCATCGGCGCCCACCACAAGGAGTCCTGGGTCATCACCTTCGAACTCAAGCAGACCTCCCGCGAGTCCTACGGCCCCGAAAAGGCCCAGAAGGTCATCGACCTCCAGAGGATCCGCGGCGGCCTCTTCGAGTACATCGTCGCCTGCCGCTTCCCCTGGATCGAGCTCGGCTGGAGCCTCGACAACTACCCCAAGTACTTCAAGGCCGTGAGCGGGATCGACTGGACGCTCGACGATTTCTGGAAGGTCTCCGACCGCGTCTACTCCATGATCAAGCTCTTCTGGCTACGCGAATTCCCGGCCTCCGACCGGAGGCTGGATTACCCGCCAGCGGTCTGGTTCGACCCGGCGAACGCGGACACGGAAGGTCCGATCGCCGGACAGCACCTCGAATACGACAAGTACGACGGCCTCCTGCAGCATTACTACGACATCCGCGGCTACGACAGGCGCGGCTTCCCGACCAAGGCCACGCTCGCCCGGCTCGGCCTTTCGGCCGAGGCCGCCGCGGCCGAGAAGTTCGGCTCGCTGGCCTGAGATGAAGGTCACCGTCAAGCTCATCGGCCCGTTCGTGAACCTCCACGGGTTCAGCGAGAAGGCGGTCGAGGTGCCGCCGTCGTCCACGATCGACGAGGTCCTCGGCCTCGTTGGCATCGACAAGGCCAGGCCGAAGATCGTCACGCGGAACGGCCGGGCCGCGGCCGCGGGCGAAAAGGTCGAAGAGGGGGACCGGGTCGTCGTTTCGCCGATCTACTCGGGCGGCTGACATCCGGACGGGTCTTCGTCGAGAATCCGGACGGCCCGAAAGCCAGGCGCTGAATGACATTGGACGGGGGGTTCGTTTGATAGTGAATCCGGTCCTGATCAACGGAGAATGGCGGCCGGCCGCCGCGCCGGCCGGATCGTTCACCGCGCTGAACCCCGAGACCGGCGAACCGCTCCCGGACCGCTATCCCGTTTCCGCCTGGCCGGATCTCCAGGCCGCCATCGACGCGGGCGCCCGGGCCGTCGGCGGCTTGGCCCGGTCGGGGCCTGACGCCGTGGCGTCGTTCCTGGAGGGGTTCGCGGCGAAGCTCGAGGCGCGCCGGGACGAGCTGGCCGAGACCGCCCATCTCGAAACGGCCCTGCCCGTCGAGCCGCGCCTCCGCTCCGTCGAATTTCCCCGCACGGCCGACCAGCTCCGCCAGGCCGCCCGGGCCGCGCGCGAGCGGTCGTGGTGCCGGGCGACGATCGACCCGGAACGCAACATCCGCTCGAAACTCGGCCCGCTCGGC
The DNA here is from genome assembly GCA_035543515.1 of Terriglobales bacterium. GTDB lineage: Bacteria > Acidobacteriota > Aminicenantia > Aminicenantales > Saccharicenantaceae > DATKJS01. The sequence continues at coordinate 4,879 of DATKJS010000024.1, read as the reverse complement.
GGGCCCGTCATCGTCATCGGGCCGAACAACTTCCCCTTCGCCTTCAACGGCATCGGCGGGGGCGACTTCGCAGCGGCCCTGGCCGCCGGCAATCCCGTCGTCGCCAAGGCCCATCCCGGGCATCCGGGGACGGCCCGGCTCCTGGCCGAGGCCGCCCATGAGGCGCTCCGCGGCTCGGGTCTGCCCGGCGCCGCAGTCCAGCTCCTCTACCATTTCGCGCCCGAGGACGGATTGAAGCTCGTCTCCCACTCGCTGGTCGGGGCCACGGCCTTTACCGGGAGCCGGGCGGCCGGGATGAGGATCAAGGAGGCCGCCGACCGGGCCGGCAAGCCCGTTTACGTCGAGATGTCGAGCGCCAACCCCGTCTTCATCCTGCCGGGGGCCCTCGCGGAGCGGGGGGAGGCGGTCGCCGGCGAGCTCTTCAACTCGTGCCTCAGTTCGGCCGGGCAGATGTGCACCAAGCCCGGCCTGGCGGTCGTCGTGGACGACGCCGCGGGCCGGGCGTTCCTGACCGCGGTCAAGGACGGCTTCGAGAAGGCCGGCGCCGCGACGCTCCTCGGGCCGCGGGTCCTCGAGGGCCTCAAGGAGGCGACGGCCCGGCTGGCCGCAGCCGGGGCGGAGCTGGTCGCGGGAGGCCGCGAGCCCGGCGGCCGGGGCTTCCGGTTCCCGCCGACGCTCTTCCGCCTGCCGGGCGGCGCGTTCCTCCGCGACCCCGCCGCCTTTCAGGTCGAATCGTTCGGCGCGCTGTCGCTCGTCGTGACGGCGAAAGATATCCGTGAGATGACGGAGATCGCGGCCCGGCTCGAGGGCCATCTCACAGGGACGATCTACAGCCACTCCGGAGGCGACGACGACGCGGCCTATGCCGCGGTCGAGCCGCGCCTCAGGCGGAAGGTGGGCCGGCTCCTCAACGACAGGATGCCGACCGGCGTCGCCGTCTCGCCGGCCATGAACCACGGCGGCCCCTACCCCGCCACCGGCCATCCCGGCTTCACCGCCGTCGGCATCCCGGCGGCGATGACCCGCTTCGCCGCCCTCCACTGCTACGACAACGTCAGGCCGGAACGGCTGCCGGCCGAACTCCGCAACGAGAATCCCACGGGCAAGATGTGGCGCCTCGTCGACGGGGAGTGGACCCAACGGAGCATTTGAGTGAGGACCGTGTCCGCATTCTCTGATGGGGTCTGGCTGATCTTCCTCTTCGGCTACTTCATCTTCTATGCGGCCATCATCTTCGTGCTGAGCCTGAAGACGACCGAGAGGAAGGTCATCGCGGTTTCTGTGATCTACGCCGTGCCGATCCTGATGAACGTCTTCGCCCGGGCCGTCATGGGGTGGAGATATTGAGGCCGCGAGGTGCGGCGAGCCAAGTCGGCATAGACGGCCGAAGCGGCGGGACCGGTTACTTATAGAGGCACAGGTAGGCGGTATCCTCGGCGACCTTGAGCTGGAACTTCTTGTTCGCGTCGACCCGGAAGCTCTGGCCCGCCTTGTAGTCCTTCCACTTGTCGCTCCCAGGCAGCCTGACCGTGAGCCGGCTGCTGATGACGGTCATGACCTCGACCGTCGACGTCCCGAACTCGTACTCGCCCGGGGCCATGACGCCGATGGTCGCCGGGCCGCCGGCCGTCTGGAAGGCCAGCGATTTCACATTGCCGTCGAAATACTCATTGACCTTGATCATGTCGACCTCTCATCTTGACCAGGAGCTCCACGACGAGATTGGCCTGCATGTGGGCGACGACACCGACCCGCGGGGCCATCGGGCTGACGCCCTTCGGGCACTGGCTGGCCTCGTCCCCGCAGATGTAGAGATTGCCCAGCCTCCGCACATGGAGCTTCCGTGTCCCTCCGTAGCCCGCGAGCCCCGACGCGGCCACGATCGGCCGCCCGGGGTAGCGGCGGAGGCATGCCTCGATCAGCATCTGCTTGGCCTCGGCCTTGTCGAACGCCTCGACCAGGACGTCCACCGCCTTGAAGATCGCGGCGGCGTTGCGGCGCGTGACGCGGGCCTCGTGCGTCTCGTAGACGGAGAAGGGATTGATGCGCAGGAGGTTCTCCTTGAGGGCCTCAACTTTGACCCGGCCGACCTGGTCGACGAAGTACTGCTGGCGGTTGAGGTTCGAGGCCTCGACGCGGTCGAAATCGGCGATGACGAGCCGGCCGACGCCCGCCCGCGCCAGGGCGACAGCCACGGTGGAGCCCAGGCCGCCCGCGCCGGCGATGCCGACCGAGCTCCGGCGCAGGGCGTCCAGGACGACCGGGTCCCGCCGGGCGAAATACTTCTTGGCGAATTCGAGCGGGGAATCCGTCACGACGCTCCTCCCTCCGTCACGCGCGCTTCAGCGACTCTCGGCGGCTGGCGCGTCCCGGTCGATCTCGAGGACGACCCGCTTCGGCGCCGCCCCGACCCCGGTCAGGGACGTGACCATGCCCAGGACCGTGTTCTCGATGAACGTCCGGACGAACGGGTTCAGCGGAATGTCCTTCCCGTCGATTTCGAGCTTGATCTCCGGCATGATGCCCTCCCCTCCCGATAGGATCAAATCGCAGAGCTCGAACGCCTGCGATGGCGCGAACACCGGCGCCGCCGTCCCCGGCGGCGCTCCGCGGTCGGTCACGACGGCCAGGAGCTCCTCCGGCGGCGTCTGAACCATCCCGGGGACGCCCGACCTCAGGACCTCGACCTTCCGGACGCCCCGGGCGTGCTTGCCGCCCTCGATGAGGACGACGTCGGCGTCCGGGAACGCCCGCGCGGCCAGGGCGGCCAGGTCGTCCCCCCCGGTCAGCTTGCGAACGACCGCCCAGTCCTGCGGCGAGACCATGGCCACGCCGTCGGCCCCGGCCTGCCTGTAGGCCCAGGTGTCCTTGCCTTCGAGGTCGAGGGAAAAGCCGTGGGCGCAGTGCTTGACGGCGAACGTCCGCAGGCCGCGGCGCTTGCACTCGGCGATCAGGCCGGCCAGCAGCCGCGTTTTCCCGCTCTCGGACAGGCCGACGACGGCGACGATCCTCATCGGGACTTAATTAGCACACGGGGCGCGACAAGTCAAAACGGGCCGGCCGCATCGGGCGACGGGGGATTGCTTTTGGCCCCGGCTGGGGTATAATGCCTCTCTTTAACGCCCGAGGAGAGGCACGGCATGAACATCTGGATCACCAAGACTCCGGCGCAGATCGACGACGCCTCGGAGCACTCGCAGCTCAAGAAGAACCTGACCGCCGTCGACTTGGCCGCGCTGGGCATCGGCTCCGTCGTTGGGACGGGCATCTTCGTCGCCACGGGCCAGGGGGCCCAACTGGCGGGCCCGGGCGTCCTCCTATCGTTCATCATCGCCGCCGTCACCTGCGGCTTCTGCGCCCTGACCTATTCCGAGCTCGCCTGCATGTTCCCGGTCGCCGGCTCCACCTATTCCTACTCCTACGTCGCCTTCGGCGAGGTCATCGCCTGGATCATCGGCTGGGACCTCATGCTCGAGTACCTGGTCGCGGCGAGCGCCGTGGCCTCGGGCTGGTCGACGACGTTCATCGGGCTCATCCAGAGCGCCGGGGTCAAGCTGCCCAAGGCCATCCTGACGCCTCCCATCACGACCAACGCCGCCGGGAAGATCGTCCTCTCCGGCGGGGTCGTCGACGTGCCGGCCATCGTCATCACCCTGCTCATCACCTGGATCCTGTACATCGGGATCAAGGAAAGCGCCAAGATCAACAATGTCATCGTCGGGGTCAAGATCGCCGTCATCCTGCTCTTCGTCTTCCTCGGCATCCGCCACGTCAGTCTGGCCAACCTCCAGCCGCTCATGCCTTTCGGCTGGAAGGGCGTCATGGCCGGGGCGGCCATCATCTTCTTCGCCTACATCGGCTTCGACGCCGTCTCGACCACGGCGGAGGAGACGAAGAACCCCAAGCGCGACCTGCCGATCGGGATCATCGCCTCGCTCGTCATCTGCACGGTCCTCTACATCGTCGTCGCGGGGATCCTGGCCGGGATCATGCCGGTCGCCCAGTACCGGACGAGCGCGGCCGCCCTCCCCGGCGTCCCGATCGTCCCCCTCGCGGAGAGCACGGCCTTCCTGAACGCCCCGGTCGCGTACGCGCTCCACGTCATCGGCCTGGACTGGTCGGCCTTCCTGATCTCGGCGGGGGCGGTGGCCGGCATCACCAGCGTGCTCCTCGTCATGCTGATGGGCCAGCCCCGCATCTTCTTCTCGATGAGCCGCGACCGGCTGCTCCCGGCGGCGGTGAGCAAGGTCCACCCCCGCTTCGGGACGCCCTACGTCACGACGATCATCACCGGCGCCGTCGTGGCCTTCTTCGCGGCGATCGTCCCGATCAACGTGGTCGGGGAGATGACGAGCATCGGCACCCTCTTCGCCTTCGTGGTCGTCTGCTCGGCGGTCATGACGCTGCGCGTCAAGCGGCCCGACGCCCACCGGCCCTTCCGCGTGCCCTTCGGCTTCCTCTTCCCGACGCTCGGCGTCGTCTCCTGCCTCTACCTGATGCTGAGCCTGAGCGCCGCCACGTGGGTGCGCTTCCTCGTCTGGCTCGACGTGGGGATGATGATCTACTGGTTCTACGGGCGGACCCACAGCCCGCTCGCCGACCGGGCCGAGCAGGCGGCCCAGGGAGGCCTCGAGCGGGCCGGGAACTTCGTCACCCTCCTCGGCGCCCTCGGCCTCTTCAACGGCCTCTTCATGACCGTGCTCGGCTACATGACGGAGTTCGGGATCACGACCGAGGCCCTCACCAAGTGGCACGAGATCCACGTCACGCCGGAGCAGGCGGACAGCGTCGGCCTCGGGGTGCTCGCGGTCGGGGCGGTCCTGTTCCTCGTGGGGCGGCTGCTCGCGAGGTCGGGGCGGAAGCCGGCCTGATCGGATCC